>NZ_CBFHPP010000011.1:0-92738 GCF_965657785.1 Lentibacter sp.
CCGATGAGGGACATTGTCTTGAAGTTCATGCATTTCCTCCCTTGGAAAGCACCCTGCCCTTCTGCGGGGCAAGGCACTCATGCGTGTTGATCAGGCGATTGCGACTGATTTTGCGTCTTCGTAGACAGAACCGTCATCATCATACCAAGTGAATTTGAAATCACCGGCTTCAGGAACAGTCGCTTCGAATTCGAAATACGGGTTTGTCGAAATCGCAGGTGCGAGTTCAACATCAATCACCATCTTACCGTTATATTCCGCGGTAAAGCGGTTGATGATCGAGCGCGGAATTTTGTTGCCGTCGCTGTCTTTACGCTGGCCTGATTCCATGCTGTGGCTGATCAAGGTTTTGATTGTCACAACCTCGCCAGCCGCTGCTGACTTGGGGGCTTTGACGCGGGGTTTTACACCATCTGCCATGTTTTTAGTCTCCTCTAATTAGCCGCCGCAGCCGCCAATGGTCACTTTTACAGTCGAGCTTGCGCGGGCAAATGTGCCATCTGCCATCTTGGCCACAGCAACAACATCTTGCGTTCCCGCAAGACGGATGCGTGTCGACGCACTCTGCGTGCCTGACAGCTCGCCAAACTTGAATGTCGCCACATCAGGTGTCGGGTTGCCCGCCGCGAGAAGCAAGATTGCCTCCGCGCCGTCCGCCGATACGCTGACTGGGACAGTATTGCCATTTTCGGCGATTTCAGGAGCTGTCAGCGTTACGCCGCCTTCAGCCACATCTGCGCCACCTGTAAACGCTGCAATCATGTCGTCTGCGGCCGCAGTGGCCTGAAACGGCAGAATTGTCAGGGCAACAGCGCCGGCCCCAAGGGCAAGCGTATCACGTCGTGAAAATTCCATATCTAACTCCTTTACGTCTCTCTCAAAGCGCTCCAGCAGGCTGGATCACTCGTCTTTCAGTGTCATCAGGAACGCAACAACATCTTCAATTTGCTGCGCACTCAAAAGCGGATCAAGCGCACCTTCCGCAGCCTTGCCTGTATAGGCATTGCCTGGGCGCTGGAAGCCTTCGACCTTGTAGTAACTTGGCATCATCGTGCCGTCGTATGTCAGCTTTGCGTTTGATACGATCCCGCGCAATTCAGCCTCGCTCCAACGGTCCGCAACGCCATCAAGCGCAGGACCAATGTTGCCGGGAAACGCGACGTCTTCCAGCGAGCTGACAACGTGACACGCAACGCAATTGCCTTTGCTGCGGCTAGAGTAGACACCGATGCCTTCCTCTACGTTTCCGGCTACGCCGCTCAACGACATTTCAACCGCGCCATCTTCGGTAAAGACGACATCTGTTGGTGCAACCATATCCGCATAAGCCGCTCCGGCTGTTAGCGTTGCCGCCAGTGCAAGTGTTGTGAACCTCATAATTCCTCCCTTGGCCACCCGTGTTCTAAAGCTAGGTTAGCTTTGCATACCGTAGTGGACAGGCACGAGACTCGCAACAACAAATTCACGAAAATGAATTTACCTATTTATCGATATCCAAAGCGTTCACGTTCTCCCACACCGCAACCGCTTGGAAAATCATTCCGAAAGTTGCGTTTCAAGCTTGCGTGCGTGATACTTTTGGAAAGGCTCCTCGCCCGCATAGCCCTCCTCTTTCACCCAGCTCAGCATATTAAGCGTGGTCCACTTCCCAAAAGCCCCAGGAACTTGCGCCACAGCCGCCTGCGGGGCCGTCAGCCCCTCGGCCACCTCTTCGGGAAAATAAATCATCAAGGGCGTGAAGAGCGCGCCCCACTTCTGGACCATCTCCTTTTCAGGCAGCGTTTCGCCGTCAAAGTCTGTAACTTCAACATCCCCGAACATATTGATCTGGACGAAGAAATAATTGTCCTTGATGTAGCTGTCGATCGCAGGGTCGATAAAGACCTCTTCGTGCATCTTCTTGCAATAAATACACCCGCGTTGCTCGATGATAATCGCAAGGCGCTTGCCCTCCGCAGTGGCCTCGGCCAAATCTTCTCTGAGGTCCTTGAAAGTGTCGCGCATCCATGCCGCTTTATGCAGCCCGTCGTCCCCAAGCTCGGCCGCATAGGCAGGCAATCCAATCAAAAGCGCCGCGAGCACAGCAAATATCTTACGCATATCTTCCTCCCGTTTCTCTTATTATCCCAGCGTTTGAAAGCTCGGAAAAACCTCGATCATCCAGTTTGCAATCACATTGACCGTGTTTGTCGCAATCAGGATCGCAAACACAATCAACATAACCCCCATGACCTTTTCAACATGGCCCTGATACTGCCGAAACCGCGCCATGAAGCCCAAGAAAGGCTTGGCAAAAAACGCAGCAAGAACAAAAGGCGCGGTCATCCCCAGCCCAAAGCAGGCCAGCAAAAGCCCGCCCTTCCAAAGCTCGCCCATGCCACTCGCCATAAACAGGATCGACGCCAGCACAGGCCCCACACAAGCCGTCCAACCAAAGCCAAAGGCCAGCCCCATAAGATATGCGCCCAGCACGGTGGAGGGGTCTGCCTTGCTCTCCATCCGCGCCTCCCGATAGAGAAAGCCAATGCGGATGACGCCCAGAAAGTGCAGCCCGAAGACAAAAATCACCGCAGCAGCAACATAAGACAAAGGCTGCTTCCACTGTGCAAAAGCCTGCCCCAAAGCTGTCGCGCCCAAGCCAAGCAGCATGAAGATCGTCGTGACCCCCAAAGCAAACATAAACGCAGACACCACAAGCCGCTTCTGTGCCCCGGGCGCAATCTCGCCCTCCTCACGCAGCTCGCTCATGGAAATACCGGCCATGTAGCTCAAATAAAACGGGACCATCGGCAGGATACAGGGCGTAAAAAAGGCCACCAGTCCCGCCAGTGCTGCGCCCCAGTAGCTGATCTCGCCGAGCATCACCCGCGCTCCTTGTCAAATTAACATATTCAGATTATGTTGTGTGTAATTCAAACAGTCAATGATGATACCATGTTCGCGCGTCTTATTTCCTTTTTGGCCTTTGCCATTTTCGTGACGGGGCAGGCTTTCGCTGTCGAATTGATCATGGTGGAACAGAAAGGCTGCGCCCATTGTCAAGCGTGGCATAAGGCGATAGGTCCAATCTATCCAAAAACACCAGAGGGCGCGTTTGCCCCCCTGCGAGTTGTCAATATTGCTGACGGAGCGCCAGAAGGCGTGCAATTCGCGCGCAAACCTGTGTTCACTCCGACTTTTATTCTGGTGGATGAGGGCGTAGAGATCGGCCGCATTGAAGGCTATCCTGGAGAAGATTTTTTTTGGGGTCTGCTCGAAATGATGCTAAAGGCCAAGACAAGTTATATAAAACCTGACGGCTCCGCTGCCAGCAATTAGAAAAAAGGAGCACAAAGCTCCGCGCAGAAGGATACCCTATGGGACTTCCACAATTCACCGATGATCTGACCGATGCAGAGATCGACAACTTCATGGACAACGCTACAAAGGCGTCCAACTTTCTCAAAACAGTCAGTCACGAAGGCCGTCTGATGATCCTATGCCATCTCGTGACAGGAGAAAAGTCGGTCACCGAGCTTGAAAGCCTGCTCTCCGCACGTCAGGCCGCCGTGAGCCAACAGCTCTCGCGCTTGCGACTTGAGGGCCTCGTCATTCCGCGCCGTGACGGCAAGGCGATCTATTACCGCTTGGCAGACAATCGTCCCAAGCGTATTTTGGAGCTTGTTTACGAACTGTTTTGCGACGACGATAGCTAAGGACACCGCATCTTCACTTGGGAGGGTTGCAGATGCTTGAAATGATTTCAGAGAGCAGTTTTGTGACGCTGGCTGGCGTTTTTGGCGGCGTTCTGTTGGGTCTTGCGGCGCGGCTCGGCCGGTTTTGCACGCTGGGCGCCATCGAAGACGCGCTCTACGGCAACAACACCCTACGCTTACGAATGTGGGGCCTTGCCATTGGTGCGGCGATCATGGGCACATATGCGCTTCAAGGCGCGGGCATGGTGCCGCTAGAGCAGAGCTTCTACCTTTCAATCACGTGGATGCCGGTCGCCTCTATTCTTGGCGGCTTGCTCTTTGGTTACGGCATGGCGCTGGCCGGCAACTGCGGCTTCGGGGCGCTGGCGCGGCTCGGCGGTGGCGATATGCGCGCGTTTGTGATTGTGCTGGTCATGGGGGTCTCGGCCTATGCCGTGCTGTCTGGCCCGCTTGCCTATCTGCGCATTTGGGTCTTTCCCCAAACTCAAGCCACAACGCCCCCCGGCATCGTTCATTTCATCGCAGCCCAAACAGGCCTTGGCGTGCCGCAGCTCGGCGTCGCCATCGGCTTTATGATTGCCCTCGCCTCGCTCGCCTCTCCCGCCTTTCGCAAAAGCCCTGCCTCAGCTGTCTGGGCGCTGGTGGTTGGCGCGGCAGTCGTCAGCGGCTGGGCAGCGTCAGGCTATATCGCGGCCAACGGATTTGGCGCTTTTCCAGTTGTGTCCCACAGCTTCAGCGCCCCTGTGGGGGAAGCCTTGCTCTTTGCCATGACGGCCTCCGCTGGCTTGCCCTCCTTTGCCGTCGGCTCGGTGGTTGGCGTTTTGATCGGGGCCTTTATCGGCTCGTTGATCAAAGGGCACTTCCGCTGGGAAGCCTGCGAAGACCCTCGCGAGTTGCGTCGCCAGCTCTTGGGAGGGGCCTTAATGGGCGCAGGCGCGGTTCTGGCGATGGGCTGCACAATCGGTCAGGGCTTGTCTGCGTTTTCCACGCTGAGCTATTCGGCTCCGGTGACATTCGCCGCGATTTTTGCAGGGGCGGCTTTCGGGCTGCGTCAGCTCATCGAGGGCTTTCAACCCGCCGAGTGACACAGCGCCAGATCAATGCCAGATCAATCAACCCGCGCCGCAGCCAGTATCGGACCATGCCCACGCGCCTGCAAAATAATTGCCGCGCGCTCAGGTCCGCTCAGGTGCTCTTTTGTTTCATACGGTCGCTTCATATCCCAGATATCGAGCACTTGGATATCGGTGACAATATTTGCGTATTTTATGTCAAGACCGGCATTTTCGCCGCGTTGGATTTGGGTCATCGCCTGAGGCAAATATCGCACCAGAAGCACGGCCACTGGCTCCTCGTGCCCCTGCGCTTGCGCCAAGATACGCAGCTTGCCCGCCTCACGCACCACAGTCAGGCGCGCTTTATCAGCTTGCCTCTGATGGCGCTGGATCAGGCGGTTAACCTCAACAGGGTGGTTCCCGACCACGTGCTGCTCCCCCTGAACAATCATTTGGGGCGTATAAACAGACCGACGCCCGCCCACATGGGCATAGGCCCGCTGACGATCAGAATGTGCCTTTTGCCCAAACACATCTTTCCAGCCGATATAATCCCAGTAATCCACGTGCAACCCGAGCGCGAGCACATCCTCACGCGCCGCCAATTTGTGCAAAAAAGCGTCAGCAGGCGGGCAACTCGAACAGCCCTGAGATGTGAAGAGTTCGACCACAACAAGCCTGTTTTCCTCAGCCTTAGCCGAGGCGACAAAGCCCGCAAGCATCAGGATAACAAATATAATGCTGCGCCACATTGGGCTTCTCCTTTGCGCCTCTGGTCGTTGAGGTATACCGCAAAGAGGCTCTCACTCACCAATCAAGGTTTCGCGAGACTTGGGCGGGTTTTGTTTCAAACCCGCCCGAAAGCGTTTAATTTACAGACACAAGTTCGATCTCGAATGTCAGGTCTTTGCCCGCAAGCGGGTGATTGGCGTCCAGAACAACAGTCTCATCTGTGATCTCAACCACCGTGAGCGGCATGACCTCGCCGCGCTCGTTCTTGGCTTGAAGCTGCAAGCCAATCTCAAGCGGGATCTCCGCCGGAATTTCGCCGCGCGGCACCGCTTGGCGCGCTTCAGCGTGATGCGGGCCATAGGCGTCATCGGAGCCAATCTCAACGCGCTTTTCCTCGCCGACTTTCATGCCGGGCAAAGCCACATCAAGACCCGGGATAATCTGGCCAGAGCCAACCACAAACTCAAGCGGATCGTTGCCTTGGCTCGAATCAAAAACCGAGCCATCGCTCAAGGTTCCAGTATAGTGAATACGTACGGTGTCACCGCTTTTAACTTCGCTCATGGCGTGTCCAGTTCTATTTGGGGGAAATGAATTTAGAGGCCGCGCCAGCTGCGCAGGTTCTCAGGCTCGCAGACAAACTAAACGCCAAATCTCATGATTGCAAACAACCAGCGCCATTGACCTTTCTCCCCCCCTCACTCACTCTCGCTAAAAAATCACGAGGGGAAATGTGATGCCGATCAAAGCCTGCGTTTTTGACGCCTATGGAACTCTGTTTGATGTCACGGCCGCCGCCCGCGAAGCCGCCGCAGAACCCGCTTTTCCAGAGCTCGCCGACACATGGCAAAGCCTTGCCGCACACTGGCGCGACAAACAGCTGCAATACACTTGGCTGCGCGCCGTCACAGGCGACCACACCGACTTCTGGCAAGTGACAGGCGATGGTCTTGACTGGGCGCTCGAGGCCACAGGGCTCCACGGCAATCCCGACCTGCGCGAAAGGCTGTTACAGCTTTACTGGTCGCTCTCGGCCTATGCAGAAGTCCCCGAAATGTTGCAAAGGCTGCGCGCAGCAGGGCTTCAAACCGCCATCCTCTCCAATGGCTCCCCCGATATGCTCAACGGCGCAGTCTCCTCTGCGGGCTTGTCAGGCCAGTTTGACGCCGTGCTTTCGGTTCAAGATGTGGGCGTTTTCAAACCCTCTGGCAAAGTCTACCAGCTGGTTGAAACAGTGCTGGGCGCAACACCAAATGAGGTGATCTTTGTCTCCTCCAACGGCTGGGACGCTTCCTGCGCAACCTCGTTTGGCTTTGAAACCGTCTGGGTCAACCGCACAGGCCTGCCGATGGACCGCCTCTCTGGCAAGCCCAAGCATACCTTGAGCGACTTGAAAGAGCTGCCAGAGTTGGTCACCGAGCGCAACCATGCCTAAATTCCAAACCTCAGACAGGCTATCGCTTCACTATGAAGACGAGGGAGCGGGCACGCCCCTCCTCTGTCTGTCTGGTCTGACACGAAACGCGCGAGACTTTGATTTTGTGGCGCCACATCTCTCCCATATGCGCCTCATTCGCCTTGATTATCGCGGTCGCGGTCTATCTGATTGGGCCGATCCAAGCACATATACCCCCCTCATTGAGAGCCGTGATGTGCTAGAGCTGATGGACCATCTGGCCCTGCCCCAAGCAGCGATTTTGGGCACATCCCGCGGCGGGCTGATCGCAATGACACTGGCCGCAACAGCCAAGCCACGCCTGCTTGGTGTCGCGCTTAACGATGTCGGGCCTGAGCTTGCCCGCGAAGGCCTTGAAAAGATCGCGCAGGTGATTGGCAAAAAGCCCGCCTTCAAGGACTTTGACAGCCTGCTCAAAGTCTGGCCCGATCTTGCGCAAGGCTTTAATAATGTTCCGACAAGCCGCTTTCGCGAAGAAATTTCGCGGCTCTTCACACAAGGCGATACGGGGCTAGAGCTGACCTATGATCCTGCCTTGCAGGAGGGTGTTCTTGCGGCGCTCGTGGCTGACCTGCCCGATCTCTGGCCATTGTTTGAGGCCCTCACAGGGCTGCCGCTCTGTGCGCTGCGCGGCGCAAACTCCAACCTTCTCAGCGACAGCACTTTCGCCCAAATGCGCGCCCTGCGCCCTGACATGATCGCCGCTGTGGTCCCTGACCGTGGCCATGTGCCCTACCTCGACGAACCCGCAGCCCTTGACGCGCTGCTCCAATGGACAAAACGCCTATGAATATCGACATGATCCGCGCCGCCGCCGCCCGCCTTGAGGGCCACGCGCGCCGCACCCCGCTCCTCTCTTCGCCTTTTCTTGACGAGATCGCGGGCAAGCCCGTTTTTGTCAAAGCCGAATGCCTTCAACACACTGGCTCTTTCAAGTTTCGCGGCGGCTGGTCGGCCCTCTCTGGCCTGCCCGATGCACAGCGCAAAAACGGCGTCATCGCCTTTTCCTCAGGCAATCACGCCCAAGGGGTCGCCTATGCGGCCGCCCTTCATGGCGTCAGCGCCGTGATCATCATGCCCTCGGATGCGCCCCGTCTCAAAATTGAAAACACCCGCGCGCTTGGGGCAGAAGTGGTGCTTTATGATCGCGCCACAGAAGACCGCGACGCCATCGGCGCAACCCTCGCAGCAGAACGCGGCCTCACCCTGATCAAGCCCTACGACGAACCGCTCGTGATCGCAGGCCAAGGCACGGCTGGCCTTGAAATCGCCACCCAAGCGGCAGAACTTGGCGTGAAAAAGGCCGAAGTGTTGGTCTGTTGTGGCGGCGGCGGGCTGACCTCAGGGATTGCCCTCGCCCTCGCAGCAGAGGCCCCGAGCTTTAAAGTCCGCCCGTGCGAACCGGAGGGCTTTGACGATGTGACACGCTCGCTGGCCGCTGGCAAAATAGAGCGCAACGCACAGCTCACAGGTTCACTTTGTGATGCGATCATAACTCCTCAGCCCGGCGATCTGACCTTCCCGATCATGGCAAAGCATTGCGGCGCAGGCATTGTTGTCACCGAACAAGACGCGCTCAAAGCCATGGCACACGCGTTCCAACGCCTCAAACTTGTGATTGAGCCGGGCGGCGCCGTGGCCCTTGCGGCCGCGCTCTTTCACGCCGAAAAGACAGATGCCCCCGCGCTCATTGCAGTCACGACAGGCGGAAATGTCGATGTTGCAGTCTTTCAAAAGGCGCTGGCTTTTCTGGAGTGAGCGCCAAAACGCGCGGCTCGGACCTATACTTTGAATGTTTCGGGCGGTTATAAGCGCATCAGCCCGATCACAGGGCATCAGACGCGCCAATCTGCGGAGACAGACGCATGAAAATAGCCGACCTTGGCAATATCCGCCTTCATTATAAAGACGAAGGCCCCAAAAACGGGCCTGCCGTCGTCTTTGCCAATTCGCTGGGAACAGACTTGCGCCTATGGGACTCTGTGCTGCCACATCTGCCCAAAGGCCTGCGTCTCATTCGCTATGACAAGCGCGGCCATGGCCTGTCTGACAGCCCCGATGGCCCCTATTCGATGGGCACATTGGTGCATGATGTGGAGAGCCTACTCGATCATCTGGCCGTGAAAGACTGCGTCTTTGTGGGCCTCTCAATCGGCGGGATGATCGCACAAGGCTTGGCCGTGAAACGCCTTGATCTGATGCGCGCGATGGTGCTGTCCAACACAGGCGCCAAGATCGGCACGCGCCAGATGTGGCAGGATAGGATCGCCGCTGTTGACGCAGGCGGGATAGAGGCCTTGGCCGACACGATCCTTGAGCGCTGGTTTGCCCCCGCCTTTCGTGAAACGCCAGAGTTCACCGCTTGGCGCAATATGCTCATCCGACAGCCAAAAGCCGGCTACATAGGCTGCTCTGCCGCCATTGCTGGCACAGACTTTATCACGCCGACTTCAGGCCTGCGCCTTCCTACATTGGCGATTGCAGGCTCCGAAGATGGCTCCACCCCGCCTGATCTCGTGGCTGAAACCGCCGCGCTCATTCCCGGTTCGCGCTTTGAAATTATCCGTCGCGCAGGGCACCTGCCCTGCGTTGAACAGCCCGAAGCCTACGCCGTCCTGCTCACCACATTTCTCACAGAGATCGGACATATCTGATGGCCGCTTCCGCCTTTGACAGCCAACACCTCGCCAAACTCTTTGATACAGGCGAGCTGGCCGCCCTCTTCACCGACAGTGCAGAGATGCGCGCGCTCCTGCTCATAGAAGGCGCGCTCGCCAAAACCCAAGGGCAACTCGGCGTGATCCCTGAGATCAGCGGCGTATTCTTACACCGTGCCGCAATGGAAGTTCAGGTTGACCCGTCAGGGCTGGCCGCCGCCACGGCGCAAAACGGCGTCAGCATTCCTGCCTTTCTCGCCGCGTTGCGCAAAACCTTAGAGGCCCCGGAACACGCCCAATATTTGCACTGGGGCGCAACCTCACAGGACATTCTGGATACGGCCCTCATGCTGCGCCTCAAGCGCGCCTTTGATCATATCCAAACCCATTTGAAAGAGCATCTGACACAGCTCGCCGATCTCGCCGACACATACGCCGAAACGCCGATGGCGGGGCGCACTTGGGGGCAGCACGCAACTCCGACAAGCTTCGGTGCGGTTGTGGCCGCATGGGGGCACCCGTTGCGCGCGCTCTACGGCGAGCTTGAGGCCAGCAAAAACACAGCCTTCTGGGTCTCTCTCTCAGGCGCAGCAGGCACAAGCAGCGCGCTTGGCCCCAAAGCGGGCGAAACCCGCGCCGCCCTCGCAACGGCCCTTGGCCTCCATGATCCCGCGCAGAGCTGGCACAGCGACAGAACGCCTGTCGTCACACTGGCGTCATGGGCAACACGCCTGACCAACGCTCTGGGTAAAATGGCGGCGGACCTGTCCGAGCTGACCATGACAGAGCTTGCCGAAGTGACACTGGGCGGCGCGGGCAGCTCCTCAACCATGCCGCAAAAGCAAAACCCCGTTTCCGCAGGCGTGATCGCCGCCTTGGCGACCCATGTCACGGGTCTCAACTCAAGCCTGCAAACCAGCGCCCAACACGCCCAACAGCGGGACGGCGGCGCATGGATCACCGAATGGCTCACCCTTCCACAGCTTGTTCTGAGCACAGGCGCAGCCCTTGGTCACGCCAAGCAGATGGCCGCAGCGCTCACACCCAACACTGAGCAGATGACCGCAACGCTTCAGAGCGGCCAAGGCCTGATCTTTGCCGAAGCCCTCTCCTTTGCGCTGGCCGCCACAATGCCACGCCCCGAGGCCCAACTCAAAACCAAAGAGCTGTGCGCCAGCGCCCTCAGCTCAGGCAAAACTCTTGCAGAGGCGGCATCAGAACACTTTCCTGAACTTGATCTGTCTGATGTGTTTGACATCAAAGCCCAGCTTGGCCGCGCGCCAGAAGAGGCGCGCGCCTTTGCTGCGGTTGTGCGTGGCTTGGCCTAAAGCGACGCCTTCAGCTCAAGGCGGCGCGCGTGCAAGACAGGCTCGGTATAGCCTGACGGTTGCGTGCGGCCCTTAAAGACCAGATCACAGGCCGCCTGAAAGGCGACCCCGTCAAAGCTCGGAGCCATCGGCGTATAGTCAGCATCACCTGCGTTTTGCCCGTCAACCACAGCCGCCATCTTGCGCATGGCCGCCATCACATCCTGCGCATCCACAACCGAATGGTGCAGCCAGTTGGCCAGCGCCTGCGCCGAAATGCGGCAGGTCGCACGGTCTTCCATCAAGCCGATATCGTTGATGTCTGGCACTTTCGAGCAGCCGACACCCTGATCCACCCAGCGCACCACATACCCGAGAATGCCTTGGGCATTGTTTTCAACTTCCCGCGTGATCTGCTCTTTGGTCCAGCGACGATAGGTTGCCAGCGGGATGTCCAATATCCCGTCCACATGAGCGCGCCGCCCGCCCGCGCGCAGCTTGGCCTGAACAGCCAGAACATCAATCTTGTGATAATGCAGCGCATGCAGCGTTGCCGCAGTTGGCGAGGGAACCCAAGCACAGGTCGCACCCGCTTTCGGATGTTCGATCTTTTGCTCGAGCATCGCCGCCATCATGTCGGGCATAGCCCACATCCCCTTGCCAATCTGCGCCTTGCCCGAGAGGCCACACTCAAGGCCAATATCGACATTGAGGTTTTCATAGGCCCCGATCCAGCCCTTGCGCTTGATAAAGTCCTTGCGGCTGAAGGGTCCAGCCTCCATCGAGGTGTGAATTTCGTCGCCCGTGCGATCAAGAAAGCCCGTGTTGATAAAGGCAATCCGCGATTTCGCCGCGCGGATACACGCCTTAAGGTTCACAGAGGTGCGTCGCTCTTCGTCCATCACCCCGATCTTCACAGTATTGGCTGGCAGACCAAGCAAATCTTCAACCCGCCCAAAGAGCTCGTCGGCAAAAGCCACTTCTTCAGGCCCGTGCATCTTCGGTTTCACAATATACACCGATCCATGCACAGAGTTGCCGCTCTCGCGCTTGAGGTCATGCATCGCAATCAAAGTGGTGATCGCCGCGTCCATAAGCCCCTCAAAGACTTCGTCGCCATTCGCATCAAGGATCGCAGGGTTGGTCATCAAATGCCCGACATTGCGCACCCACATCAAGGCCCGCCCCTTCAGGACAAGCTCGCCCCCGTCAGGCGCGGTATACTCACGGTCCTCTGCAAGACGGCGGCTCAGCGTTTTGCCGCCCTTCGTGACATCTGCCGCAAGATCCCCCTTCATCAGGCCGAGCCAGTTGGAATAGGCGAGCGTCTTATCTTCCCCATCCACACAGGCCACAGAATCTTCACAATCCATAATCGCCGACAAAGCGCTTTCAAGCTGAACATCGGCCAAGAGCGCCTGATCATGGCTGCCAATCGGATGCGCACGATCAAACACAAGTTCGACGTGCAAGCCGTTGTTCTTTAGAAGGATCGCATCTGGCGCTTTCGGATTGCCTTTGTAACCCACAAATTTTTCAGGGTGTTGCAGAGGCCTGTCGTCCACCAGAAGCCGCCCCTCCTGCACATGATAGCGCCGAGCATCGGCGTGAGATGTGCCTTCAACAGGGAAGGCCTCGTCCAGAAAGACCCGCGCCCGCGCCACAACGCGCGCGCCGCGTCCACGCTCATAGCCCCCAGACGGCGGCAAAGACCCCATCGCATCTGTGCCATATAAAGCGTCATAAAGACTGCCCCAGCGCGCATTGGCGGCATTGAGCGCATAGCGTGCATTGGTAATCGGAACCACAAGCTGCGGCCCGGGAATAGAGGCAATCTCGGGATCAACATTTTGAGTGTCGATTTCGAAATCCTCGCCCTCAGGGTGCAAATATCCGATATCTGTCAAAAACGCTTTATAAGCCTCATGGTCGTGCGCCGCACCGCGGTGCGCAATATGCCACGCGTCGATCTGGCTCTGAAGGCTCTCACGTGTCTCAAGCAAGGCGCGGTTTTTGGGCGTCAAATCCGCCAGAACCTTTGCAAATCCACTCCAGAAATGCTCAGCGCTTACGCCGGTTTCGGGAAGCGCTGCCTCCTCCAGAAAGCTTGCAAGCGTTGCGTCTACGCTTAATCCGGCTCGGTCCACACGCTTGGTCATGCTTTGCTCTCTTTCTGCTTAAACTCTGCTCCTGTCTTTCTAGCCCGCTGAAGGGCAAAGGCGCAATCTTTCGGGAGAGCGTGAAAAGAAAATAAACCTTCATATTTTTCAAGATAATCTGCGGCCAAACAAAGCGATCCCCTATTGAAGCCCAATCTCTGCGCGCATACCGTCAACCCAAAGCCAAAAGGATGCCGTGATGAACGAGACCAGCCCCCAAACACTCCCCCAGACCATTTATCTCAAAGACTACACGCCATTTGGCTGGAGCGTCACATCCGTTCACCTGACCTTCAAGCTTCACCCGACCGAAACTCGCGTGATCAGCCGTATCGCTTTTGCGCCCAATCCAGACGCCCCCGCGCAAAGTTTCTTTTTGCATGGTGAAGCCCTCAAACTTATATCCTCAAAAATCGACGGCGCGCCCTGCACGCCCACCCTGACACCAACAGGCCTCACCCTTGATGTGCCGACTGGCCCGTTTGTCTTTGAATGCGAAGTCGAAATCAGCCCTGAGACAAACACCGCGCTTGAGGGCCTTTATATGTCAAACGGGATGTATTGCACCCAATGCGAGGCCGAGGGCTTTCGCAAAATCACCTATTACCCGGATCGTCCCGATGTGATGGGCACCTTTACAGTGCGGATCGAAGGCGACGCCCCTGTTATGCTCTCCAATGGCAATAAGGGCGCTCTCGGAGCAGGCTTTGCCGAATGGCACGATCCATGGCCAAAGCCCGCCTATCTCTTTGCCCTCGTGGCCGGCGATCTACTCAATTACTCCGACCGTTTCAAAACCCGGTCAGGCCGCGATGTTGAGCTCAATATTTGGGTGCGCAAAGGCGATGAAGACAAATGCGCCTTTGGCATGAAAGCGCTCAAAGCCTCCATGACATGGGATGAAGATGTTTACGGGCGCGAATATGATCTGGATATCTTCAATATCGTCGCGGTGGATGATTTCAACATGGGGGCCATGGAAAACAAAGGCCTCAATATCTTTAATTCGTCCTGCGTCCTCGCCAGCCCCGAAACCTCAACAGACGACAATTTCGAGCGCATAGAAGCCATCATTGCCCATGAGTATTTTCACAACTGGACTGGCAACCGCATTACCTGCCGCGACTGGTTCCAGCTCTGTCTCAAGGAGGGGCTGACCGTCTATCGCGACAGCCAGTTCACCTCCGATCTGCGCTCTGCGCCCGTTAAACGCATCTCCGATGTGATTGATCTGCGCGGCCGCCAGTTCCGCGAAGATGGCGGCCCGCTGGCCCACCCTGTACGCCCCGAGAGCTTCGTTGAGATCAATAATTTCTACACAGCCACCGTCTATGAAAAAGGTGCTGAAGTCATAGGGATGCTCAAGCGGCTTGTCGGCGATGACGCCTATTACAAAGCACTTGATCTCTATTTCACCCGCCATGATGGCGACGCCGCGACGATTGAAGACTGGCTCAAGGTTTTTGAAGAGGTCACAGGCCGCAACCTGAAGCGCTTCAAGCGCTGGTATAGCTCTGCAGGCACCCCTCGCCTCAGCGTCAAAGAAAAGTTCAACAACGGACGCTATACCCTCACGTTTAAACAAGAAACCCCGCCCACACCGGGTCAGCCCCACAAAAAACCGCGCGTTATTCCCATTGCCGTCGGCCTGCTTGGCTCCAATGGTCACGAGGTGCAGCCGACAACTCTGCTTGAAATGACAAAGCGCCAACAAAGCTTTTCCTTTGAGGGACTCGCTGAAAAGCCTGTGCCCTCTATCCTGCGTGACTTTTCTGCCCCCGTTGTGCTGGAGTATGAGCGCAGCAACGCCGAGCGCGCCTTCCTGCTCGCGCATGACACCGACCCCTTCAACAAATGGGACGCAGGCCAAGCCCTGCGCCGCGCCAGCCTGATTGCCAGCGTCACAACAGGGGCCGCTCCCGACACCGCCTTTCTTGACGCCGCCACACGCGTTGCGCGCGACGACAGCCTTGATCCCGCGTTCCGCGCGCTTGTGCTCCAGCCCGTCAGTCAGGATGATTTGGCCGCGAGCCTCCACGCCCAAGGCCACACCCCCGATCCGCAAGCGATCTATGACGCCAGCGAGACCATGGCGCAAAGCCTCGCGCAGCATCTCGCCGACAGCCTGCCAAGACTTTATGCCGCGACAACCGTAGATGGCCCCTTTGTGCCTGATGCCAAAGGCGCGGGCAAACGCGCCCTCAACGGGCGTATTCTGTCCATGCTCACGCGTATGGACGGCGGCGCACAGGCGCGCGCACAATTTGACACAGCAAACAATATGACGCTGCAAAGTGCCGCCCTGAACGCTCTGCTCGCGCAAGACATCGGCGCAGATCAATCCGCCGCATTCTTCACCCAATGGCAATCGGATCGCTTGGTGATGGACAAATGGTTCGCAGCTCAAGTGGCCTTTGCAGCTCCCGAAAAGGCGGCCAATGTGGCCCAAGCCCTGACAACCCATCCGCTCTTCACCGTGAAAAACCCGAACCGCTTCCGCGCGGTGTTTGGTGCCCTCGCCATGAACCACGCAGGCTTTCACCACGCATCAGGGCAAGGATATGCGCTGCTGGCCGACTGGCTGATCAAGCTGGACGCGCTCAATCCGCAAACAACGGCGCGGATGTGCACCGCCTTCCAGACCTTTTCACGCTATGATGCCAGCCGCCAAACCAGCGCAAAATCCGCTCTGGAGCGGATCCTTTCTACGAACGGTCTGAGCCGTGACACGACCGAAATGGTCACTCGCATTTTGGAAGGTTAGGCGCTTGGCTCTTCTGCATCAAAGCAATGGCCGCTCCCGCGCTGCGCTGATCACGCTGACGGGCGTCTATACGGTCTTGCTTGCGCTCGTCTGGTGGATTGATCTCAACCTCTATATCGCTGTTTTTCTGGCGCTGTTCACCCTGCCCGCCCTTTGGGAGGCCGTGCAAAACCCCGTGAGCACCTTTGAGTTGAGCGACAGCCATATGCGCTGGAGCACACCAAGACTGGCAGATGAAATGCCCGTCGGCCTGATCTTGCGGGCGCGCTTTGATACGCGGCTTGATCTCTCCGTCAAGGTGACACTTTTTTTGAAAGACAATCGCAAACTGCGCCTGCCTCATGCCTGCACACCGCCCCACGAAGCCCTCGAGGCCGAGCTGCGCGCACTGGGTGTGAAAACCGAACGGCATCACTTTTCCCTGATCGGCTGATCAGCCCTCAGTCTCGGCCAATACCCGCAAGGGGCGCGCTTTCGGGCGCAGGCTCTTATGGGACACACAATAGGCCTGCTTGCGCGTCCAGGCCGCCATTTCCGCCCGTTTGGTAGAAGAATGCATCGGCCCCCAATCTTGGGTGACACCCTGATACTTGCGTTTTTTTTCGGGGAAAAACCCGTGGATGACTTTGTCGCGCGCGACGGTCTTGCTCATGATCCGTGTGGCACAACTCAGATTGAGGCCCCCATTTTTAAGCGCCTCACCCGTCTTCGCCTGACATTTGTAAAGCCGCGCCGTAGAGGGAAGGATTTGCAACAACCCATACCAAAGCCCGCCGCCCCCAACCGCATCGGCGCGGTAGGTGCTCTCATGTTTTGCCAAAGCCGACATAAACCCGACCCAGAACATAGCACGACGAAACTCGTCGTTTTCTCGGTAAGCCGGGCACCAGTCACGATAGTCCTCAGGCACCGTCTGCGTCAGGGGCTTCCCATGCGAGAGCACCGCCTTCATTGCAGTTGTGGTCCACTCCTGATGGCCCGGACGGTGCTCCCATCGCGTGTGCGGCAAGGCAAAGACATAGGGCCGCCCCTTTGGCCTGATCTGCGCCAAACGCGCATGACGCGCCGTGGCGTATGACGTCTCGCGCGCCTTGGGCCGTATCTTGGCAAGCTCAGGATCAGGAGGGTGAATGTCTGCCTCACTCTGTGGCGCTGGATTTAGAAGGCCCAATGTCTCTGCCCCAGCCTGCGCAGCTTCTCTCGCCGCCGGGGCAAGCTCAGACGCGCCGGCTGTGCCATTACTCACAACACAGAGCAGAGCGGCACCAAAAACAATATGATAAACTGAAACAAACATCCCAAAACAAATAGGACGATTGCACCCGGTTTGGCAATCTTTTCGCGCTGGCCCCCATGATTGTTTCGCCAGCCCGAACAGTCCACCAAATCATACCGTCTTTTCCCGAAATCAAACCCGCAATTGCCCTGTTTTGGCCCGATTGGGCCACGACAAAGAGGACAGATAAAGGACGAATCACACATGGCACTGTTGTCTCACTTTCCGGAATTTGCCGCGCAAGCCCGTCAAAGCCTTGGCCGGCTCCCCTTGGCGCGGTTCCCGCTGGCAAAACGGTCTGTGGGTGAGAACACCCCGCTTGAAACCGCACCACGCCCCTTAAAAAGCCGCCTCCATGAACAGCTCGTGATTCCCACTGCGGTCGAGCCCCCCGAGGAAAGCTGCCGTGAGCGGGTTCAGGACCGTGGTCAGTTTCTGGCGCGTCAGGAGCGCTGGGAAGAACTGAGTCGCCTCATTCGCTCCGCCGACAATCGCAAAGTCGCAACCCATTGCGGAATGCCTCATGCTGACCTGCTCAGTCTCGGCGCGCGCACAGATGTGGTCTTGGCGACAGAACACGCCATTGCCGATGGTCTGACCCCGGGCCTTGCTGGCATAGAAGCGCTGGAAGACGTCTTATTTGAATTCCCGGACGAATATGCCATCGCAGATATCGTTGCCCAAACCCATATGGATATCGGCTGGGCATGGCGCGGCTCAAACTGGTCTCATGAAATCCCTGCGCGCAACCTTGCTTTGTTTGAAGCGCATTTTCAGCGCGCAACAGACATCTTGGAGAGTTTTTCGCGCACAGCCCTCGCCTCGCCCCTGCTTGCCTCAGCCCAATGTGGCCTTGTCGTCGCCAAGCCCAAACCCGCCATGCACATAGCAGATGCCTATGAGCGTCTGATTGATCTCAACCCCGTCAACACCGCCCCTATGCGCAGCTTGGGCAATTTCCTCTTGCCGCGCTGGTTTGGCTCTTACGAAGCGCTTGAGCTTGAAGCCCGCCGCACCGCCGCGCGCTCAAACAATATCTGGGGCAATGGCGGCTATACGTGGGTCTTTCTTGACGCCCTCAGAGTCGATCAAGGTGCCGCGCGCACTTTGGATGTGAACTTTTTCCTAGATGGGCTACATGACATTCTCTACCTGCAACCGGACCAACACATCGCCAATTTACTGGCCGCCTACACAGGCATCACAATGTCTCCCGCCCGCACCCCTGTCGAAGCGCCTGATGTGGTGCGCAAGGTGCGTCAGAGCATTCACACAATGTTTGATCACATCCTGCGCGAAAACCTGCGCGAGCTTCATCCGCTCCTTTGGGCAGAGGCCGAGCTTGGCCCAGCCCCCGGAACCTATCTGCCGCCGCGCGGAGCGCTCTTGCGCAAGGGCCGCGACACTGCGCTAAATGCCATAGCCGATCATTTCAAAAGCGATATCACCAATGGCAAGACTCTGGAGTTCGGCCACGGCGGGCTGAGGCTTTCATAACAAAACCAACTCCCCCTTGCCCCGCCCCCAAGCCTGCCCTAGAACCGACCTCGACTTTGCATGAGACGCATAAAAGGACGAGGCAATGCTAGATCTGGCCTATGAAACACCGCAGCCCAAAGTGATCGCGGGTGCGAAATATGACTGGGAACTTGTGATCGGCATGGAAGTCCATGCGCAGGTCAGCTCGAAGGCCAAGCTGTTTTCTGGCGCATCAACCCTTTTTGGCGCCGAGCCAAACTCCAATGTCGCCTTCGTCGACGCCGCCATGCCCGGAATGCTGCCCGTGATCAACGCGTTCTGCGTTGAACAGGCCGTGCGCACGGGCCTTGGCCTCAAGGCCGAAATTCATCTCAAATCAGCCTTTGATCGCAAAAACTATTTCTACCCCGACCTGCCCCAAGGCTATCAGATCAGCCAGCTTTACGAGCCGATCGTTGGCGAAGGCGAAATCCTTGTCGATATGGCACCAGGTGTCGCCCGCCTCGTGCGCGTGGAGCGGATTCACCTTGAACAAGACGCTGGCAAGTCGATCCACGACATGGATCCGAATATGTCGTTCGTCGATCTCAATCGCACAGGCGTTGCCTTGATGGAAATCGTGTCGCGCCCCGATATTCGCAGCCCCGAAGAGGCCGCCGCCTATGTCGTCAAGCTGCGTCAGATCCTGCGCTATCTCGGCACCTGTGATGGCAATATGCAAAACGGCAATTTGCGCGCCGACGTCAACGTCTCGGTCTGCCGCGCGGGCCAGCACGAAAAATATATGGCGACGCAAGACTTCAGTCACCTCGGCACCCGCTGTGAAATCAAAAACATGAACTCGATGCGCTTTATCCAGCAAGCGATCGACTATGAAGCCCGCCGTCAGATCAAAATCCTCGAAGAGGGCGGCGAAGTCACACAAGAAACCCGCCTTTATGATCCTGACAAAGGCGAAACCCGCTCCATGCGCTCTAAAGAAGAAGCGCATGATTACCGTTATTTCCCCGACCCCGACCTGATGCCGCTCGAGATCGAGCAATCATGGGTCGACGAGATCGCAGCCTCCCTGCCCGAGCTGCCAGACGCGAAACGCGCACGATTTATGTCAGACTACGGCCTGACAGAATATGACGCCTCCGTGCTCACAGCCGAAGTGCAAAACGCGACCTATTTTGAAGAGGTCGCCACGGGCCGCGACGGAAAAACCGCCGCAAACTGGGTGATCAACGAGCTCTTCGGACGCCTGAAAAAAGACGGCGACAAAGATATCAGCGAAAGCCCGGTCTCCCCTGCCCAACTCGGCGGCATCATTGATCTGATCGCAGCCGACACAATCTCTGGCAAAATCGCCAAAGACCTGTTTGAGATTGTCTATTCCGAGGGCGGCGACCCCGCCGAGATCGTCGACGCCCGCGGCATGAAGCAAGTCACGGACACAGGCGCCATTGAAACCGCACTGGATGAAATCATTGCCGCCAACCCCGCTCAAGTTGAAAAGGCCCGCGAAAATCCCAAGCTCGCAGGCTGGTTTGTCGGTCAGGTCATGAAAGCCACAGGCGGCAAAGCCAATCCCAAGGCCGTCAATGATCTGGTGCAAGCCAAACTCGGCGGCTGAGCACCAAGATGACCAAGCCCTTTCTCTCCGAGCCGATGGTCGTGCGCCCCGAGTGGATCGACTTCAACGGTCACCTCAATATGGCGTATTATAACGTCCTGATGGATTTGGGCGTCGATGCGCTCTGGCAAGAGATCGGCTTTGGCGGCGATTACCTCGCCCGCACAGGCCACACGACCTATTCCGCCGAATATCATATGCACTATATGCGCGAGGTTCACGAAGGCGACCGCCTGCGCGCGACCTTCCAAGTGCTTGATATGAATGACAAGTCTATTCATTTCTGCCAAGAGCTGATCCATGAAGACGGCTGGGTCTCGGCGGGTGGCGAAGGGATGTGTCTTCACATCGACCAATCCGGCCCACGGGTCGCAACCATGCCCGCAGACATTCTCGCGACATTTGAGACCATGCGCGCCGCACACGCAGACCTCCCCGTGCCGAGCTTCGTGGGACGCCCGATGGGCATCCGTCACAAAGCCTGAACGGGATCAACAATGAGAACCGGCCGCGCCAAACTGTTAAGCCATTGCGCGAGATGAGCCGAAAAAGGGAAGAGAATGCACGAATATAAAGTTATCCCCGCCCCCCGCAAAGGTCTCAAAGCCAAAGGCATCAAGTCAAAAGAAGACCGTTTTGCCCATGCCCTTGAAGAGCTCATCAACACCGAGGCCAAAGCGGGCTGGGCGTTTGTGCGCGCCGAAACCCTCCCTAGCGAAGAACGCTCGGGGTTTCGCTCAAGCTCGCTCGTCTATCGCTCTGTGCTCGTGTTTTGCAAAGCGCTTCAAGCGGCAGAAAGCCGTGATGACGTAGCAGCCGCTTCAGCCCCCCAACCCACTTGGAACGCCCTCAAGCCCGAACCAGCCTTGACGGCCCGCCCCGATGCCTCCCAAAGCGAGACGTCCGAAGCCGATCAGGACAGCTCCAAAGCCAAGGCGTGAATCTGGTCATTAAGAGGCCCCAGTGCCGCATGAACGGCGCGGTGGCGCGCCACACGGCTCAGTTTATCAAAGCCATGCGCCGTCATACGCACCCGAAAATGGCTCTCGCCTGAGCCATCATCGCCCGCATGGCCACTGTGCTGATGGGATTCATTGATCACCTCAAGCGTCTTGGCCTCAAAAGCTTCCGTCAAAGCCGCGCGAATTTTTGCTTCCATATTCATTTTTTACGCTCTTTCCTCTTTCCCCCAGTTTCAAACACATTAGAGTGCTAAGCCAGTCGCGAAAAGAGAGTTCCTATGCCCAAACACGATCCTTTCGGTTTTGATATGTCGGTATCATCCGCCAAAAAGAAAAATCCACGCGGTCGCCGTGGAATGTCGGGCGCGTCCGAAACTTCAACGCGCCAGTGTGAACACGCAGGTTGCGAAGAGGCAGGCAAGTTCCGCGCCCCCCGCGCGCCTGATGTGCTCGACGAATATCTGTGGTTCTGCAAAGAGCACATTCGCGAATACAATCTGAAGTGGAACTTCTTTGACGGCACGACAGAAGCCGAAATGAACGCCCAGATGTCCAAAGATAAAGTCTGGGAGCGCGAAACCAAGCCACTGGGAGACCCGGAGGCGCGCGCATGGGCACGGCTCGGAATAGAAGACCCCCATCAAGTTCTTGGTGCGAACGCAACCAAAAACCCCGGCAAAGGCGGCGGCGGCTCACGACGCCTGCCCCCGACAGAGCGCCGCGCCATCGAGATCTTGGAAGCCAAAGACCATTGGTCCAAAGCCGAGATCCGCAAGGCCTACAAGAAGCTTATCAAAGTGCTGCACCCTGATATGAACGGCGGCGACCGCTCACAAGAAGAGCAGCTGCAGGAAGTCGTCTGGGCTTGGGATCAGATCAACGTGAGCCGCAGCTTCAAGTGAAGCCGCGGCCCCTCAGGCTGGCCTCGGGTCAGCTGCCCCTAAACACCAAGCTCACCCCGTTCAGACAATGCCGCTTGCCAGTAGGCTTCGGCCCATCGTTGAAAATATGCCCAAAATGGCTGCCGCAACGGCGGCAGTGGCACTCCGTGCGCGGATAGATCAATTTGTAATCTGTCTTGGTTTCAATTGCATTTGGCTGGGCCTCATAAAAGCTCGGCCAGCCCGTTCCACTGTCATATTTATGCTCCGAGCTATAGACCGCCAGATCACAGCCGCGGCAATGATACATCCCCGCGTCATACACCTTGTCCAGCGGTGAGGACCCCGCAGGCTCTGTTCCCTCCTGCCGCATCACCCTGTATTGCAAAGGCGTCAGCATCGCCCGCCACTCAGCATCGCTGCGCATCACCTCAAACTCTTTCGCCGTTGCGCCACGCACAAAAGGCAGCCCCGCCGCCGCCGCCAGTGCTGTCATCACAAACATCCGTCTTTTCATATCGCACTCCCTAAATTTCTTGCGCCACCATAGCCCAAGCCATCAGGCTTGGCAGCACAAGCCTGCGCACCTTCGCGTGAACACGCCGTAACAAGCGCCGAGAACCAGCTCCGTCAATTCTCCGCTCCAGAGTGGCAATCTTCGGGCTTGGCCTTGCCCTTGCCCCGAAATTGTTGCACCACAACTGCAACACTTACGAGATATGAAGGAATCCGGCTATGGCGGACGGTATGATCGACATCAACGCAAAACCAACCGAGAAAATTTCTGTGCGTGATGTCTTCGGCATCGACACCGATATGACTGTGCCCGCCTTCGCCGAGCGCACCTCGCGCGTGCCCGATATGGACAGCACCTATAAGTTTGATCCAGACACAACGCTGGCGATTCTTGCAGGCTTTTCACACAACCGTCGCGTGATGATCCAAGGCTATCACGGCACAGGTAAATCAACCCACATCGAGCAAGTCGCAAGCCAGCTCAACTGGCCCTGCGTGCGCGTCAACCTTGACAGCCACATCTCCCGTATCGATCTGATCGGCAAAGACGCCATCAAACTGCGCGATGGCAAACAAGTCACCGAGTTTCAGGAAGGCATCCTGCCTTGGGCCCTGCGCAACCCGACCGCGATTGTGTTTGATGAATACGACGCAGGCCGCGCCGATGTTATGTTTGTGATCCAGCGAGTTCTGGAAGTGGATGGCAAGCTGACACTTCTGGACCAAAACGAAGTGATCACCCCAAATCCCTACTTCCGCCTCTTCGCCACCGCCAACACTGTTGGCCTCGGCGATACCACAGGCCTCTATCACGGCACGCAGCAGATCAACCAAGGCCAGATGGACCGTTGGTCGCTTGTCGCCACGCTCAATTACCTGTCGATTGATGCTGAAACCCAGATCATTCTGGGCAAAAACCCACATTACAACACAGAGGCGGGCCGCAAGACCATCAAGCATATGGTGCAAGTCGCCGATCTCACCCGCACAGCCTTCATGAACGGTGATCTCTCGACAGTGATGTCGCCGCGCACCGTGATTGCTTGGGCGCAGAACGCCGAAATTTTCCGCAACGTCGGCTATGCTTTCCGCCTCACCTTCCTCAACAAATGCGACGAGCTCGAGCGCCAGACTGTTGCGGAGTTCTATCAGCGCTTGTTTGATGAAGAACTGCCAGAATCAGCCGCCAGTGTGAGCTTGGGATGAGGTCGCTCTCGGATCCGCTTCGCAGATCCGACCCGCGCGCGCTGACGCGCGCGGTGAGGGGGCCAGCCCCCTCGGCTTCGCCTCACTCCCGGGATATTTCAAGAAAGAAAAAGGGCTAATCGCGCGAGATGTCAAAGCCATCCGATAACCCAGCAGATCCGTTCAAGAAAGCTCTCGCCGAGGCCACCAAAGTCTTGGCAAATGATTCCGATCTGACGGTCAGCTATTCGGTCGACCCCTCTGGGATGTCGGGGGACACAATGCGCCTGCCGCAAGTCTCCCGCCGTATGACCCGCGACGAAGTCTTGCTGGCGCGCGGCACGGCGGATGCCTTGGCGCTCAAGCACAAGTATCATGACACCGCCACCCATGCGCGCTACGCCCCCGCTGGCGACTTGGCCCGCGATATCTATGAGGCGATGGAAACTGCGCGCTGCGAAGCCATGGGCGCGCGCGATATGCCCGGCACCGCCGGCAATATTGACGCCAAAATAGCCGAAGACGCCCGCCGCGCGGGATATGCTGACATCACCGACCGCGCCGACGCCTCGCTTGCGACAGCCGCAGGCTACCTCGTGCGCCACATCGCCACAGGGCGCGACTTGCCCGCAGGGGCGCGCAACGTGATGGAGCTCTGGCAGGGTTTCATGGAAGAGCAAGCTGGCGAAGCTCTTGAGGATGTCTCCGAGCGCCTCGCCAGCCAGCAGGATTTTGCCCGCTTCGCCCGCCGTGTGATCTCGGATCTTGGCTATGCCGACCAGCTCGGCGAGGACCCCGACGCTCCCGATGAGGAAAACGACGAGAGTCAGGACGAAGCCGAGCAAGACGAGGATCAGCCTGACAGCACAGGGCAGGACGACGCACAGGAAGATGAAGCCGAGGCCAGCCCCGAACAATCCCAAGACGAAACCCAAGACGCCGCCGAGGCGCAAGTCTCGATGGACGAGATGGCCGATGAAGAGCTTGGCGATGAGGCCGATATGCCTGATGGCGAGGCCCCGCTAGAGCCGCCCCCCCCACAACCGAGCTCGGACGCAGACCCCAACTATCTGGTCTACGACGCGAGCAATGACGAAGAGATCCTCGCAGAAGAGCTTGCCGAAGCGGCCGAGCTTGAGCGCCTGCGCGCCTATCTTGACCAACAGCTTGAGCCGCTCAAAGGCGCTGTCAGCCGTCTTGCCAACAAGCTTCAACGCCGCTTGCAGGCGCAACAAAACCGCTCTTGGTCCTTTGACGAAGAAGAAGGCATCCTCGATGCCGGCCGCTTAGCACGGGTCATCTCAAACCCGACAACGCCGCTTAGCTTCAAAGTCGAACAAGACACCGAGTTCCGCGACACCGTTGTGACTCTGCTGATTGACAATTCAGGCTCCATGCGTGGCCGCCCGATTTCGATCGCGGCGATCTGCGCAGATGTTCTGGCGCGCACGCTCGAGCGCTGCTCGGTGAAAGTCGAAATTCTCGGCTTTACAACCCGCGCCTGGAAAGGCGGGCTCGCCCGTGAAAAATGGCTCGCCGATGGCCGCCCCCAACAGCCGGGCCGCCTCAATGATCTGCGCCACATCATCTACAAACACGCCGACAGCCCGTGGCGCCGCTCACGCGATAACTTGGGCTTGATGATGAAAGAAGGCCTGCTCAAAGAAAACATCGACGGCGAAGCCCTCGAATGGGCACACCGCCGTATGTCTCGCCGCACAGAGGCGCGCAAAATTCTCATGGTGATTTCTGACGGCGCGCCCGTGGATGACTCAACTCTGTCAGTCAATCCAGCCAACTACCTCGAGAAACACTTGCGAGACGTGATTGCAATGGTCGAGAAAAAACGCGCCGTCGAACTGCTCGCCATCGGAATCGGCCATGACGTCACACGCTATTACAACCGCGCCGTCACCATCACAGATGTCGAACAGCTCGCAGGCGCGATGACAGAACAGCTCGCCTCCCTCTTTGATACCGACCCGCGCGCCCGCGCCCGCTTCCTCGGGATCAAACGCGCAAGCTAACCTGAAGCCAGATACAACCTCCCAGCTTTTTCTTTCTAAAAATATCCCGGGGGAGCACGAGGGGGCTGGCCCCCTCGTCCAGTCGGATTTTGCAAAGCAAAATTCGACCCCGCCTCTTCCCACGGGCAGCGTTCCCCCTTAATCTCCCACACAAGTGGGGAGACACATCATGTTCCAGAGCTTTGAAAACCGCGCTGACCCAAGTCAGGGGCGCGCGCGCTTGACAGCGTTGCGCCGCCTGATGGTTCAAGAGAATGTTACAGGCGTCCTTGTTCCCCGCGCCGATGCCCACCAAGGCGAATATTGCGCCCCCCGTGACGAGCGCCTGTCTTGGCTCACGGGTTTCACAGGCTCGGCGGGCTTTGCGGCCGTGCTCAAAGACAGTGCTGGCGTCTTCATTGACGGCCGCTACCGCACACAGGTCAAAGAGCAGGTCGATCTGGCGGTGTTTACGCCCGTGCCATGGCCCGAAACCGCACTCAAAGACTGGCTCGCCCAAGAACTGCCCGAGGGCGGCATCATCGCCTATGACCCGTGGCTGCACGTCGCCAGCGAAATCGAAGATCTGGAGGCAAGCCTCGCGCACAAAGGCTTCAGCTTTCGCGCCGGCCACAATCTCGTTGATAAAATCTGGCCCGATCAGCCCGCGCCGCCCTTGGGCACAATTGCGCCCTACCCCGAAGCGCTCGCAGGTGAGACCCACGCCTCAAAACGCGCCCGCCTAGCCAAAACCCTGCGCGCGTCGGGTCACTCCGCCGCCGTGATCACCCTGCCTGATTCCATCGCGTGGCTCCTCAATATCCGTGGCAGCGATATCCCGCGCAATCCCGTGCCGCACGCCTTCGCCATTCTCTTTGACACAGGCCATGTCACCCTCTTCGCCGATCCGAAGAAAATTGATGATATGCTGCGCACCCACCTCGGCGCTGAGGTCAAGCTGCGCCCAAGTTCAGCGTTTGAGCCAACCCTTCATTCTCTCCAAGGCACGGTGCAGGTCGATCGCAAAACCGCGCCTGTTAAGGTCGCCCAAGAACTGGCCGAAGGCAGCGCGACCCTGTCTTGGGGAGATGATCCCTGTATCCTGCCCAAAGCCTGCAAGACTGCGGCCGAAATTGCAGGCACCCAAGAGGCACACCTGCGGGATGCGGCTGCCGTGGTCGAATGCCTCACATGGCTTGAGGCTCAGCCCATAGGGTCTGTAAGAGAGATCGATGTGGTCAAACGCCTTGAAAAGGCCCGCCACGCCACCGGAGATTTGCTCGACATCAGCTTTGAAACCATTGCAGGCACTGGCCCCCACGGCGCCATTATGCACTACCGCGTCACCGAAGAGACAAATGCCCCCCTCAAAGACGGCCAGCTTCTCGTGTTGGACAGCGGCGGACAGTATATCGACGGCACAACCGACATCACCCGCACCTTGCCCATCGGCACTGTGGGCGAAGAGGAAAAGCGCGCCTTCACCCGTGTCTTACAAGGCATGATAGCAATCTCTCGCCTGCGCTTTCCCAAAGGCCTCGCAGGCCGTGATCTGGACGCGATCGCGCGCTATCCGCTCTGGCTCGCAGGGCAGGATTTCAACCATGGCACAGGGCATGGCGTCGGGGTGTATCTCTGCGTCCATGAAGGCCCGCAACGGCTCAGCCGCGTTTCAGATGTCCCGCTTCAAGCTGGTATGATCCTCTCCAACGAGCCGGGCTACTACCGCGAAGGGGCCTTTGGCATCCGGCTGGAAAATCTCATTGTCGTCCAAGAGGCCCGCGCGCTAGAGGGCGCCGATGAGCGTCCGATGTTTGATTTTCTCACGCTCACATATGTGCCGATTGCCCGTGCCCTCATCTGCAAAGAGATGCTCAGCGGTGCGGAGCGCAACTGGCTCAATCTTTATCATAAAGCCTGCTATGAGAATATCGCACCAAGGCTTTCCCCTGAGGCCCGAATGTGGTTAAGTGACGCCACTCAAGACATTTGACATTTTAGTGTAACAGTTTGCCGCCATGCTGCGCGCAACCGTACTTCAAGGATTTCGCACATGGCCCCCAAAATCACACTCACCCGCGCCACTGGCACTTGGGTTGTGCGCGCTGGCGGCGCTGTCTTGGGCGAAAGCAAAAGCGCACTTGAGCTGTCAGAAGGCGACCACCCCTCGGTGATCTATTTTCCCCGCAGCGACATTGCGACCGCTTTCCTAGATGCCAGTGCTCACAAAAGCCACTGCCCCCACAAAGGCACAGCCAGCTACTACTCAATTGTGACCAAGTCCAAAACGATTGAAAATGCGGTCTGGAGCTATGAAGCCCCGCTGGAGGCCCTCGCCAAAATCGCGGGCCACCTCGCCTTTTATACCTCAGAGGATGTCACCGTCGAGCGCGTCTGATCTTCTGGGCTCACTCAGCTGTGCTCTTCGGCCGCCGTGGCCGCCAGCGCGCGGTTATAGGCTTTCAAAGCGTCCACCTGCATCAAAGCGCCCCAGAGTTCGGGCGGCGCGTCTTCTCCTGACAAGCTCACAACAGGCAAAAACCGCGCCCCCGTGCGCTCAAACAGCGGCATAGCGGTTTCCAACGTGGCGTTGCCGTCCACATAGACCCCCTCCTCAACAAGCGCCCAAAGCTCCTCCTCTGGGGGGCAGCTCGCGTCGTCTTTGTCACGCATCAGCTTTGCAACACGAAACATCGCGAGCAGATAGGCCTGCGGTCCCGCCGCAAGGTGCACATTGCGCCGCTCCAGCTGGGTGAGAAAGAACGAGCGGTCCACAAGCCGCGAGCCAAGCGCCGTTGACATACTCACCGCCACCATCACAGCAATCGCAGTCTGCCAGTCTCCTGTCAGCTCAAAGACAATCAAGGTTGTCGAGATCGGCGCGCCCAAAACAGCCGCCGCCACAGCGCCCATCCCCGCCAGCGCATAGAGCGCGCTGGTGCCTGACACATCGGGAAAAATACTGGTCGCAATCGTCCCAAAGGCCAGCCCTGTAAGGGCACCCAGCATAAGAGACGGCGAAAACACCCCGCCCCCCATCCGCCCCGCCATGGTGATCACGACGGCCACAACTTTCAACATGGCATAGACGACCGCCTGCCACAGCAAAAGCTTGCCCGTCAAAGCCGCAGAAGTCGTCTCATAGCCAACCCCGATAATATGCGGAAAGAATATCGCCAGCGCCCCAAGCATTGCCCCCGCAATCGCAGGGCGCAACCAGCGCGGCACATTGAACTTTTGTTGCAGATGGCTGGCAATATCTTCGCCAATAAAGATCGAGCGCATCAGCGCCGCCGCAATCAGCCCGCACAGCAAACCTAAAATGATGAAAGCTGGCAGCTCCACGTAAAACGCCAAAGCAGAGCTGTCGGGCAGGCTGAATTCCGTCACATCGCCAAAAGCCAAACGGTTGATCACCGTGCCCGCGACCGAAGCAATGACAATCGGCGCAAAGGCATGAACTGCAAAATGCCGCAGCACGACCTCAAGCGCAAATAATGCCCCCGCAATCGGTGCGTTGAACGAGGCCGAAACCGCCGCAGCCACAGCACAGCCCAGCAAGTCGCGCCCCGTGATCCCGTCGGCATGAAGCTTGTTTGACACCCATGAGGATATCACCGCCGCAAGGTGCACAACAGGCCCCTCCCGCCCTGAGGAGCCACCCATGCCAAGCGTGATCAGTGAGGCAAACGCCGAGGCCACGCCCTCGCGCCGCTCCACGCGGCCATCATTCAGCGCCGCGCCCTCGATCACATCGGCCACCGAGCGCACCCGTCCGTCTGGCGTGAAATGATGCAGGATCTGCCCCACAATCAGCCCCCCCACAATCGGGATCACAAGCACCCAATACCAAGACATATTCTGTGCAAAACTATAAAGCTGGTTCACATCCTCGACGCCATAAGCCCAAGCCTGCAAGCCTTCAATGCCCTTGCGAAACAACAGCGCCGCAAAGCCCGCGGCGATCCCGATCGCCAGCGCAATAAACCAGAACTGAACCTGACTTGGCCCTTGATCCCGCAGCGCCCGCAAAGCGCGGCCAAGGTCTTCCCCCGCCGCCGCCAGCTTTTCTTTCGCAAACTTCGAGGCCATCGTCCGCCTTAACCCTTTTATGCAGCATTTTAATAAAATATTAACGAGCTACGCTTTCCCCTGCGCTCCCAAAGGCTTAACCTTGCAGCATAAATGCAGCAGGGGGCACTCATGAGCGTGACACGCGCCATTCACAGGTTAACTTCATTACTAGGCGAAGGCCTCAGCCTGTCCAAGCCCGTTCTTGAAGATCATGGCCGCTCCGAGACATATTTCCCTCTCGCCGCCCCCGATGCCGTAGCCTTTCCCACCAGCACAGAAGAGGTCAGCGCCATCGTCAAAATCTGTGCCGAAGAGGCCTGCCCCGTGATCGGCTTTGGCGCAGGCACCTCTCTTGAAGGTCAGGCCCAAGCGCCTCTGGGCGGCGTCTGCGTCGATTTTTCCAAAATGAAAGCAATCCGCCGTTTGGCCCAAGAAGATATGGTCGCCGCCGTTGAAGCGGGGATCACCCGCGAAGAGCTCAATGAAGAACTGCGCGCCACCGGGCTGTTCTTTCCCGTCGATCCGGGGGCCAATGCCTCCCTCGGAGGCATGGCCTCGACCCGCGCCTCCGGCACCACCGCCGTGCGCTACGGCACCATGCGCGACAATGTCATCGGCCTCGAAGTCGTTCTTGCAGACGGGCGCATCATCCAGACAGGCACAGAGGCCCGCAAATCTTCGGCGGGCTATGACCTGACAGGCCTCTTCGTCGGTGCCGAAGGCACCCTTGGCCTCATCACAGCCCTGACCCTGCGCTTGCGCGGCCAGCCCGAAGCCATCACAGCCGCCGTCTGCGCCTTTCCCTCCGTTGACGCCGCCGTCAACTGCGTGATCGACACGATCCAGATGGATCTCGCCATGGCCCGTATCGAAATCGTCGATACTTCAACGGTCCAAATTTTCAACACCATCGCAGGCGCAACCCTGCCTGAAACCCCGCATCTCATGCTGGAGTTTCACGGCACCGAAAGCAGCGTCCAAGACATGGCCGAAACCTTTGGCGACATCGCGGCAGATCATGGCGGTATGGGCTTTGAATGGGCCTCCCGCCCCGAAGACCGCGCCGCCCTCTGGCATATGCGCCATCACGCCTATTGGTCGATCCTCCAGTCTCGCCCTGGCTCAACCGCCTTGGTCACAGATGTCTGCGTGCCCATATCGCGTCTCGCCGAAGCCGTCACCGCCGCCCAAGACGATATCGCCCGCTCTGGCCTCATCGGGCCGATCCTCGGCCATGTCGGCGATGGCAACTTCCACTCGATTCTGATGTTTGACCCCGCCAAGCCCGAAGAGCTGACCGCCGCCAAAGAGGCCTCCGAGCGGATGGTCTCCCGCGCACTTGATATGGGTGGCACCGCCACAGGCGAGCATGGCATCGGGATCGGAAAGTTACATTATATGGAACGCGAGCATGGCGAGGGCTGGAGCCTGATGGGCGACATCAAGTCAGCACTCGATCCGCAGAACATCATGAATCCGGGCAAGCTCGTTCCGCCCAAAACCTGATCTAAAGCAAGGCCTTCGCCGCCGCACGGGCCTCTGGCGTGATTGTGTCGCCAGAGATCATCCGCGCAACTTCATCAATCCGCTCATCCGCCCCCAAAGGCTTCACAGTGGAAAGCGTCTGCCCGTTCGTGACGCTCTTTTCAACCCGCCAGTGATGCTCACCAAGGGCCGCAACCTGAGGAGAATGCGTCACAACAAGCACTTGCCCGCCCTCGCCAAGCGCGCGCAATCGGCGGCCCACTGCGTCCGCCGTCGCCCCGCCGACACCACGATCAATCTCGTCAAAAATCATCGTCACATCGCTTGCGCCACCCGTCAGACACACCTTCAGCGCCAGCAAAAAGCGGCTCAACTCCCCGCCCGAGGCGATCTTGGCCAAAGGCCCCGCAGGTGCGCCGGGGTTCGTCGCAACAACAAAGCTCACGGCGTCAAAGCCCTCTGGCCCGGCCTCGCCCTCGGTGATTTCTGTGGTAAAGACGGCCCGTTCCATCTTGAGCGGTGCCAGTTCCGCCATCACGGCGGTGTCAAGCTTTGCAGCCGCCGCGCGCCGCGCAGCACTCAGTGCCTCCGCGCCCGCGCGGTATGCCGCCTCGGCCGCTTTGCTCGCGCTTTCAAGCGCCCCAAGCGCGGCATCACTCGCATCGACCTGCTCTAGCTTGCTGCGCAATGTCTCGGCATGATCGGCCAGATCGTCAGGCTGCACTTCATATTTGCGCGCCAGCCCGCGAATGGCAAAAAGCCGCTCCTCGCAGGCTTCAAGCTCGGCAGGGCTAAACTCCATCTCGCGCAGGGTGCCTTCCACCGCGTCAGAGGCCAGCGCCAGCTCGTTCAAGCCACGCTCCAAAGCCTCAATCGCCTCGACAAGCATTTCGCCTGCCTCGCCGCCCACGGCCTCAAGCCAGCGCAAAGCCTCGCCCGCGCTGTCCTCTGCGCCCTTTTCGTCGCGCAGCCCGCTCAGAGCGCGGACAATATCGCTGCGCACCTTCTCCGCGCCCTGCATCTGACGGCGCTGGCGGTCAAGCGCCTCATCTTCGCCCACCTGTGGCGCAAGCTTGTCAAGCTCACCCACCGCATAGCGCAAATACTCTTCTTCCTCGCGCAACGCCTCAATAGCCTTCTGCGCGGCGCTCAGCTCGAACGCCGCCTTGGCCCGCGCCCGCCAAAGCCCGCGCAGCTCGCCCAGCTTGGGGCCAAGCCCCGCAAAATCGTCCAAAAGGCTGCGATGGCCGCGCGGATTGAGCAGGCCTCTGTCGTCGTTCTGCCCGTGCAGTTCAACCAGATGCTCCGAGAGCGCGCGCAACACATCACCAGAGCAGCGCCGGTCATTGACCCATGCGGTCTTGCGCCCGTCACTTGTATTGATCCGCCGCAAAATAAGTTCGCTTGCGTGTGGAATGCCTGCCTCTTCCAAGACAGCAAAGGCCGCGTGCCCCTCAGGCAAATCAAACACAGCCGTCACTTCGCCCTGACTGGCCCCGCTGCGCACAAGCTCCGCGCGCCCGCGCCAGCCCAGCACAAAGCCAAGCGAGTCAAGCAAGATGGACTTGCCCGCGCCGGTTTCGCCCGTGAGCACATTGAGCCCAGCCTCAAAGCCAAGCTCAAGGTGATCAATCAGCAGAATATCTCTAATGTCTAGCGCCCGCAGCATCTTGGCTCAGCTTTCCTGTCACAGGTTGCCCAAAGCGGTCTCTGTCACAACCAATCGCCCTTGATGGTCTGACGATAGGCCGACGCAAGCCAGTTGCCCTTAAAGAACTTCGGCTCAAGCCCCTGCCCTGACAGAAGCGCAAAGCTGTCCTCATACCATTCCGAGCTGCGGAAGTTATGCCCCAGAATAGCCGCCGCCGTTTGCGCCTCTTGGGTAAGACCCAGCGACAGATAAGATTCCACCAAACGGTGCAGCGCCTCTGGCGTATGTGTCGTGGTCTGGAAATCCTCCACAACCACACGGAAACGGTTGATCGCCGCGGTGAAACGGTCGCGCTTGAGGTAATACCGCCCGATCTCCATTTCCTTGCCCGCAAGGTGATCAAAGGCCAGATCAAACTTGAGAACAGAGGCGCGCGCATATTCGCTATCAGGATAGCCCTCGATCACAGCGCGCAAGCTTTGCAGCGCCTGAAACGTCAAGCCTTGGTCGCGGCCAACATCATCAATCTGGTCATAATAGCTCAGCGCCAGCAAATACTGCGCATAGGCGGCGTCTTCATCGGTCGGATAAAAGTCAATATAGCGCTGTGCCGAGGCGCGCGAATTTGAATAATCCTTGGCCCTGTGAAACGCATAGGCCTGCATAATCACAGCCCGCTTGGACCATGTGGAATAAGGGTAAAGCCGCTCGACCTCGCCAAAATACTTGGCGCCGTCTTCAAAGCGTCGGCGGTTCATCTCGAATTCGCCACGCTCAAAAATTTGTTCTGCGGTAAAGGTTTCCAGCGGAACTTCACCTCGTGCCAGTTTCCCTTGCTGACCACAGCCAGCCAGCGAAAGGCACAACAGCGTAAAACCGAAGATTCTCGTCAGAGAAAGCCCGCTCTTCATGCTTGATATCCCACCTACGTCTTGTGCGTGGCGTTGCGCCACTCTTGCCTCTGTCCTAGCATAGAAAATTCGAGGGCAAAACGCCATAATGTGCCTTTCAACAATGCCCATCACGCAGCACTTGCCTCAAATATTCCCAATGCAGATCTGAATGTAAAGCCGCTCAGGCGACTTGTGGCATTTCGCCCAAGTGAACGCCCGCGCCCGGAAGCCGCGCGGCTTGCGCTGGCGTGCAGCGCACAAAACAAAATGCGCCTTCCGCCTCAAAGAGTTTGCGCAACAAAGCGTTGGTCATAGCATGGCCTGCGCGCGCGCCCGTATAAACGCCCAGAATAGGCGCACCGGCAAGGGCCAGATCGCCCAAAGCATCCAGCATCTTATGGCGCACAGCCTCATCGGCATGACGCAAGCCACCCGGGCTCAGCACCTTATCGCCTTCAACCACAACAGCGTTTTCAAGCGTGCCCCCAAGGGCCAGCCCCTGCTCGTGCATCGCATCCACATCCGCCTGACGGCAGAATGTGCGGCTGTCGCAAAGCTCGCGCACAAACGATCCATTGGCCATGTTCAGTGTCTTTTGCTGACGGCCAATCGCGGCATCTTCAAAATCAATCGAAAAGTCGATCTGCATTTCATCGGCGGGGCTCAGACGCGCCCAAGCCGCGCCACGGCGGACTTCAACATCGCGCAAAATACGGATCGCCCAGACAGGCTCCTCAAGCTGCGTCAAGCCGACCTCAAGGAAGCGTTTCACAAAAGGCGCAGCGCTGCCGTCAAGGATCGGAACCTCGGGACCATCAAGTTCAATCAAAGCATTATAGATACCACAGCCCGCCAGCGCGGCCATCACGTGCTCGATCGTGGACACATCAACGCCGCTGGCGTTCACAATCCGCGTGCAGAGTGGGCCTTGCTCCACGGCGTCCCAACGGGCCGGGACAATCGCGTCTCCAAGCGCAATATCCGTGCGGCAAAACTTAACGCCATGTCCGGCCGGCGCCGGACGCACAGTCAGGCACGCAGGCTTGCCACTGTGAAGGCCAACGCCTTGGAAGCTGACTGGATGTTTGAGTGTTCTCTGCACGTATGTCGCCTATTGCTTTTGTTGGCCGCAACTTATGCTTAGGCTCGGAAAGCCTCAACTCACTCTTTGCAACCAGATGTAACATCGCCTGTTACATTCGGCGAAACACCGCCCCACAAGCCCTAAACCCCTGATAAAAAATAAAAAAGCCGCCCCTAAAGGCGGCTCTTTCGTGATATCTTATGGGCCTTAGTTGGCTTGACGGCGCAAGAAAGCGGGGATTTCGATCCGCTCTTGGTCCGCGTCAGGCTGCGCCTGAGGCTGTGTTGCGCTCACGTTTGGCTGCACACGGGGGGCCGCTGACGCCGCGCGGGGCGCGGGCTGTGCTGCGGGTTTCTGGCCCTGCTCATGCCCTGTCATACGGTTGATCAACGAGTTGATGCCAAAGCGTGGCTTCTCCTCAGCAACAGGCTGGGGCGCGGCCTCTTGGGCGGGGCGGTTGTTTTGAACCGCTTGGCGCAAACGGGCCAGGGCCTCAGGAGAGGGGGTTCCGGGCGCAGGCGCGCGCGGGGCCATGAAATCCTCGGGCGCCGCATCAATCGGCTCTGGGCGATACGCCGCTGGCTGATATGCGGGCGGCGGGAGGTCGTCCTCTACAGCCTCTTCCACTGGGGCCGCATAGGCCTCACGTGGCGTGAAGATATCTTCCATCTGCTCTTCAGCCGCCGCGTTCTCTGCATCGGGCAGCTCTTCAAAAAGCGAGCGCTCTACAGGCGCGGGCGCAGCCACAGCTGGCGCAGCCGCCGTAAAGGCAACAGCGGCCTCTTGCGCTTCAGCAGGCGCTTCTTCTGCAGCCACTTTCTGGCGCAGAGGCTCTGCAAGCGAGCGGCGCGGCACGGGAAGCTCGTTGCGAACGTCGCTCGCGTCGATCCCCGTCGCAACAACGCTCACGCGCATCTTGCCGTCCATTGTTGTGTCGAGCGTGGAGCCGACAATGATATTGGCCTCAGGGTCGACCTCTTCACGAATGCGGTTCGCCGCTTCATCCAGTTCAAAGAGCGTCAGGTCGTGGCCGCCTGTGATGTTGATCAGAACGCCTTTCGCGCCACGCAGGCTGATTTCGTCCAGCAGCGGGTTAGCAATCGCCTTCTCGGAGGCTTGCGTTGCACGATCCTCGCCATCGGCTTCGCCTGTGCCCATCATGGCCTTGCCCATTTCGTCCATAACGGCGCGCACGTCGGCAAAGTCGAGGTTGATCAAGCCGGGGCGCACCATCAGGTCCGTGACACCCTTCACACCTTGATACAAAACATCATCCGCAAGCGAGAATGCGTCTGCAAAAGTCGTCTTCTCGGTCGCGATGCGGAACAGGTTCTGGTTTGGAATAATGATCAGCGTATCAACTACTTTTTGCAAAGCCTCAACGCCGTCTTCTGCCTGACGCATACGCTTTGCGCCCTCAAACTGGAACGGCTTCGTGACAACGCCAACCGTCAAAACGCCAAGCTCGCGTGCGGCCTGCGCAATGATCGGCGCAGCGCCCGTGCCTGTGCCGCCGCCCATGCCTGCGGTGATGAAGCACATGTGTGCGCCCGCGAGGTGGTCAACAATCTGCTCAATGCTCTCTTCGGCAGCAGCCGCGCCGATGGTGGCCTTCGCGCCCGCGCCAAGACCTTCGGTTACCTTGATCCCAAGCTGCACCTTGCTGGCCGACTTGCTCTGCTGAAGCGCCTGCGCGTCGGTGTTCGCGACCACAAAGTCCACGCCCTCCAGCTCTTTGTCGATCATGTTGTTGACTGCGTTACCGCCAGCACCACCCACACCAAAAACGGTGATACGTGGCTTGAGGTCTTCCTGACCGGGCATTGTGAGATTGAGTGTCATAATTACTGTCCGCCTGATGTCTTTGTCCGCTTGCGCGGGTGCGATTTCTGCCTGTTCCGCGTTAATTCTACCTTGCCTTTGACCTATCGTCACTAAAAAAACGGCCAAATACCACAAAATATAGTCAATTATCAGCAAGAGCCTGCGGTATTTCGCCGACGGCCCAAAATATTGCGGACATCGGCCTGACAAACACCACCCACAGCAAAACACACCCCGCGCGTGAGGTGAATTTCAAATTAAAAATGGTCTTGGGCCCTGCTCGGCCTGATCGCTTCTTTTCTAGAGCGTTGGGGTGTAGCCTATCATAAGTTTTCAAAGGCTTCCAGTCTTCCTGCACAAAGCTGCGGAGTTTTTCTGTGCCCCGCCCGCATTGCGCATTTGCCAGCGCTGCGCTTGCCGCCCTATAAAGAGGCGGGAGGAGCATATGCTCAAAAGATTGATAGCTGTGATCATGATGGCCTTGGCCTGCTGCTCGCCAGCACGCGCCCAAGACAACACCCCCATAGCCCGTATCGGCGTGCTGGCCTATCTTGGGTATGAAGACGCGCTCGCGCGCTGGCATGGCCTCAAAACCTATCTTGATTCCTCCCTGCCCGCCTATCGCTTCGAGCTTGTCCCGCTCACGCTCGCCTCGGCATCGACACAGATCGCCTCAGGCCAAGTCGATTTTGTCCTGACAAACCCGGGCCACTTCGTCGACCTCAGCGCCAAACATGCCATGAGCGTGATCGCCTCGCGCAGCGTCCTGCAAAGCGACGGCCATTATGAAAGCGACTTTGGCAGCCTTATTTTTGCCCGCGCCGATACAGGCATCACCGTGCTGACCGACGCCGCAGGCAAGACTGTCGCCGCCATCGACAAGATGGCCTTTGGCGGATTTCAAACCGCGTGGCGCGAGTTTGACAATGCGGGCCTCAATCTCTTCACAGAGACTGCCGAATTGGTCTTTGTTGGCTTCCCAATGGATGAGGTCGTGACCCGTGTCGCGACAGGGCGCGCCGATATCGGAATCGTGCGCAGCGGGCTGATCGAGAGGTTGATTGCCGATGGTCACTACAACGCCAGCGATTTCACCTATCTCAACACCAGCGCAACCTATGACCACCCCAACCGTATCAGCACGCGGCTCTATCCCGAATGGCCCTTCGCCGCTCTGGCTGGGGTTGATCCTGCCTTGCGCGACAGCGTGGCACTGGCGCTTCTTAGTGCCAAGACCAGCCCGCACAGCGAAGCCAGACGCCTGCGCTATGTCTGGACAGCCCCCGTCGCCTATCACGCCGTCGAGGAGCTCAACGAAGCCTATGCCCAGCGTGTCGAAGCGCTCAGCCTTTTGCAAAAACTCTGGCGCAGCTGGCCGCTGCTGATCGGCAGCGTGCTCTTGCCACTTCTGTTGCTCGCCGCCGCTCTACGCCTCAAGCGCCCTCTGGCGCGCCCCCCCTCTGGCACGCCTCAGCCCGAGCTGACCAACCGCGAGCGCGAAATTCTGGGCCTCATCGCAGAGGGCTTTTCTTCAAAAGAAATCGCCCGCAAACTCGGGATAAGCCCGAAGACAGTCGAGTTTCACCGCGCCAACCTGTTGAAAAAATATGAGGCCCGCTCCTCAAGCCAGCTGGTCGCCTTGGCGAGCTGAAAGCCCACCCTAGGCATCGCCCTAGCCCCAAACCCATGGTTCCCCCCAGCTGTGCATCTGGCTCACGCCTGTCATGATGACCCTAGCGTTGCAGCAAGCAACCGAACCAAGAGGGAGACGATCATGAAGAAACTTATTTCAATGGCCATGGCTCTGACCATCGCAGCCGCCAGCTTTGTTTTTACAACCGCAAGCGCCGAGGCCAACGAGCGCTACGGCAAGCAGAAAGTCGTTTATCACATCAATTATGATGGCGGTCAGGACGACAAAAAATATCGCGGCGCCATGCGCAACATCCAAAACCACATCAACGCCGTCGGCGCCGAGAACATGGATATCAAAGTTGTGCTCCACGGCAACGGCCTTGGCCTTTTGTCCCAAGCCAAAGCAAACGAAGCCCTGCGCGGGCAAGTGCTTGAGCTCAAGGGTCAGAACGTCGCCGTGCACGTCTGCAACAACACCCTGAAGGGCCGCAAAATCTCTTATGAGAATGATCTCTTTGACGTCTACGAAGAAGACATCGTGCCAAGCGGTGTGGCCGAGCTTTCACATCTGCAACTGCAAGGCTACACCTACATCAAGCCCTAAGCTTGCACCTCAAAAGCCAAAGGCCGCTCCATTTGGGGCGGCCTTTTTATCTTACCAATTGTCACGGAACCAGCGCATCACGCGTTTGAGCGAACGCGCAGGGTAGCGGTCCACAGGCAGCTCGAAGTCCCACCACTCGTCTTGCGGATGCGCCGCAAAAAGCGACAGCCCCACCGCGCTGGCAAAGCCCGGACCCGTGGCCGCCTGCGGCAAGCCCTGAACCCGCACAGGCCGCCCAAGGCGCACTTGCTGGCCCAGAATGCGGCTCGCCAACCCGTCCAGTCCAGGGATCTGGCTTGCGCCCCCCGTCAAAACGATCTGCTGGCTGGGCAGGTGGTCAAAGCCCGCCGCATCCAGCTTGGCGCGCACCTCCTCAAGGATTTCTTCCACACGCGGACGCATGATCCCGATCAGTTCGGTGCGGCTCACAGAGCGACGGTCATGCTCCCAGTCGCCGGTATCCCCGCCCATATCAATCATCTCGCGGTCGTCCATGCCGGTGGCCACAACGCCGCCATAAAACGTCTTGATGCGCTCCGCCGTGCTCATCGGCACTTGCAGACCCATCGAAATATCGCCGGTTACATGGTCGCCACCAAGGCGCACAGCATCGGCATAAATCATGTGCTTCTTCATAAAGATCGAAACACCCGTGGTGCCGCCGCCCATGTCAATACAGGCCGCGCCAAGCTCTTGCTCGTCTTCCACAAGTGCCGCATACCCCGACGCATAGGAAGACGAATAGATCCCCGCCAGCTCCAGATCACAGCGGCGCACACAATGCGCTAAATTCTGGATCACCGAGCCATCGACAGACAAAAGATGCATATCCGCGGCCAGACGCGCGCCCATTTGTCCCCGCGGATCAGACAGACCCGAGCGGTGGTCCAGCGCAAAGTTGACAGGCTGCGCATGAAGCACCTCGCGCGCCACCCCAATATCAGGCACATCACAGGCGCTCAGCACACGGCTCACGTCTTCATCACTCACCATTTGCCCGTCAAGGTCTACGCCTCCGACAAGCCCGTATGAGCGCGGATCGCCTCCGGAAAAACAGGCAATCACATGATCCACACGAATGTTCGCCATTTTCTGCGCCGCCTGAACAGCGGTGCGAATGGCGCGTTCGGTTTCCGCCATTGTGTCGATCTCGCCAAAGCGCACCCCGCGCGAGCGCGTCGTCGCCGCGCCAATCACACGAAAGCCCGCCTGCCCCGCCATCGACACAACCGTATCGCCCAAAACCTCACTGCCATCAAAGCGCAACACAAGACAGGCAATCTTGGAACTGCCCACATCCAGAATGGCAATCACGCCTCGCTGCATGGCTGCGCGCCGCATATTGCGCATGGCGCGTTGGGATTCGTAAAGCTCGATCATTGGTCTTCCACTTTCACTTCCGTCGCGCGCGCCTTCCAGCGCTCGCGCGTTGCCGCGTCACTCATTCTCAAAGTCGGGCGATGCGCCACCCGCATATCCACAACCGTCACATCCCGCCCCAAAAGGTCGCGCGCCGTGTTCAGCGCAAGCACCCGTTGCAGCGCCTGCACAGGCCGATCTTCTGGCAGCATGATCCGCTGATCCCGATCCAGAACCACATCCCAGCGGCGCTCGCCAATCCGTGCAACCCCGCGCAAGCGGTCCTGCAAAGGCGCTGCAACCGAGAGAATTTGCATGGCTTCCGCCAGCTCATACGCCGCCCCGTCGCCCGCAATCAGCGGCAAGTCAGAGCGCTCGTGGCGGCTACCAATCTCGCGAAAGGCGACGCCCTCGCCGTCCAGAAGCGAGAGGCCCTCAAGCCTGCGCCAGATCGCAACAGGCTGGCGCTCCTCAATATCAATCTGCAAAATCCCGCCCGACTTGATCTTGATCCGCGCCGATTTCACAGCTGGCAGAGCCGCCACATTCTGGCGGATTTCTTCCAAATCAAACTCAAAGGACGACAGCGGAAAATCAAACGGAACGACGGCGCGGATATCTTCGCCCAAGGCCGCAGTCGCCCCGTCAATCGCCATCAGCTTGACCATAAATTCGGGGCGGTTCTTGATCTCTGCGCGCAAGTCGGCAAAGGCAATGTTGAAATTGTCCCGACGCCCTTGATCGGCAAAATAGACAAGCCCGACACTCAAAGAGATCGCAAAAGGCACCCCGAAGCGCAGCGCCAAACGAAACATCGGCGTCAGCATCAAGCGCTGATAGCGGTAGCTCCAACGGCTCGGTGCCGGATCTGCCTTGTTTGAAAAACGCGGCGCTCTCATCTCAGACATGACGCATCCTCCACCATCCAAGCACAAAGCGCCCCAAAGCTCATCCCAACAGCGCGCGCCTGCTCGGGGCTGAGCGAGGTCGGGGTCATCCCGGGCTGCGTGTTGGTTTCAAGCAAAACAAGGCCTTCGGCTCCGCGCGCTTCGTCCCAGCGATAATCGGTGCGGCTCACACCACGACAGCCAAGCGCCTGATGCGCAGTCACGGCGTATTCCATGCAAAGCTCGAAAATATCCTGCGGAATATCAGCAGGGCAGACATGGCGCGAGCCGCCCTCGGTGTATTTCGCGTCATAATCATACCACCCCTCGGTGATAATCTCGGTCACAGTCAGCGCCTGATCGCCCATCACCGTGGTGGTCAGCTCGCGCCCCGCCGCATAGGCCTCGACCATGACGGTCTCAGGCATTGACGCGTCAAGCTGGGGCGGCCCGTTCGCCGCTTCCTTCACAATATAAACCCCGACAGAGGAGCCTTCATTGTAGGGCTTCACAACATAGGGCGGGGCCATCACGTGTGCCGCGCTCACATCGGCTTTTGCGGCCAGAAGCGAGGGCACAACAGGCAAGCCATGGGCGCGGTAAACCTCTTTGGTGCGCTCCTTGTCCATCGCCAGCGCAGAGGCCAAAACGCCCGAATGCGTGTAAGGAAGATGCAGCCACTCAAGCAGACCCTGCACACAGCCGTCTTCGCCCCAGCGTCCGTGCAAAGCATTAAAAACAACATCAGGGGCAAGCGCGCGCAAACGCTCGGCAATATCTTGCCCAGCGTCCAGCTCTGTAACCTCATAGCCCTCTTCGCGCAGCGCATTGGCACATTCTCGGCCTGACACGAGAGACACCTCGCGCTCCGCCGATGGTCCGCCCATCAACACTGCTACTTTGGGGGTTGTCCTGCCCGACATCCCGATCCGCCTAATTTTGGGGCCATTTTTGGCCCTCGTTGCTGTTTATCGTCTGTTGTTTTGTCGTTTGATAGTGCCTGACTCACGGGGTTGGTTCGCCAACCCTCATAATTTCCCACTCTAGCGTGATCCCGCTGTTTTCGTAAACCTTTTTTCGCACCTCTTCGCCAAGACCCTCAAGGTCGGCGGCTGTTGCGCCGCCCGCGTTGATCATGAAGTTGGAGTGCATCTCGCTCATCTGCGCGCCACCACGCCGTGCGCCGCGCATCCCTGCCTCGTCAATCACTGTCCACGCCTTCAGCGCGTGGCTGTCGTCAGCCTGCCCTGTCGAGCTATAACCCGCTGGGTTGCGAAAGGTGCTGCCCGCACTGCGTTCTTTGGTTGGCTGGGTCGCATCGCGCTTGGCAAGCTGCTCCTCCATCCGCGCATGAAGCGCCTCAGGCGCAGCGCCCGGCCCCTCAAACGTGGCCTCAACCAAGACCATGCCCTCAGGCAGCGCGCTCTGGCGGTATTCAAATTTCAGATCATCAGGCCCAAGCGTGATAATCTCTCCGCCCCGCGTCACCGCTTTGGCGCTGACAAAGACATCGGCGATATAGCGGCCATAACAGCCCGCATTCATCTTGACCGCGCCGCCAACCGCGCCGGGAATGGTGCGCAGGAACGTCAGATCAATCCCCGCATCCGCCGCTTTGCGCGCCACGTGCGCATCCAGCGCCGCCGCGCCCGCGCGCACGCGGTTTCCCTCAATCTCGATATGGTTAAACCCGCGCCCCATTTTGATCACAACAGCACGCAAGCCACCGTCGCGCACAATCAGGTTGGAGCCAACGCCCATAGGGAAAACCGCAACAGAAGGATCAAGCGCCGCCATAAAACCCGCCAGATCGTCCAGATCTGCAGGGCCAAAGAGCCAGTCCGCAGGCCCGCCCACGCGCAGCCATGTCAGCTCGCTCAAAAGCTTGCCCGCGCGCAGCGTGCCACGCACCTCTGGCAGAGTGTGGCTCATCGCGCGCGCCCCAAGCCGCGCAGCCAGCGCATCAGATAAATCACAGGCCAGCGCAACATACTCATCGCAGCCACAAGAACCAGAAGACCAACCCAAGGGCCGTTTTCATAGGTCACATAGCCCAAAAGCGGAATGCCAAGGCCGATCAGCCCGTAAGCGCGGCCCCAGAGATTATCGCGGCTCGGCAGCATGGCAAGAATGTTTGCCGCCGCCGCCCAAAGGCACGCCAATGTCAGCGAAAGCGTCATTCACCCGCCCCAAGCGCCACAGGCAACCCATTGGCCCAAGCACTGATCGTGCCCGCACCAAGACAAACAACCATATCCCCCGCTTTGGCCTCGGCCCTCACCAGCGCCAAAAGTGTCGCCTCATCCGGCACAGCCTGCGCGTTGCGGTGACCATGGGCAATCAAACCCGCGATCAAGTCATCACGGCTCGCGCCCTCAATCGGCGCTTCGCCCGCGCTATAAACATCTGCAATGCCGACAACATCCGCCTCGTTAAAACAGGCGCAAAACTCGGCGAAATGGTGGTGCAGCCGCGTGTAGCGGTGCGGCTGATGCACCGCAATAATACGCCCCTCAGAGGCCTGCCGCGCCGCCTTGAGCACAGCGGCAATCTCGGTGGGGTGATGGCCATAATCGTCAATAATCGTGACCCCGTTGACAACACCCACCTTGGTAAAGCGGCGGTTCACCCCGCCAAAGGCCGCCAGAGCGGCGCGAATTTCATCAAGCTTCATGCCCAAATGCCGCGCCACAGCCACAGCGCTCAACGCATTGGAAACATTGTGATCCCCGGGCATAGGCAAGGTGCAGCCGTCAATCCGCTTGCCCTCGCTCTGCAAGACAATATCAAAGCACGCCGCGCCGTCTTTATAGTGCAAGTTGACCGCGCGCACATCGGCCTGCGCATTGAAGCCGTAAGTGACAACGCGGCGGTCGGTGAGCTTGCCCACCAAAGTCTGCACATCGCTGTCATCGGTGCAACAAACAGCTATGCCATAAAACGGGATCCCTGACACAAACTCGTAAAACCCGCGGTGCAGGTTTTCTTCTGTGCCCCAGTGCTCCATGTGCTCAGGGTCGATATTGGTCACAATCGCAATTGTGGCTGGCAGGCGGTTGAACGTGCCGTCGCTCTCGTCGGCCTCCACAACCATCCACTCGCCCTCGCCCGTGCGCGCATTGGAGCCATAGGCGTGAATGATCCCGCCGTTCACAACCGTGGGGTCAAATTTGCCATGATCCAGAAGCGCTGCAACCATCGTTGTGGTCGTCGTCTTGCCATGCGTGCCCGCCACCGCAATGTTGGATTTGAGCCGCATCAGCTCAGCCAGCATCTCTGCACGGCGCACAACAGGCAGCCCCTTAAGGCGCGCTTCGTCAAGCTCGGGGTTGCCCGGCTTGATCGCGGAGGAAATCACAACAACCTGCGCCTCGGCGAGGTTTTCGGCCTTCTGGCCTTCAAAAATAGTCGCGCCCATCTCGGCCAAACGGTCGGTGATCTTGCTGCGCTTGAGGTCCGAGCCTTGCACCCTGTAACCATGGGTCAGCAGCACCTCGGCAATCCCCGACATCCCGATCCCGCCGATCCCGACAAAATGGATCGCCCCTACATCGCCCGGAAGCTTCGTCGCTGCTGCACTCATATTACTACCCTTTCTACGCCAGTTCTTCGACCAGCTTTTGCAATTCTTCTGCCGCCTCGGGCTTTGACACAGACAGCGCCGCCGCAGCCATCATCCGCGCGCCCTCTTCTGTGTCCATCACACTCAAGATCTGCTCGCTCAAAGCCTCTGCCGTCAGCTTGCTTTCAGGGATCACAATCGCCCCGCCCGCCTCGGCCAGCCCGCGCGCATTTGCGCTCTGATGATCTCCCGCCGCGGCGGCAAAAGGAATAAGGATCGAAGGCCGCCCGATCACGGAAATATCCGCCACCGAAGACGCCCCCGAGCGCGAGATAATCAACTGCGCCTCGCTGATGCGCGCTGGCACATCCTGAAAAAACGGCTCAACTTCGGCTGGAATACCATGATCGGCATAAAACGCCGCAACCCGCGCGCCATCCTCCTCGCGCGCCTGATGGGCCACCCGCAGATGCTCCAACAAAGCCTCGGGAAGCATGGCAATCGCCGCAGGCACAATATCGCTCAGAATCCGCGCCCCCTGCGAGCCACCGATCACCAAAAGAGACATCGGGTAGGCACCCGGCGTGATATACCCCGCCCCCGCGCGCTCCCGCACAGTGCCCCGCACAGGGTTGCCTGTGTGGATACCCTCAACGCCCTCTGGCAATGTGGTCGGCCAGGTGCCGCAAGCCACAACATCAACCCGCTTGGCAAAAAGCGTGTTCACCCGCCCCAAAACCCCGTTTTGCTCATGGATCATACACGGCTTGCGCAACAGCCACGCCGCCGCCATCGCAGGGATACTCGGATAGCCGCCAAAGCCAACCACAACAGCAGGCTTGTCGCGCAACATCTTAACGCTCGCGGCCAAAACACCGCCCAAAATCCGGAACGGAACCACAAGCTTGCTCAACAGCCCACCGCGCGCAAAGGTCGAGGAGGCCACCTGCTCTATTTCAACCGAATGGGGAAATCCGCCTGTGTAACGTGCGCCGCGCGCATCCGTGCTCAGCTTCACACGCCATCCCGCGCGCAACATCCGCTCCGCCAGTGCCTGCGCAGGAAACATATGCCCGCCGGTTCCTCCCGCCGCAATAATCAGCAGCGGTTTGTGCTCACTCATCTCTTCTGACCCCTGAAGATATCATCAATCTCCCCTTGCGGCCTTGAGCGTGTAAATGCAAGCAACATACCCACAGCAATCCCCCCCGCAATCAGCGAAGACCCGCCGTAGCTCACAAAGGGCAAGGTCATGCCTTTGGCGGGCAACAGCCTGACCGCAACCCCGAGGTTGATCATCGCCTGCACCCCGAAGATCGCCGCAAGCCCCGTGCCCGCAAGGCGGATAAACGGATCGCGCTCGCGAATAAGGCGCATCATGGAGCGCACGACAATACAGGCATAGAGCGCAATGATAGAGATCACGAGAATGAGGCCGTATTCTTCCGCCGCCACCGCAATGATAAAGTCTGTATGCGCGTCAGGCAGGCTCCACTTGACCTGCCCCTCGCCAACACCCACGCCAAAAAAGCCGCCCTCGCGGATCGCATTGGTGGCATAGCCAAGCTGCGTGCGCGGGTCGATATCGGGGCTGAGAAAGCCGTCAATACGGCGCGCAAAATGCTCGGACGCCGAATAGGCAAAGCTCCCCGCCGCCACCACAGCGCCCGCAAGGCTGATCAGCAAAATCATAGGCGCACCCGCGATAAAATACATAACGCCCCAGCCAAACAGGAGCAAAGCCGCCTGACCAAAATCAGGCTGCATCGCGAGAATAAACGCGACGATAATCAAAAGCGCAAACGACAGCGCCTTGCCGGGCGGCCCGTTGATCTGAAAGCTCGCCGCCATCAGCCACGCCGTCACCACAATAAATCCGGGCTTCAAAAACTCGCTGGGCTGCAGCGAAGCAAAGCCGAGACTATACCAACGCACAGCCCCCTTGCCGAAATCCGTGCCAAAAACAGGCAAACCAAGCAGCGCCACAAAGGAAACCAGAAAGCCGATCACAGCCAAACGCCGCACAAGCTGCGGCGGCATCATCGACGTGACCAGCATCGCCATCAGCGCCAGACCGCCAAAAACGGCTTGCCGCTGCACATAATGAAAGGCGCCAAAGCCGTTGCGCTCCGCCAGAGGCGGGCTGGCCGCCAGCCCAAGCAACAGCCCGATCGCAAACAGCAGCAAAATACACGACAGCGTCCACTTATCTATCGTGCGCCACCACTTGGGAAGCACAGGTTCGCCCGATTGCACGGGAACCGTGCCATACACCATCTCTGTCATTTCAATGTCACCGCAAGCTGCCTCAACCGCCCCTTTTCGGGGTCTGTTCCTGCCAGTTTAGCATGGTGATTCGCCTTTGGGAAGTAGGCGATTCGCGCCAAAGTGGTGAAAAAGCCGCCCAATCGCCTCCAAGGCAAGAGGTTGCCAAAGCCTGCGCTTGAGATTAGCTCCCCCTGATGCAAGTCAACACACTCATCCTAGGCGCAGGCGCCGCCGGCCTCATGTGTGCCGCCCACGCGGGGCCAAACACGCTCGTCATCGATCATGCCAAAAAACCGGGCGAGAAAATCCGCATCTCAGGCGGCGGGCGCTGCAACTTTACCAATATGTATTGCACGCCTGCAAACTTCCTCTCTGAGAACCCGCATTTCGCCAAATCCGCCCTCGCGCGCTACACCCAGTGGGACTTTATCGAGCTGGTCGCCAAGCACGGCATCGCCTATCACGAAAAGACCCTCGGTCAGCTCTTCTGTGACGGCAAATCCACCCAGATCATCGATATGCTGCTCGCCGAGATGGCCCGCGCAGAGGCCGCGCTCTGGCTTGAAACCACAGTGATCAGCGTGACCCACGACGGCACAGACTTCGCCGCGACGCTGGAGCACAAAGGCAAGCGCAAGACCGTCCTCGCGCGCAACCTTGTGCTCGCCACAGGCGGCAAATCCATCCCCAAAATGGGCGCAACGGGGCTGGCCTACGAGATCGCCGAGCAGTTCGGCCACAACCTCACCGAGACGCGCCCCGCCCTTGTGCCCTTCACCTTCTCCGACAATCCCTTCACGCCCCTGTCAGGCACAGCCGCCCAAACCCGCGCCACAGCAGGCCAGACAAGTTTTGACGAGGCCACGCTCTTCACCCATCGTGGCCTCTCTGGCCCCGCCATGCTGCAAATCTCCTCCTACTGGCAGGAGGGCGAGGCCATCACCCTCAATCTTGATCCGCAAAATACGCTGTATGAGGCCCTGCGCCGCCAGCGCCAGAGCCAAGGCCGCAAACAGCTCACAACAGAGCTTGCCCGCCACCTGCCCGCCAAACTCGTCGAGCATCTCACAGCCCCGCTGGCCCTCTCAGGCAACCTCGCCGATCAGTCCGATGCCCGCCTCACCGAAATCGTGCACACCCTACAAAACTGGCAGCTTAAACCCACCGCCACAGAGGGCTACCGCACCGCCGAAGTCACCCTTGGCGGTATCTCCACAAGAGAGATCAGCTCGAAATCCATGGAAAGCAGCCTCCAGAAAGGCCTCTACATGATCGGCGAATGCGTAGATGTCACAGGCTGGCTCGGCGGGTTCAATTTCCAATGGGCTTGGTCCTCTGCCATGGCCGCAGCCCGCAACATTGCCCGGCCCTCCGACACCCGCTCATAGCAAATGCCCCAAAGCGCCCCCACCAGCCCCGCAAACAGCGCGCAAAACCAGCGCAAAACCAGCGCAAAACCTGCGCAAAACCTGCGCGCCCAAACCCGTCTTTTTCTTTCTAAAAATATCCCAGGGGGTGCGGGGGACTGGTCCCCCGCCTGTTCTGTGGTGCGGGGGACTGGTCCCCCGCCTAGCCTGTGGTGCAGGAGGCTCCCTCCCGCCTGCGGAGTGCACGCAACCCGCCTCAAAACTGCCTAGCCCTGAATGCTCTCCAGATAGGCCAGAAGCGCCGCCAAAGGCCGTGGCGTCGGCGTCAAAACGCCCTCCCCCGTCGCCACAGGCACGCTTGGCCCCTCCAGCAAAAGCCCGAACTCGGGCATCTCAACGGCCTCGGGCGCTTGGCGTTTATAGCCGTCGATATAACTCAGCACACGATTGACAGGAAAACTGCCGCCATTGTCGCGCGTCAGACGGGTCAGATCCACAGGTGCGACACTCAGATCGCCCGCAAGCGCCCCGTCGCCCTTGCCAGCGGCCCCGTGACACATCGCACAATTCGCGTCATAAGCTGCACGGCCCTCGCCCGCATCCGGCATCTCGGCCTCCATACAGCCCGCAACCGCCAATACACCCGCCGCCAATCCTGTTAAAACATACCGCATCCGCTCGCCCCTTTGTGGTTTCCTTGAGCCTAAAGAAACGCCCCTAGCGCTGCAAGCCTTCCAAATACGACACAAGCGCCACAAGCGCGCTTGGCGTGGCGATTTTCTGCCCGTTTTGCGTCTCCCACATCACGGTGCCACCGGCCTCAAGATCGGCAAAATCAGGCATATCGCCAAAATGCCCCGGCCCACCGTAGCCATGTATCTTGGCCAGCACATCATCGGCAGGAAAGCGGCCCCCATTGCGCTCTGCAATGAGTGTGAGGTCCGCAGGCGCCTGCTCAAGCCCCGCCGCCACACCCCCCTCTGCACGCCCGTCTGCGCCGTGGCAGGCCGCACAGTTCTGCGCAAACAGCCGTGATCCGCTCTCAGATCCGCCAAAACGCCCCGCCTCTTCGGTGCAGCCCGCCAAAAGGCCAAACCCAAGAGCCACAGCCAGAGCCAAAACCAGTCTCATCCTATGTTCCATCGCGCCTCTCCGTTTCAGCCAGTCTGCCCGCAGTCGCCAAAGCCACGCTTTGATCTGGATCATCCGCGCGCGCCGTGCCACTCTGCTCCAAAAAGAGACGCCCATGAGCCTGACCCCAGAAGACGCCCAAGCCATTTTTGATCAAGACTTTGCCCCATGGGTGCGCGCGCTTGATCTGACAATCACAGCCATCAGCCCGACAGGCGCAACCCTGCAAATGCCAATCACACCCAATCTGACGCGCATGGGCGATGTGCTCTCGGGTCAGGCTCTCGCCGCCCTCGCCGATACTGCCATGGTCTTTGCCTGCGCAGGCCTCTTTGGCGCGATGAAGCCCGTCGCCACAACCAATCTAGAGGTGCAATTCCTGCGCCCGGGCCTCGGAGAAGCCATCATTTGCGACGCCGAGATCGTCAAACCGGGCCGCAACCTGATCTTCACACGCGCGCGCCTGCGCGCCGCCCCGTCGGGCAAGGATATTGCAACCGCCACCGCCACATTTTACCTCGCTTGAAAGACACCCCATGCACAGCACACCTGTCTATATCCTCCTCATGCTCGCCGCGGGCTTCGGAATTCCCATGCTCGCCGCGCTCAATGCCAGCCTCGGCACCCGCCTCGGCACACCCTTCGCCGCAGGCGCCATCCTGTTTTGCGTCGCGCTCTCGGCGGCGGTGGTCATGCTCTTTGTCACAGGCAGCGCCAGCGCCCTTGCCAAAGCCCCCGCACAGCCCAAACACCTGTTTCTCGCAGGGCTTCTGGTGGCCTTCTACGTGCTCTCCATCACATGGGTCGCACCCCGCTTTGGCGTCGGCAACGCGGTCTTCTTTGTTCTCTTGGGCCAGCTCATTTCCGCCGCTCTGATTGATCACTTCGGCCTCTTCGGCGCACGTGTCTCCCCGCTGTCGCTCACCCGCGCCGGCGGGATCGCCCTCATGGCCTCAGGCGTCTGGCTCACCCAACAGGCCTGACGCCCTCTACTCTACTCTGCTCTGCTCCACTCTGCTCTGCGTGGCCCACCGCGCGCCTCAGCCCGCCGCCAAAGCCTCGATCTTGGCCCAAAACGCGGGGTCAACCTCAACAGAAGACATCGCAACCTTGCCCTGCCCGGGCATCCGCGCGCCCTCGTCCTCGGCCACAGCCGCCGCAACCTGCGCGAGACGGTCCTCAAAGGCCCCCGACGCAGCCGGATCAATCAACAAATAATATTGCCCCAAATCATGCGGCGCGCCCGTCGGTGCCTTCAAAGGCTTCACATCAAGGCTCGCAAGGCTCCCCGTCATTCCCGCGACCAATAGCTCCGCCATCAGACCAAAGCCCCAGCCCTTATAGCCGCCCATGCTCACAAGCGAGCCGCCAAGCGCCGCCTCAGGGTCCGTGGTCGGCTGGCCGTCCTTGTCCAAAGCCCAGCCCTCAGGAATAGCCTGCCCCGCCGCCTTGGCCATGGTGATCTTGCCAAGCGCCACAGTGGTCGTGCTCTGATCAAACATCATCGCCACACCGCCCGCCCCGTCGGGCACAGCAAAGGCCATCGGGTTGGTGCCAATCACACGGCTCTTGCCCCCGGGAGGTGCCACAATTGGGCTGGCATTGGTCATCCCGACGCCGATCATCCCCGCGCGCGCGATCTGCTCGGTAAAATAGCCAAGGCTCGTGCAGGTATGGGCATGGGCCACAGCCAGACTGGCCACCCCACATTCGCGCGCCGCACTCAAAGCCTCAGGCAAAGCCCGCGCAAAAGCAGGCTGCGCAAAGCCAAAGCGCGCATCCACAGTCACAACAGCAGGCCGCACACGGCGCACATCAGGCTCGACATCGCCCTTCACCCGCCCGCTCTCAAGCTGCTGACAATAGCTTTCAAGATAATAAAGCCCGCAAATCTTGTTGCCAAAGCTCTCCGCCACTTTCACAGCATCCGCCACATGAGCCGCCACCCAAGGCGCCGCCCCGTGGCGCAAAAGCGCCCGCTCGCTCAGCGCATAAATCTCGCCGAGTGTTTTCACCGTCACCGTTCTGGTCATGGTCATTGTCATGGTCCTCCCTCAATCTCCCCCCTTTTTCTTTCCAGAAATATCCCGGGGGTGCGGGGGCTGGCCCCCCCCGCTCCGGGGTGCGGGGGCGGGCCCCCCCGGTGGCCGGGGGGCGGGGGGTGGCCCCCACACCACGTTGCACGCGCCTTAAACAGCCACAAGCAAACCCTCTTCCAAGCGGACACAGCGGTCCATACGCGCCGCCAAGTCAAGGTTGTGCGTCGCAATCAAGGCCGCAAGCCCCGTCTCCCGCGCCAGCCCCATCAAGGCCGCAAACACCTGATCAGAGGTGGCAGGATCAAGATTTCCCGTCGGCTCATCCGCCAGCAACAGGCGCGGCGCATTCGCCAACGCCCGGCAAAACGCCACCCGCTGCTGCTCCCCCCCCGACATATCCGCAGGCCGGTGACTGGCCCGCGCCGCAACCCCGACGTGCTCCAACAGCCCCAGCGCCCGCGCCTTCGCCGCCCCACGCGCCGCGCCATTGGCCAGCTGCGGCAGCATCACATTCTCAAGCGCGCTAAACTCGGGCAATAGATGGTGGAACTGATAGACAAACCCCACATCCTCGCGCCGCACCCGCGTGCGCCGCCGCTCGCCCCGCCCCGTCATATCCTGTCCGCCGATCTCCACAGTCCCCGCACTCGGCGTATCCAACAGCCCGCCAATATGCAAAAGCGTCGACTTCCCGGCCCCGGACGGTGCCACAAGCGCCACAATTTCGCCCGCCTCAAGGCTCAGATCCGCCCCGCGCAGCACCTTGATCTCGCTCGGCTTTCCCGCATTGTAAGTCTTTTCAATCCCCCTCAGGCGCAACACCGCATCACTCATAGCGCAGCGCCTCCACAGGGTTCATCCGCGCCGCACGCCGCGCCGGAAAAATCGTTACAATAAAACTCAGCCCAAGGCTCAACCCCACAGCAGACATCACATCCTGAACCTGCAATTTCGCAGGCAAAAACGAAATCCCCCGCACTGCAGGGTCCCAAATGCCGCCGCCCGACACCCCGTTCACAATCGCAAAGATCGGATCGATGTAGATCGCAAACAGACAGCCAAGCAAAACCCCAAGCGCGGTCCCGATGATCCCCGTAAAGGCCCCGCAGATAAAAAACACCCGCAAAACCGCCCCTTCCGTCAGACCAATGGTGCGCAAAATCCCGATATCGCGTCCCTTGTTTTTCACCAGCATGATCAGCCCCGAGACAATGTTCATGGCCGCAATCAAGACAAGGATCGACAGGATCACAAACATCACATTGTCCTCAATATCAAGCGCCCGAAGGAAGCCGCCACTGGCGTCTTTCCAGCTCCATAAAATCGCCCGATCGCCGCCCGCACGCAGCAGCGCCAGCGTCATCTCCTCCACAGCGTCAGGCGCCGCCACCATCACTTCGATCTCGTCGGCCCGCCCCTCTCGGTTGAAAAACACCTGCGCCTCGGCAAAGGGCATATAGACCCGCGTGCGGTCAATATCATAGCGCCCCGCCGTAAAGATATAGACAACCTCATAGGCCTTCACCCTTGGGCTGGTGCCAAAGGCGGTCTTGACCCCGTTGGGCGAAATAACCTTGATCATATCCCCCGCCACAACCCCAAGCTCGCGCGCAACCCCCGAGCCGATCGCGACCCCCTCGCCAAACCGTCCCAGATCGCCATAGGCCTCTTGCGGCGTCACAATCCGCGGGATCGTCATCAAATCGTCTTGCGAGATACCAAAAACTTCAATCCCCGCATTGCGCGCCCCCGCACTGGCCATCACCTGCCCCTTGACCAAAGGCGCCGCCCGCGTCACGCCCGCCACGGCGCGCAGCCGCGCCGCCATCGCGTCATAGTCGGCAATCGTGCGCTCAAGCCGCCCGTCAGCCTGCACTTCGGCCGATTGATAAACCGTGATATGGGCATTCGCTCCCAGAATCGTGTCAACAAACTCCGCCCGAAAGCCCGCCCGCACCGCCAGAGTGGCAATCAGCGCCATCACCGCCAGCGTGATCCCGATCAGCGAAATCCAGGTCATCACCGAGACACCGCCCTCAGCGCGCCGCGCGCGCAAATAGCGCCACGCGATCATCCACTCAAAGCCTGCAAAAGGGGGAGGAGGTAACGCCATAGATCTGCTCACATATAAGGAATGCGCAAAATGCGCGGCCCGCCCTGCAAGGTCAAGCGCAAGCGTGCAAAGCCGGCACGGAAGTGGCCCAGCCCCAAACCCCGCCCCCCTTTCTTTTTGCCACAAATATCCTCGGGGGTCTGGGGGTGAAACCCCCAGTTAAAGGTGTGTCTGGGGGTGAAACCCCTGGTAAAAACGGCGTCTGGGGGCACAGCCCCCAGATGGTCGGATGCGCAAAGCGCATTCGACAGCTCACTTCAAAACACGCGCCACCTCGCGGATGAAAGACAAGAAGACAGCGTCAGCCTTTGGCGCAGATCAAAGACCCTTGACCATATGCCCCTTGTAAATCTCGGCCAGTTTCGCAACCGCAGCTTCAGGGGCCAGCTCTTCGCTCTCCCCCGTGCGGCGGCTCGTCAGCTCGACAACCCCGTTCTTAAGGCCGCGAGGCCCGACCGTGATCCGCCAGGGCAGACCGATCAGATCCATCGTGGCAAATTTGCCGCCCGCCCGCTCGTTGCGATCGTCATACAAAGGCTCAAGCCCCAACGCTTCCATCGCGGCTTCAATCGCCTCACAGGCCGCATCGGCCTCGCCGTCGCCTTGCTTGAGGTTGACAATCCCCGCATGAAACGGCGTGACCCCTTCAGGCCAGATGATCCCGTTGTCGTCATGGCTCGCTTCAATGATCGCCCCCAGAAGCCGCGAGACGCCGATCCCGTGGCTGCCCATATGCACAGGGGTCGGCTTGCCATCTGGCCCCTGCACCGTCGCGCCCATGGCTTCGGAGTATTTCGTGCCAAAGTAGAAGATCTGGCCGACTTCAATCCCCCGCGCCGTGCGGCGGCGCTCTTCGGGCACCTCATTGAAAACAGCCTCATCGTGGGTTTCGTCGGTGCGCGCATAGCGGCTGGTGAACTCTTCCAACACCGCCTGACAGGCGGCCTTGTCGGCATAATCAATCTCGCGCGCACCAAACTTGAGGTCGGTGATCTCGCGGTCATAAAAGACCTCGCTCTCGCCCGTCTCTGCCAGCACAAGGAACTCGTGGGTGTCATCGCCGCCAATCGGCCCGCTGTCCGCACGCATCGGAATCGCCTGCAAGCCCATCCGCTCATAGGTGCGCAAATAGCTCACAAGATGGCGGTTGTAGGCGTGCAGCGCGTCTTCCTTGGTCAGGTCAAAGTTATAGCCGTCTTTCATGTAGAACTCGCGGCCCCGCATCACCCCAAAGCGCGGGCGCACTTCGTCGCGGAACTTCCACTGGATCTGATAGAGCGTCAGCGGCATATCTTTGTAGCTGTTGACATGGCTGCGGAAAATATCGGTCACAAGCTCTTCGGCCGTGGGCGTAAAGAGCATATCGCGCCCGCCACGGTCCTTGATACGCAGCATCTCGTCGCCATACGCGTCATAGCGCCCGCTCTCGCGCCAGAGGTCGGCAGACTGGATCGTCGGCATCAGCATCGGCATATGCCCCGCGCGCATCTGTTCTTCGTGGACAATATTCTCGATCTTGCGCAGCACTTTAAAGCCCAGCGGCAACCACGAATAAATCCCCGCACTCGATTGCTTGATCATCCCCGCACGCAGCATCAGACGATGAGAGACAATCTGCGCCTCCGCAGGGGTTTCTTTCAGAACGGGCAAGAAGTAGCGGCTCAGACGCATGGGGAAAAACCTTATGTTTTGTTTGCCCCCGTGTAGGCCTTTGAGCGCGTGCGAGCAAGTGTTCGATCACGCCCGATCACAGATCCGTCAAACAAACATCCAACGCGAAAACCCAAGCGTAACCTCTTTACTCAGATCTCTGAGCAACCCTGACAGGAGTAAAGTTATGCTACGTAAATTCGCTCTCGCAACCACAATTGCCGCCCTTGCTGCCACCGCCTCTTTCGCCGACGGCCACGGCAAGAAAACAATCGTTGAAATCGCCGCTGGCGATGACCGCTTCTCCACACTCGTCGCCGCCGTCACGGCCGCAGACCTCGCCGACACGCTCGCAGGCGACGGCCCCTTCACTGTCTTCGCGCCCGTGAATGACGCCTTCGCCGCCCTGCCCGAAGGCACGGTTCAAAGCCTTCTCACACCAGAAATGAAAGGCGATCTTACAAATGTGCTGCTCTATCACGTTGTCCCGGGCAAAGTGATGGCAGGCGATATCGCCATGGGCACAATGGCCGCTGGCACAGCCATGGCTGACGGCACAGTCTGCATCACCAAATCAGACGCAGGCGTGATGCTGGATGATGGCACAGGCACAATGGCCAATGTGGTCATCGCCGATATCGAAGCCTCCAACGGCGTGATCCATGTGATCGACAAAGTTGTCCTCCCGGGCAATTCGCCAGAGTGCTAAGCACCTGACCAAAGGGCTTCAGGCACAGCTGCCCGAAGCCCACCCCGCCCCCAATAGCTTGCCAAAGCTGCGCGCGCCCCCTTGCTAAAATAATCACCCGACCTCTGGACATTGCCAGAGCGCGCACGCTTATCTGTGCAGATGGATTTACACAGCACATACCCCGGCCTTGAAGATTTGCGTCGTCGCGCCCGCGCCCGCATCCCGCATTTTGTCTTTGAATACCTCGACAGCGGCACAGGCCGCGAAATCACAACCGCGCGCAACCGCACGGCTCTGGATGCGATCCGCTTCACCCCCTCTGTGCTCCATGGCCCCCAAACGCCCGATCTGTCGCGCGCCCTCCTTGGGGCCGACTATGCGCTGCCCTTCGGGGTCGCCCCCGTTGGGATGTCCGGCCTGATCTGGCCCGATGCCGAGCGCCTGCTCGCCGCCGAGGCCGCGCGCGCGGGCCTGCCCTACTGCCTCTCGACCGTGGCGGCCCAAACGCCCGAATATGTCGCCCCCGCTCTTGATGACAAAGCCTGGTTCCAGCTCTACCCGCCCAAAGACGAGGCCGTCCTGAAAGACATCCTCGCCCGCGCCCGCGCCGCAGGCTTTCACGCGCTGGTGCTCACCCTTGATGTCCCCGTCGCCTCGCGCCGCGAACGCCAGACCCGCTCAGGCCTCACCCAGCCGCCCAAATTCGGCCCCCGCCTGCTGTGGCAAACCGCACAGCGCCCCGCTTGGGCCCTGCGAATGCTCCAAAGCGGCGCACCGCGAATGCGCACGCTGGATGCCTATATCAAAGATGACCGCACCCTGCCGCCCACCGCCCATATCGGCTACCTGCTGCGCACCTCGCCTGACATCAGCTATCTGAAACGCGTGCGCGCCCTCTGGGACGGCCCGCTCGTCGTCAAAGGCATCATGGACCCGGCCTCCGTGCCCCTCCTGCAAGACGAAGGCGTTGATGGCCTCTGGGTCTCAAATCACGCAGGCCGCCAGTTTGACGCCGCCCCCGCCAGTATAGAGGCCCTGCCCGCAATCCGCGCCGCCTCAAACCTCCCGATCATCTTTGACAGCGGCATAGGCGGCGGCCTTGATATCCTGCGCGCGCTCGCGCTTGGGGCTGATTTCGTCATGCTGGGGCGCGCATGGCACTATGCGCTCGCGGCCCTCGGCGCCAAAGGCCCGCAGCATCTCACAGAAATGCTCACGCAAGATCTCATCGCCAATCTGGGTCAGATCGGCGTGGACGACCTGAAAGATCTGCCAAAGCGCCTGATCCCGCCCCGCGCCCCCGCCCTCTAACGCCCGCACAGCTGCCCGCTTTTCTTTTTGCCCGAAATATCCCGGGGGGAAGATGCAAAACCGCAGGCTTTGCATCTGGGGGGCAGAGCCCCCCCTCACCACCCGCCCCGTCGCAGTCTGCAACACCACAGTCGCATTTCTGCACAAACGGATGTTTTCATGCGTTTACACTCTGTCAAAAGACTGTTGAAAAATTGGTAAAATAAGTTTACCAAAATAATGCCGCATCGCAGCATCCCTGCGATCCAGCACCAAGCGACACGGCGGCCCCGCCACACAGCCCAAGGGAAAAGCTTATCATGCCTGAGTTCAAGAAAATCCTGATCGCCAACCGTGGCGAGATCGCCATCCGTATCATGCGCGCCGCCAATGAAATGGGCAAAAAGACGGTCGCCGTCTATGCCGAGGAAGACAAGCTCGGCCTGCACCGCTTCAAGGCTGATGAAGCCTATCGCATCGGCGAAGGCATGGGGCCTGTTGCCGCTTATCTCAGCATTGAAGAAATCATCCGCGTCGCCAAGCTCTCAGGCGCAGATGCCATTCACCCGGGCTATGGGCTGCTCTCTGAAAACCCCGATTTTGTCGATGCGTGCGACGCCGCAGGCATCACCTTCATCGGCCCCAAAGCCGCCACCATGCGCGCTCTGGGCGACAAGGCCAGCGCGCGGCGTGTGGCCATCGAGGCAGGCGTGCCCGTGATCCCGGCCACAGAGGTTCTGGGCGAGGATATGGCCGCCACGCTGGCCGAGGCCCGCGAGGTCGGCTTCCCGCTCATGCTTAAAGCGAGCTGGGGCGGCGGCGGGCGCGGGATGCGCCCGATTCATACCGAAAAAGAGCTGCCCGAAAAGGTCATGGAAGGCCGCCGCGAGGCCGAAGCCGCCTTTGGCAATGGCGAGGGCTACCTTGAGAAAATGATCATCCGCGCGCGCCACGTCGAAGTCCAGATTTTGGGCGACAGCCACGGCGAAATCTATCACCTTTATGAGCGCGACTGCTCGGTGCAACGCCGCAACCAGAAGGTGGTCGAACGCGCCCCCGCCCCCTACCTCTCCGAGGCCCAGCGCAGCGAGATTTGCGAGCTAGGCCGCAAAATCTGCGCCCATGTCAATTATGAATGCGCCGGCACCGTCGAGTTCCTGATGGATATGGACAGCGGCAAATTCTACTTCATCGAAGTGAACCCCCGCGTGCAAGTCGAGCACACCGTGACCGAAGAGGTCACAGGCATCGACATTGTCCAAGCCCAGATCAAAATCGCCGAGGGCAAAACGCTCGCCGAGGCCACAGGCAAGCCCACGCAAGGTGATGTGCGCCTCAACGGCCACGCGCTTCAGACACGGATCACAACCGAAGACCCGCAAAACAACTTTATCCCCGATTATGGCCGCATCACCGCCTATCGCTCGGCGACAGGCATGGGCATTCGCCTTGATGGCGGCACCGCCTACACAGGCGGGGTGATCACCCGCTACTACGACAGCCTTCTGGTGAAGGTCACAGCCCACGCCCAGACGCCCGAAGCGGCGATTTCCCGCATGGACCGCGCCCTGCGCGAATTCCGTATTCGCGGGGTGAGCACCAATATCGCCTTTGTCGAAAACCTGCTCAAACACCCGACCTTCCTCAGCAATGAATACACCACCAAATTCATTGACGAGACGGCCGATCTCTTCTCTTTCAAAAAACGCCGTGACCGTGGCACCAAAGTGCTCACCTATATCGCCGACATCACAGTCAACGGCCATCCAGAGACAACAGGCCGCCCCAAGCCCGCCGCCGATCTGAAAGATCCGCGCCCGCCCGCCCTGCTCGCCGCAGAGCCGGCCCAAGGCACGCGCACACTGCTGGAGGCCAAAGGCCCCAAGGCCGTTGCCGACTGGATGCTCGCGCAAAAGCAGCTCCTGCTGACCGACACAACCATGCGCGACGGCCACCAGTCGCTCCTCGCAACACGGATGCGCTCGATCGACATGATCAAAGTCGCCCCAGCCTATGCCGCCAACCTGCCCGAGCTGTTCTCGGTCGAGTGCTGGGGTGGCGCGACCTTTGATGTCGCCTATCGCTTCTTGCAGGAATGCCCGTGGCAGCGCCTGCGCGATCTGCGCGCACGGATGCCCAACGTCATGACGCAAATGTTGCTGCGCGCCTCCAATGGCGTCGGTTACACCAACTACCCCGACAATGTGGTGAAGAGCTTCGTTGCCCAAGCCGCCAAATCGGGCGTCGATGTGTTTCGGGTGTTTGACAGCCTCAACTGGGTCGAAAATATGCGCGTGGCGATGGACGCGGTGCAAGACAGCGGCAAGCTCTGCGAAGGCACGATCTGTTACACAGGCGATATCCTCGACCCCGCCCGCGCCAAATATGACCTCAAGTATTACGTCAACATGGCCAAAGAGCTGGAAGCCGCAGGCGCGCATATCTTGGGCCTCAAAGACATGGCAGGCCTGCTCAAGCCCGCCTCCGCCGAAATCCTTGTGAAAACCCTCAAAGACGAGGTCGGTATCCCCGTCCACTTCCACACCCACGACACCTCGGGCATCGCTGGCGCAACCATCCTCGCCGCCGCCCGCGCAGGCGTTGACGCTGTGGATGCCGCCATGGACGCCTTCTCAGGCGGCACATCCCAGCCCTGCCTCGGCTCGATTGTCGAAGCCCTGCGCCACACCGACCGCGACACCGGGATCAGCCCCACTGCCGTGCGCGAAATATCGGATTACTGGGAGCAGGTCCGCGCCCAATACGTGGCGTTTGAATCAGGCCTCGCCGCCCCGGCCTCCGAGGTGTATTTGCACGAAATGCCCGGCGGCCAGTTCACCAACCTCAAAGCACAGGCGCGCTCGCTCGGCCTTGAAGAGCGCTGGCACGAGGTCGCCAAGACCTATGCCGATGTGAACCAGATGTTCGGCGATATCGTCAAAGTCACGCCCTCCTCCAAAGTGGTGGGCGACATGGCGCTGATGATGGTCTCCCAAGGCCTGACACGACAGGATGTGGAAAACCCCGACAAAGATGTCGCTTTCCCCGATAGCGTCATTGACATGATGCGCGGCAATCTCGGCCAGCCCCCCGGCGGCTTCCCCGCCCAGATCGTCAAGAAAGCCCTCAAGGACGAGGCCCCTGATACCTCCCGCCCGGGCGCTCACCTGCCCCCGATTGATCTGGAAGCCACCCGCGCCAGCGTCATGGCCGAGCTGGACGGCCTGCCCATTGATGACGAAGACCTCAACGGCTACCTGATGTATCCCAAAGTCTTCATGGACTACATGGGCCGCCACCGCGCCTATGGCCCCGTGCGCACCCTGCCCACCAAGACATTCTTCTATGGCATGGAACCCTCCGAGGAGATCACCGCCGAGATCGACCCGGGCAAAACCCTCGAAATCCGCCTCTCCGCCGTCGGCGAAACAACAGATGACGGCGAGGTCAAAGTCTTCTTCGAGCTCAACGGCCAGCCGCGCACGATCCGCGTGCCCAACCGCTTGGTAAAGTCCCAGACCGCCCAGCGCCCCAAAGCCGACCAAAGCAACCCCGACCACATCGGCGCACCGATGCCAGGGGTGGTTGCCTCCGTCGCAGTCAGCGTCGGCCAAGCGGTCAAGGAAGGCGATATGCTCCTCACCATCGAGGCCATGAAAATGGAAACAGGCATCCACGCCGAACGCGACGCCACCGTCAAGGCCGTTCACGTCCACGCAGGTGGCCAGATCGACGCCAAAGACCTGATGATCGAGCTGGAGTAACGCACAGCCAAAGCACCCGCCCTCAAACGGCGCAACTTCCAATGGCCCGCCCGTGCAAACAGGCGGGCCGTTTCGTGCTCTCCCCCGCACCCGATGCCCCGACACAGAAAGCGCCAAACTCTGCTCGGCGGACGGAGATGCCCTTCGCTTGGGAGGCTAACGCCAGCCCCCGAGGTGGCGATCCGAGGGTTTAGGAAAAGCGCTTTATGCCAGCCAAACACATCCTCAGAACGAATGGCACGCCTGCATCAGTCAAATCGACGGTCTTTTTGAGCTGATTGTGTTGAAAAACCCGCCGTTCGCCCCGCCCGCAAACGCTTTCCCTAACATTCCCCAACACCACCGCGCGCCGCGGTCACGTTCGGGCTGTTTTTTGCAAAATTCAAAAACAGCATCAGCCGGTGCACGGGTTGTGCACGCATGGTGCACACATGGCACCCCCCCCGAATCATGGAAATTTCAAATCTTAACGCCCGTTTTTCGAGCGCCCCTGACGCGCGGTTTTGCTTGCTCCCAAGCCCGCAGCGCGCCAAGATTTTCCCTCAAAAGAGAGGCTTTCCCATGCTTGCTATCACCCCCCTTTACGCCGCCCCGATCGGGCTTTTGTTCCTCGCCCTCAGCGTCAATGTGATCCGTCAGCGCTTTGCCCATAAAGTCTCGGTGGGCGATGGCGGCGAGACAGCCCTGATCAAAGCCATGCGGGCCCAGTCAAACTGCGCCGAATATGCGCCGCTCACGCTTTTGCTCATCGCCATGGCCGAACTTCAAGGCGGCCCCGGCTGGTTCATTCATATGCTCGCAGGGCTTTTGCTCTTCGGGCGGCTGGCCCACGCCTACGGCTTTGCGCGAACGCCACAAATTATTTTTCTCCGAAAATCAGGGATGTATCTCACATTTTCAGCGCTTTTGCTGGCCTCGTTGAGCTGCCTTGCTCTGGCTTTGTAGCCGCGCGCGAAAAAAACATCTCTTTGTGCACTTTTCCTCTTGCGGCTCAGCGCGGCATTTATTAGATCACCCCTACCCAAGGAAGCGGGCGTAGCTCAGGGGTAGAGCATAACCTTGCCAAGGTTAGGGTCGGGCGTTCGAATCGCCTCGCCCGCTCCAATTTCTCTCTCGGGAGAAACGATAAAGGTCACCTTCGGGTGGCCTTTCGTCGTTCTGGTGCCTGTGGTCTTGCCCGCCGTGCGCAGCCCTCAAACGCCCTTAAGGCCGCTCCTCTATAGTCAGAGAAACAGCCGCGCCCACATCGTGCTAAAAAATATTTGAAAAATTAGAAAACTTTGAAGGTCAACGTCGTCAAAGACCGCTCAATCCCGTCCACATCCAGCAGCTTCTCATTGATAAACTTCCCAATATCCGCCCCCTTAGGCACATAAACCTTCAAAAGGAGATCCCACTCACCGCTCGTTGAATAAAGCTCGGAATGCAATTCTTTCAAAACAAGCGCCTCGGCGACCCTATAGGTCGTTCCGGGTTTGCATCTAAGTTGAACAAACACACAGTCTGACATGGCGCTTTCCTTTTTGCGTTGTGCCCAGACACTGCCACGCAGGCGCAACAGGCGCAACGGCTCTTGTCGTCCGATTTGATCTCGGGGCTTTTCCCGCGCCCCACACCGCCCTATAAGCGCTCCACAACAAAGGAAGATCCAATGCGCAAAGCCACCGTCTCTCGCAGCACCAGCGAAACCAAAATCACCGTCGAGCTCAATCTCGATGGAACAGGCCGCTATGACAACCAGACAGGCGTTGGCTTTTTTGATCATATGCTAGATCAGCTCGCCCGCCACGCTATGCTGGATATGAAAGTGCGCTGCGAGGGTGATCTTCACATTGATGATCACCACAGCGTCGAGGATGTGGGTATCGCATTGGGCCAAGCACTCTCGCAAGCCGTTGATAATAAAGCAGGAATAAACCGATATGGCGCCTGCCTCCTGCCGATGGATGACGCCCTCGTGCGCGCGGCTCTCGACATATCGGGCCGCCCCTTCCTCGTGTGGAATGTCGACATCCCCACAGCCAAAATTGGCACCTTTGATACAGAGCTCGTGCGCGAGTTCTTTCAAGCCTTCAGCACCCATGCTGGCCTGACCCTGCATATCGATGCCTTGCACGGCTTCAACGCGCACCATATCGTCGAAGCCGCCTTCAAGGCCGTTGCGCGCGCCCTGCGCGTCGCGCTCGAGGCCGATCCCCGCGCCGCAGGGGCCATCCCCTCCACAAAAGGCACGCTCTGAGCCATGCTGACAGCCATCGTTGATTATGACAGCGGCAATCTGCACTCCGCCCACAAGGCTTTCGAGCGCATGGCCCATGAGACAGATGCGGGCGATGTAATCGTGACCTCTGATCCGGAAACTGTGCTCAAGGCTGACAGGGTCGTGCTCCCCGGAGACGGTGCCTTTCCAGCCTGTCGCACAGCGTTATTTGACCACAAAGGCATCTATGAGGCCATTGAAGAGCTCGTTATCCGCCGCGCACGACCCTTCATGGGCATTTGTATCGGAATGCAGATGCTCGCGACCCGTGGGCTTGAATATGAAGAGACGGCAGGCTTTGACTGGATCAAAGGCAGCGTCCGCAAAATCACCCCATCAAACGCTGATCTGCGGGTGCCTCACATGGGCTGGAACACCCTCGAAATCGAGCAGTCCCACCCCCTCTTTGACGGCATAAGTCACGGAAAACATTGCTATTTTGTGCATTCCTATCATTTTGACGTCGACGCCCCGACAGAGCGCCTCGCAAGCACAGATCATGGCGGAAAAATAACCGCCGTCGTGGGCCGTGATACCCTCGTTGGTGTGCAGTTCCACCCTGAGAAAAGTCAGGAGACAGGCCTTAGAATGATTGCAAATTTCCTGAAATGGCGGCCCTGATCGCAGCCCCCATCAGTTGACTTTGCTCCACTGCTGGCTGGCACAAAACAGCCCGCCTGCCACACAGCCTTTCAAGGTCAGCTTTGTGCCGTTGACCTGCATTTTGCCAATGTAAATCTTGTCATTAGAGGGCCGCCAGACTTCGCCCTCATAGGCGCCGCCGCCCGTAGGGCTCATCTCGCGCACAATTTGTTTTCCCATGTTGGGCGAGGCATATTCCCCCTCCTCATTGAACGACTGCACAATCGTGCCACAGACATTCGCCCCGCACGGGCTGATTTGCACATGAGCATAGGCCCCGTCGTCCACTTCCGTCTTCCAAAGCCCCAGCGCAGGATCTGCCATAGACGCGCCCGCCACAAGCACGCCCGCAACAGCCCATAAAATAACTTTTCTCATGATAAGACCTCCCAATCCTGCTCTATCTTGAGCGCCCGAAGCGATTCCAAGCAAGCATGACTTGAGGTCACATTGCATTTCGCGCGCACCCGTGCATAAAGCCCAGAAGACTTTATCACAGGACAAAAACATGATCCTCTATCCCGCGATCGACCTCAAAGATGGCCGCGCCGTGCGCCTTGTTCATGGCGAAATGGAGCGCGAAACCGTGTTCAACGAAAACCCTGCGGCACAGGCTCTGGAGTTCGTTGCTGCAGGATGCGAATGGTTGCATCTTGTTGATCTCAATGGCGCTTTTGCGGGCGAGCCGGTCAACGCCGCGCCCGTTGAGGAGATCCTCGCGCAAACAAATGTCCCCGCCCAGCTTGGTGGCGGCATTCGCGACATGGCCACAATAGAGCGCTGGATCAGCCGGGGTCTTGCCCGCGTGATCCTTGGCACCGTGGCCGTCGAAAACCCTCAGCTTGTGCGCGATGCCGCCCGCGAATTTCCGGGCAAAGTCGCCGTTGGAATTGATGCGCGCAAGGGCATGGTCGCAACCAAAGGCTGGGCGGAAGAGACAAATGTGAACGCCACCGACCTTGCCAAATCGTTCGAAGACGCAGGCGTGGCCGCGATCATCTACACCGACATCAACCGCGACGGCGCCATGAAAGGCCCCAATGTGGAAGAGACAGCCGCCCTTGGCCGCGCCGTCAGCATTCCCGTGATCGCCTCGGGCGGCGTCAGCTCGCTGGCCGACCTTGAAGCGCTCAAAACCTGCGGCGCGGCTCTCAATGGCGCCATTTCAGGCCGCGCGCTCTATGATGGCGCGATTGACCTCAAAGAAGCCCTCGCGCTTCTGAAAGCTTAACCCATGCTCAAAACCCGCATCATCCCCTGCCTCGATGTCGCCGACGGGCGCGTTGTCAAAGGCGTGAACTTTGTTGGCCTGCGCGACGCAGGCGACCCCGTTGATGCCGCCAAAGCCTATGACGCGGCGGGCGCTGACGAGCTTTGCTTTCTTGATATTCACGCAACCCATGAAAATCGCGGGACAATGTTTGATATGGTCACCCGCACAGCCGAGCAGTGCTATATCCCGCTCACCGTCGGCGGTGGCGTGCGGACAGTCCAAGACGTGCGCGACCTGCTTCTGGCTGGCGCAGACAAGGTCAGCTTCAACTCCGCAGCCGTGGCAAATCCCGATGTGGTCGGCGAGGCCTCGGCGCATTTTGGTTCACAATGTATCGTCGTAGCAATTGACGCCAAAACAGTCAGCCCCGGCAAATGGGAAATTTTTACCCACGGCGGCCGCAAGCCCACAGGGATTGATGCGGTCGAATTTGCGAAACTGGTCGCAAAAAATGGTGCTGGCGAAATTTTGCTAACCTCGATGGACCGCGACGGAACCAAAGCAGGCTATAACATCCCCCTCACCCGTGCCATCGCCGACGCTGTGACTGTGCCGGTGATCGCCTCAGGCGGCGTGGGCACGTTGGAGCATCTTGTCGAAGGCGTCACAGAGGGCCACGCAAGCGCCGTCTTGGCTGCGTCAATCTTCCACTTCGGCACATATTCCATCTCTGAGGCCAAAGCCTATATGCAAGCCGCAGGCATCCCCATGAGGATCGAAGAATGACACTTGAAGAGCTTGAAGCCCTCATTTCCACCCGCGCAACAGCCTCTCCTGAAGACAGCTGGACAGCCAAACTCCTCTCCCAAGGCCGCGACAAAGTGGCGGAAAAAATGGGAGAAGAAGCCATCGAGACGGTGATTGAAGCGGTCAAAGGCAACAGAGCAGGCCTCACCTGCGAAGCAGCCGATCTCCTTTTTCACCTCTTGGTGGTCCTTCATGCCAATGAGGTGAAACTCTCCGAGGTTATGGCCGAACTTGAGCGCCGTCAGTCCCGCTCAGGCCTCGCCGAAAAAGCCGCGCGCCAGCCTTAAACCCTTTTTCTTTCTAAAAATATCCCGGGGGTCTGGGGGCAGCGCCCCCAGCCCGTCGTCGCGCCAATGGCGCGGCGAAACAGTCTCAGAGTTTGGAGCTGATCACACCTGTATTAAACCCGCCACGGCGCAGCTCTCCAAAGAGACGTTGATATTCAATCTTCGGACACCGGTCCATCACAACATCCACCCCGCGCGCCCGCGCCATTGCGGCAGCCTCCTCATTCACAACACCAATCTGCATCCAGATCGTGCGCAAATTGGGCAAGCGCTCCAAAGCCTCGACCACAATCGGCAAGACCTCCTCAGAGCGGCGGAAAATATCCAGAAAATCAGTCTCGGGAGGCAGTTCGGCAAGGCTGCCAATATAGGGCTCCCCCAAAAACTCTGTTCCGACATAAGCGGGATTCACAGGAATAATTTTGTAATCGCGCAGCTTTAAATAGCGCCCAACAAAAAAACTTGGCCGGGTGTCTTTGCTCGACAAACCGACAATTCCGATGTGCTTGGCGCGCTTCAAGACGTCTTTCAAAAAACGATCTGTATAGGTTTCACTCATTCCGATCTCCTTTACAGCCTAAGGATCAAAAAAAAGCGCCCAAGTCGAGCTTGAGCGCAGTTGCGGAACGAGGGACAGTGTTAACAGAGCAGGTGTTCCACCCTGCTCTGTGATGAGATGTAGGAATGATTTCCAACATAATAAGAGGCTGTAAACTACCTGTGAACATCGCGCGAGATCAGGCCGTTTTTTGCCGAGTGGCCGCATAAAGCGAAACCGCCGCAGCGTTTGAAACATTCAAAGAGCCAAAGTCACCCGCAAAGTCGATCTTCGCGAGAACATCACATTGCTCTTTGGTTTTGTCCCGGAGCCCTGGCCCCTCAGCGCCCAAGACAAGCGCAACGGGGCGGTCGTGATAGCCCTCCAACTCGGCCTCTAGAGTTGTATCTGCCTCGCCGTCCAGACCGATCAGAAAATACCCGTAGCCTTTCAGCTCTTCCATCGCACGCGACAGATTTGTGACACGCAAATAAGGCTGACGCTCCAGTGCGCCACTGGCTGTTTTGGCCAAAGCCCCGGTTTCTGGTGCGGCATGGCGCTTTGTTCCGATCACGGCCCGCGCACCGAATACTTCAGCCGAGCGCAGAATAGCCCCGACATTATGCGGATCAGACACCCGATCCAGCAACAAGACACGCGCAGGCCGCTCATCGCCCCCGCTGACGCACGCATCGGCCACCGAGCCCCAGTCGAGCGCTTTCACCTCAAGCGCAGCGCCTTGGTGCACAGACTGGGGGTCCAAAGGTGCCGCAAACTTGCGCGGATCAGAAACCTCAGGCTCCATCCCGCTTTGAGCAATCACATCGGCAAGCTTGGTTTGCGCATTCAGTGTTACGATCAGGCGCAGTTTCTCGCGCTTGGGGTTGGCAAGAGCATCGCGCACGGCGTGCAGGCCAAACAGCCAAACCGTTTCGGCGGCCTCCAGCTTTTTGCCACGTTCTTTTTCCACAACCCACTTCGGCTTTTTCATCGCAAGACCCTGTTTTCATGCTGAGAGACATTTTCTCTCCTCTGCGCCGCTTATCATGCCAATTTGCTGTTGACGACCCTTAGCGAGGCAAGTAATCCCCTCCCTCAGTGGGCGACAGGCCGCAAGGTGTGGCAGGGGACTGTAACTCCCTCGCGGAGACGCACGCCTGGTTCGATTCCAGGGTCGCCCACCACTGATTTTCCATAGATGACGCTTAGAAACCTGCCTGCTGAGGCGCTGTGCAGGTTTATTGTTTCTAATTCTTGCAAGCCCCTTGGAAGCAGGCCCTTATTGTCTCTATACTGGCATCATATAACGAGTGCTGAGTGGAGCCTATGGCTGCAAAATCAAAGAGTATCGACGATTTCAATGTTTTTGTGATTGGACAGGCGGGGCGTCTACAATACGAGGCGCTGCTGTTCGCAGCGTCGTTGCGACAGTTCAGCCCTAATTTCAAAGGCCGCCTGATTGTTGCAGAGCCTCAGGGTGGCCCCTTGTGGCCCCGCGATCCGCGGATGGATGATGCTCTTGTTCTTGAAGCGCTCACTGACCTCGATGTCGAAATTATTCCCTTTGAAAGCAAGGTCTTCGGAAGCGCATATGCCTATGGCAACAAAATTGAGGCCCTGAGCGCCCTTCCCAAAGGCGAACCTTTTGTCTTTTTTGACACCGATACGCTCATCACTGGCGATCTTACGGCGGTGCCGTTTGATTTTGAAAAGCCCTCCGCCTCGCTGAAGCGCGAAGGAACATGGCCGACTCTGGAGCTTTACGGGCCAGGATATGGCCAGATATGGAAGTCGCTTTATGACAAATTCGGGCTGGATTACGCCAGTTCGCTCGATCTGAGCCAGCCCGATGAATATTGGCGGCGCTATCTTTATTTTAACGCAGGTTATTTTTTCTATAAATGCCCGCAGGTCTTTGGCGAAAAATTTCTCGAGTATGCCGTAAAAATCCGCGATGAGCCGCCTCGCGAGCTGGTCTGTCAAACGATGGATCCATGGCTTGATCAGGTCGCTCTGCCCCTTGTCATCCATGCTTTGGGCGGTGGGCGCAACAGCCTGCCAGACGGCTATCTGGACGGCGCGACCAGCTGTCATTATCGTTTACTTCCAATGCTTTACGCCAGAGAGGCGGATAGTGTTGTAAGCGCTCTTGAGCAAGTCTGCGCGCCCAACAAGATCAAAAAAGCGCTGAAAGCCTACGATCCGATCAAGCGGATGGTTTATCAGGGCCGCGGAGAGAAAGTGCGCGCACTCTTTGATCAGGCTGATCTTCCTCGCAAGGAGCAGGCGATCCGCAACCGTATCAAGCGCGAAGGCTTCTGGATGCGCTGAGACAGAACAATGTTCCGAGTTTCCAGCGATAGGCCACAGAGCATTCCGCCTTGGCAGCAAGTTTTACGCTCTTGTCCCTCTTAGGCGGCTCCCCGTTGTGAAGGCGCGTTTCTTTGCCTAACATTTGCCCAAACACACAGTTGGGAGGCCCAGATGGCTTACGGATTCGACACTCTTCAAATTCACGCAGGCGCAGCGCCAGACCCCGCCACAGGCGCGCGCCAAACGCCGATCTATCAGACCACGGCCTATGTCTTTCGGGACGCAGACCACGCCGCTGCGCTCTTCAACCTTCAGGAAGTCGGTTATATCTACTCCCGTCTGACCAATCCAACCGTTGCCGTTCTCGCCGAGCGCATCGCCACTCTTGAAGGCGGTCAAGGCGCGGTTTGCTGCTCCTCAGGCCATGCGGCCCAAATTATGGCGCTCTTCCCGCTGATGGCCCCTGGGCGCAATGTTGTGGCCTCCTCGCGGCTCTATGGGGGCACGATTACGCAGTTTAGCCAAACGATCAAACGTTTTGGGTGGTCAGCCACCTTTGTAGACTTTGATGATCTAGATGCTGTTAAAGCAGCGATCGATGAAAATACACGGGCTGTTTTCTGCGAATCAATCGCCAACCCAGGCGGCTATATCACCGACCTTGACGCGATTTCGGCGATCTCGGATGCGGCGGGCGTTCCGCTTATTGTCGATAACACCTCGGCCACGCCTTACCTTTGCAATCCGATCGAGCATGGCGCAACATTGGTTGTGCATTCGACCACAAAGTATCTGACAGGCAATGGCACAGTCACAGGCGGCTGCGTTGTGGACAGCGGCAAGTTTGACTGGTCAGCCTCTGACAAATTCCCATCGCTCTCCGAGCCCGAGCCTGCCTATCATGGCCTCAAGTTTCATGAGACGTTTGGTGCGCTCGCCTATACCTTCCACGGGATTGCCATCGGGCTGCGCGATCTAGGCATGACCATGAACCCGCAGGCCGCGCATTACACGCTGATGGGCATCGAAACCCTGAGCCTGCGCATGGAGCGTCATGTGCAAAACGCCGAACAGATTGCTGGCTGGCTTGAGGGCCATGACGCTGTGGATTACGTGACCTATGCGGGGCTTAAGTCCTCTCCTTACAACAATCGCGTTGCCAGCATTTGCCCCAAAGGGGCTGGCGGCTTGTTCACCATTGCGCTGAAAGGTGGCTATGAGGCGTGCCTCAAGTTTGTCGACAGTCTCGAAATCTTTAGCCATGTGGCCAATCTAGGCGACACCCGCAGCCTTGTGATCCACTCGGCTTCGACAACCCACCGCCAGCTCACCCCAGAACAGCAGGAAGCGGCGGGCGCTGGTCCAAGTGTTGTTCGGATTTCAATCGGGATTGAGGATGTGGAAGACCTGATCGCCGATCTGGATCAGGCGCTGGCCAAAGCGAGCGCATAAGCGCGCTTTACGGCCCAAAACTTACCGGATGCCGCTTTGAAATGCTCTTGGCGGCATCTGGTCTATGTTCTTCAGCGAAGTATTGATATAATAGCAGCTTAAGAGTGTTGTGACCGGCTCCAAGGCGGCTGTATGAAACCAAATTTTACGTTAACCCTATCTTTTGAAGGCATCGGCCTTCTTCACCGTTCTCAAACGGGCTGGGCCCGTGTTGGCGACGTGCCGCTTGATCTGCCTGATCTGACGGGCGCTTTGGCTTTACTTAAGGAAACAGCCGCCCAAATCACACCAAAGGCGCTGAGCGTCAAGATTGCTTTGCCGCCTGAGCAAATCAAATATCTGCGTGTGACCCGACCTGAGGGCGCAGCAGACAAGCAAGAGAGCGCTGTGCAGGCCGCGCTTGACGGGGCCACGCCTTACACTTTGGACGAGCTTGCCTATTGCTGGGCCGAAACAGAGCAGGCGCTTGTGATTGCCGCTGTGGCAAAAGAAACGCTGAAGGAAGCCGAAGCCTTTGCCCGCGACAACGGGTTTCAGCCGCTCTATTTTACGGCCCGTCCTGATGCGGCTGATTATGTCGGGGAGCCTTTTTTTGGCGTCTGTTCTGGCGTTGAGGGGACGGTTGAGCGCGACCATGAGGTCGGAGCGATCATTGGCAACGCAGAGATACCGCCCGCGCCAGACGCCGCGCCAAAACCGGCCGTGACCGAACCAGAAGACGGCGCAGAGCCTGAAGCATCTGACGTGCCCGACGCGGCGGAACCCACCTTTTCATCGCGGCGCGACAGCGCCAGCTCCGCCGCCACCGCTGCTGCGCCCGCCTTGACGGGCGTTACACGCCATGGCGCCAATGGTATTTCACCTGCTCCAGACGGCACAGACCAGAGAGCAGACAACCACACGGCCGCTGCGCCCAAACCGACAGTGAGCGCCCCTCCCCAGCATGCGGGGTTTGGACGCGCTAACCCACAGAAAACAGTGCAAAAACAAAAGACAGCTGGAAAGCCAAGATTTCTTGGCTTGATCCTCACGGCGATCTTGCTGGTGTTTTTGCTCGGGGTCGCGGCTTGGGCGTCTATCTTTGTGGGCGAAGGGCTATCGCGGCTGTTTGGCCCGGCCCCCGAGCGTTATGTCGAGGCTCCTTCTGATCTGGATGAAACCGAGATTGAGGGCGATGAGGCGATGGTACCTGCGCCCCCCTTGGATTTGGCGAGCCTTGATAGAGGCGAGAATAATCTGAGCACGAGCCTTGGCCGCGCCGCGCCGCGCGTCATCCGCGAAATCACGTTGCAAGAAGCGCAAGAAAACTACGCAGTTACAGGGGTTTGGGTGCTTGCGCCCAAAGCGCCTGTCGCCTCGCCATGGCATGATCTGGATGATCTTTATGTGGCCTCTATCGACCCTGCGATTGAGGCTCAGGACGCGGTGGCGCTGCCTGTTCTGGAGCGTGTCGGGGACGATCAAAACCCGGGTCGGCAGGCGGACCCTGCGGCTTGGGGGCAGAGCTTTGAGCTGGATGAGAGAGGGCTTGTGAAGGCCACACCCGAGGGCGCGATTTCGCCTGATGGTCATCGGGTTTTTGCGGGCAAACCCCCTTATTTTCCTAGGGAATTGCCAGAACGGGTCGAGCAGGTAGAGGTCACGACAGGCGGGTTGGCAGAGGTGCGGCCAAGGGCGCGGCCTTCGGGGCTGGCCGAGGCCAATGAACGGGCCACATTGGGCGGGCGCAGCCGCAGCGAGCTGGCCGCGATTCGGCCCCAGATGCGCCCACCGTCAGCCCGTGAAATCGCCGCCACAGAGCCGACACGATCCACAGGCTCCGCATTGGGCGCGGCGATTGAAGAGGCGGTGGCACAGGCCGTTCCGCCCACTGCGGGGGCCGTGGTCATCCGACTGCCAGAGACGCCAGACCGCGATCTGGACCCCAACGCAACGCTGCAGGCTGTGGCCCGCTCGATCAAGCCCAAGGATCGCCCGAAAAACTTCGAGCGCATCATCCAGCGCGCAGAGCGGACACAGGAAAATAACGCGCAAAAAGAAGAGGTTACGCAAGTCGCCGCTGTCGCCCCGCGGACCGTGGCCCCCAGCATTCCGTCGCGCTCTTCCGTCGCAAAACAAGCCACAGTGCGCAACGCAATCAACCTCAAACGGGTCAATCTGATCGGGGTTTATGGCAAGCCCTCAAGCCGCAGCGCTTTGGTGCGCCTCTCGAGCGGGCGCTATCAGAAAGTGAAGGTCGGAGACCGAATTGACGGGGGCCGTGTTTCGGCCATTGGCGAGAGCGAACTCATCTATCAAAAGAACGGTCGCGGCGTGACTTTGAAGATGCCGAGAGGCTGATCTTAAGATCCGGTTAAGGCTGCGGTTTGGCCTGTTTACGTTTTGTCGGCGGTCCAAAAGCAGGGGGGGTGAAAAGCGTGCACAAAGTGTGCACCACCCGTGCACCGCCTGAAATGCCTTTTTTGTTAACAGAAAATTATATAACATTGCGCGCGCAGGCTTTACCAAGCCTTCACACATCCCGTCTATCACGACACAAGCAAAGGCCACCTCATGAGCGCACTGGCTGCCTATGGCGGGCTTTTTCTATCGGCCTTTGTCGCGGCGACGCTTTTGCCTGCGCAGTCAGAGCTTGTGCTCGCAGCGCTTCTGGCCTCGCAAGAGTGGTCGGCGGTCTGGCTTCTCTTTGTGGTGAGCCTTGGCAATGTGCTTGGCGCGCTGGTGAACTACGCTCTGGGGCGCGGAGCCAATGCACTCAGAGACAAGCGCTGGTTTCCTCTCTCGGGGGCCGCATTGGCACGGGCCGAGGGCTGGTATCGCCGTTACGGGCGCTACTCGCTGTTGGTGAGTTGGGCGCCCATCGTGGGCGACCCGCTGACCTTGGCGGCAGGCGCGATGCGCGAAAACATCTGGGTGTTTCTGGGGCTGGTCACACTGGCAAAGACGGGGCGCTATCTGGGTGTTGCTGCCGTTGTCTGGGGCTGGCTTTAGGCACAAATCTACCAGATTTTACGCAAGCGCCCTGCGGTGGCACGCGAAATTATCGCATTGTTGAGAATTAAATCGTAAATTAACTGCATGAAAGATCCGATTGATTCTAAACTCATTATTGCCTTGCAAGAAAACGCCCAAGCCACAGCCCAAGAGCTGGGCGAGCGGCTTGGCCTCTCTCCCAGTCAGGCGGCCAGACGCCGCCAGAGGCTTGAGGCCAGCGGCGTCATTCTGGGCTATCGCGCCCAGCTTGATGCGGGGGCGCTTGGCCTCGGGGTGCAGGCCTTTGTGCAGGTGCAACTCCTCAACCACGACCCTGCCCTCTCCAAGAGCTTTAACAAGCTGATCGGCGCTCAACCCGAGATTATTTCGGCTTGGGCCATGACGGGCGATGCGGATTTGTTGCTGCGCATATATTGCAAAGATCTGGCCTCGCTAAACACGCTCATTCATGACATTCTGCTCGCGCATGGGGCGGTGAGCCGTGTGCACAGCCAAATCGTGATGACCCAAATCAAACAAGACGCACCGTTGCCAGCATAATGCATTCGCTTTTACTCCTCCCGACGATTTATCTTCTGGCCGCTTTGATTGCGGTGCCGCTGGCCTCGCGATTGGGGCTTGGCTCTGTGCTGGGCTATCTGAGCGCAGGAATTATCATTGGCCTGATGCCCGGACTTGGGCAGGAAACCCGCGATTTGCAGCATTTTGCCGAATTTGGCGTTGTGATGATGCTGTTTATTATCGGACTTGAGCTGACGCCTGGCGCGCTTTGGGCGATGCGCCACAGGCTGATCGGGCTGGGCGGGGTGCAAGTTGTGCTCACCTGTCTGGCCTTTTTTGTGGCGGGGTCGCTGCTTGGGCTGGCTTGGCAGACGAGCCTTGCTGTCGGGCTTGTCTTGTCGCTGAGTTCGACGGCGATTGTGCTTCAGACCCTGACGGAAAAGGGCCTTGTGCGAACCTCGGGCGGGCGATCTGTTTTTGCGGTTTTGTTGACGCAGGATATTGCCGTGATCCCGTTTTTGGCGCTTATTCCGCTGTTGGGGGTTGCGGCCACGACCAGCATTGGCGCTGACGGGGCGATTGTGCTGAAAGCGGATGACGCGCTGCACCATGCTTCGCTGTTTCAAAACCTGCCGGCTTGGGGCGTCACTCTGGCCACTCTGGCCACCATTGCGGCGGTGATTGCGGCGGGGGTTTTTCTCACGAAGCCGCTGTTTCGCTATATTCATGCCACGCGGCTCAGGGAGATGTTTACGGCGCTGGCGCTGCTGATTGTGATTGGCAACGCCTATATCATGACGTTGCTCGGCCTGTCGCCTGCTTTGGGCGCGTTTCTGGCGGGGGTTGTTCTGGCGAACAGCGAGTTTCGCCATGAGCTTGAGAGCGATATCGAGCCGTTCAAGGGCCTATTGCTTGGCCTCTTTTTTATCACCGTGGGCGCGTCGATCAACTTTGCCGCCTTGATGGCGGAGCCTGCCTTGATGGTCGGGCTGGCCTGCGGGCTGATCTTGCTCAAGGGGGGGGTGCTGTTTGTGCTTGGCTTCGGCTTTGGCCTCAGGCGGCGCGAGCTTTGGCTCTTTACGCTGGCCTTGGCACAGGCGGGGGAATTTGGCTTTGTCTTGATCTCGTTTGCGGGACAACAGGGCGTCTTTAGCGACGCTTTGGGCAACCGTCTTTTGCTGATTATCACGCTGTCGATGCTGATGACGCCAATGCTGTTTCTGGCCTATGACTTTTTGCACAAGCGCTTTGAGGGCGCAAAGCCGGCGAGCGAGCCTGACGAGATCGACCATGAGGGGCCAGTGATCATTGCGGGTGTGGGGCGCTTTGGGCAGATTGTGAACCGTCTGGTGGAGAGCAGCGGGTTTAAGACTGTGGTTTTGGACAACAATCTCAAGCGTATCCAGCTAATGCGCAGCTTTGGCTACCGCGCGTTTCTGGGCGATCCGACGCGGCCTGAGCTTTTGCGCGCGGCGGGGCTGCGCGATGCGCGGGTCTTGGTGATTTCGCTGGATGACACCGAGGCTGCCTTGCGGCTTGTGCGCCATGCGCGCAAGGAGCGGCCCGACATTCATATTATCGCGCGGGCGCGCGACCGCAGCCATGTGTTTGCGCTCTATGAGGCGGGGGCCAATGACATTGTGCGCGAGCTGTTTGACAGCTCGTTGCGGGCGGGGCGCTATGTGCTTGAGAACGTCGGGATGACAGAATACGAGGCCGCCGAGGCGGAGCAGGCGTTTTATGCGCATGACCGCATGGCGCTCAAGGAGCTGGCGCAGCTTTGGAAGCCTGATCAGGACATGGCGAGCAATGCAGAGTATCGCAAGCGCGTGCGCGAGCTTGAAAAAGAGCTGGAACTGAGCTTGCAGGCTTTGGCGGAGAAGAAAGACAGCGCTTAGGCGGCGGTGAGGGCCGCAAGCGCAGACAGCTTGGGCCGCGGCAGGATGTCAAAGGCCTGCAACGTGAGCTTGCGGGCGCGGTGGCCTGCCCAGTCTTCGCCGAGCAGAATTTCGTGCACCTCGGGCTGGCGCAAGACGATCCGCCGCCAATAGTGCAGCACCAGAAAGCGCAGCGCGGCGCGTGCCTCCTCGGTCAGGCTCTCTGAGGCGAGCGCGGGGGCAAGGCCCTCAAGGGCTGCGACATAGCCCGCGAATTCGGCCAGCGCGGCGTCAGTCACAAGCGCGGCGCGCATCCATTCGGGCACATCCGCCGCCGCCAAAGCGAGCGGTGCGCCTGTGGCCGGCGCGGGGGAGACGAGGATATTGGCTCCGATTAGCGCAGTTTTGGCGCGGCCCGAAGCGGCGGCGTCTTCCAGAAGCTCGATCTGCCACTCCGCCCCCTGCCCGCTTTGAACGCCACGGTAGATCCGCGCGTAGGCTTTGCGCGTCAGCGCCTCGCCTGTCTCAGACAGGTGATAGGCGGAGCGGCGGCCCGTTTTGACGGCCTCAAGCCAGCCGTCTTTGCGCAGGCGGTGGAGCGCGACACGCAGCGCCTCGGGCTTTACGCCAAAGGGCGCTGTCAAAGCGGCCAAGAGCTGACTGTCGATCTGGTCTTCTTTGGCGGGGGCGATATCGCCAAAAATTGTCACGATGAGCGACCATGTCTTGAGCGGCCCTTGCGCTTGCAGGGCCGTGAAGGTCGTTTCAAAGAGAGGAGATGCGCCCGTGGTCATGGGCGCATCTTAGCGAGAGAGGATCGGGCGTTAAAGAGCGTTCATTGTGAGAAGCTCATAGGTTGCGCAAAGCTCGTCGTCCTGATTGGTGAGCGATACGTGCCAGCGCACTTCGCCGTATTCTTCGTTGCGCGTGGTTTTGCGCTTGACCGTCAGCGCGACTTTGATGGCGTCACCCGCCACCACGGGCTTCATGAAGCGCAAGCTATCAAGGCCCGTGTTGGCCAGAACGGGGCCTTCGGCAGGCTCCACAAACAGTCCCGCCGCAAAGCTCAGGAGCAAATAGCCATGCGCCACACGACCGGGGAAGAAGGGGTTTCGCGCCGCCGCGGCCTCATCCATATGGGCGTAAAACGTATCACCCGTGAAATGGGCAAAATGCTCGATATCCTCAAGCGTGATGGTGCGGCTTGCGGTGTGCAGCGTTTCGCCAAGCACAAGCTCTGAAAAGCGGCGCGTGAACGGGTGTGCGGGGCCAGTGATCTGATCGGCGCCCGGAACCCACTTCTGGCCGATGCTCGTGAGCATATCGGGGCTGCCCTGAATGGCAGTGCGCTGCATATAATGCATGACACCGCGAATACCGCCCATCTCTTCGCCGCCGCCTGCGCGGCCCGGGCCGCCATGAACCATATGGGGCAAAGGCGAGCCATGGCCTGTGGACTCGCGCATGGAGTGGCGGTTGTTGATATAGATGCGCCCGTTCCACGGCGCGGCCTCGGCGACGAAGGCGCTTGCGATGGCGGGGTCCGCTGTAATCAGCGAGGTGACAAGGCTGCCCTCGCCTTTGGCGACGAGTTCGGCCGCGTGGGCCAGATCGCGGTAGCCCATCACGGTGCTGACGGGGCCGAAGGCCTCTGTTGCGTGGACCTCAATGGCCGTGTCGGGGCTGTCGCAGTGCAAGAGCACGGGCGAGACAAAGGCCCCCGTGGCGGGCACGCGGGCCTCGTCGCGCCAGACGATCTTGCTTTCGGTGGCGAGCTTGTCGACCATGGCGAGCACATCACGCTTCTGGCCCATGCTGACGAGCGCGCCCATCTTGTTGGCCTCGTCTCGCGGATCGCCGATTGTGATTTTGTCGAGCTTGGCGCTGATGGCTTTTTTGACAGCTTCAACTTGGCTGTCAGGGACCATGATCCGGCGGATGGCGGTGCATTTCTGGCCTGCCTTGGCGGTCATTTCACGGGTGACTTCCTTGATGAAGAGGTCAAACTCTTCCGTGCCCTCTGCGGCGTCAGGACCAAGCACCGAGGCGTTGAGGCTGTCTTGCTCGGCGATGAAACGTGTGGAGTTTTGCGCAATCGCAGGATGGCTGCGCAGCGTGAGGGCCGTGGCGGCAGAGCCTGTGAAACTGACCACATCTTGAGGGCCGAGGCCGTCAAAGAGATCGCCCACACCACCCGAAATAAGCTGAAGCGCGCCTTCGGGGAGAAGCCCGCTCTCAAGCATGATTTTGACGGCGAGTTCCGTGACATAGGCGGTGGAACTGGCGGGCTTCACAATGGCGGGGACGCCTGCGAGAAGGGTTGGCGCGAGCTTTTCGAGCATCCCCCAGACGGGGAAGTTGAAGGCGTTGATATGAACGCCCACCCCGCGCAGAGGCGTGCAGATGTGCTGGCCAATGAAGCTGCCATGGCGCGAAAGCTGCTCCAGATCACCATCAACATAGACCTGCGCTTCAGGCAGCTCGCGGCGGCCCTTGGAGGCGAAAACAAACATCGTGCCAATGCCGCCGTCGATGTCGATCAGGTGATCTTTTTGCGTGGCGCCTGTGTGAAAGGAGAGGTCATAGAGCGCTTCTTTGTGCTCACCGAGCGCCATGGCCAGCGCCTTGATCATCTTGGCGCGCTCGTGAAAGTTCATGGCGCGCAGGGCGGGGCCGCCGACGTCGCGGGCGTGGCGAAGCATGGCGCGCGTCTCAAGGCTGCCGTTGCCGATCCGCGCGAAGGGCGCGCCTGTGATGGCGCAGTCTACGGTGCGCGCGGCGGCGTCTGGCTGGACCCACTGCCCCATCGCGAAGCTTGCAATCTCTTTCATGGCGCTCTCCTTTTTGGCTTTGGATAATTTATTGACCAACCGTTCGGTTTATGCAAGCTTTGTCTTGTAAGCTTGAGGGAGAGAGCAATGTCAGAGACAATTTTGGTGACGCGTCACGACACATGGCACGAGATTATGCTCAACCGCCCTGACAAGCTGAACTCCTTTAACGAAGAGATGCATCTCGCTCTGCGCGCGGCTCTGGAAGCGGCACGAGACGAGGGCGCGCGGGCGGTTTTGCTCACAGGTGCTGGACGCGGCTTTTGCGCGGGGCAGGATCTGGGCGACCGTGACCCCTCCAAAATGGACGGCCCGCCCGACTTGGGCGAGACGGTGCGCAAGTTTTATGGCCCCTTGGTCAATTTGATACGGTCCCTGCCCTTTCCTGTGGTCTGCGCTGTCAATGGCGTCGCGGCAGGCGCGGGCGCGAACCTTGCATTGGCCTGTGACATGGTTCTGGCCTCGGACAAGGCGAAATTTATCCAGTCTTTCAGCAAGGTCGGGCTTATTCCTGACACGGGCGGCAGCTTTCATTTGCCGCGCTTGCTGGGCGAGGCGCGCGCCAAGGGGCTGGCCTTTACCGCCGAGCCGATGAGTGCTGCGCAGGCCGAAGACTGGGGGCTGATCTGGAAATCTGTTGAAGATGGTCAGCTCATGTATGAGGCGCGGGCCTTGGCGGAAAAGCTTGCGAACGGGCCGACGCTGGGCCTTGGGCTGACGAAAGCCGCCATTCAGGCTTCGGCTGTGAACACGCTAGAGGAGCAGCTTGAGCTTGAGGCTGGATATATGAAAACCTGTGGTGAGAGTGCCGACTATGCCGAGGGCGTGAGCGCGTTTCTTGGCAAGCGCGCGCCTGAATTTAAGGGGACATGAACATGACACCGAAAGAACGCGCCGAACGCTCCGCTGCCGCCATGTGGGCGGGCGACAGGGCGTCTGAGTGGATCGGAATGGAGCTTGTGAGCGTCGATGAGGGCGCGGCTGTCCTTGAGATGAGCGTGCAGGCGCATCACACCAACGGCCACGGAACCTGCCACGGCGGGGTGAGCTTCATGCTGGCGGACAGCGCCTTTGCCTTTGCCTGCAATTCGCGCAACCAGAACACCGTCGGGCAGCACACCTTCATGAGCTATCTCGCCCCCGGATTTGAGGGCGACCGCCTGCGCGCGGAAGCAAAAGAAGTCAGCCTCACGGGGCGCAGCGGGATTTATGATGTGGTTGTGAGCAACCAAAACGGCGAGGTTCTGGCAGAGTTTCGCGGCATTTCGCGCGCCATTGCGGGCACACATTTTGACGAAGGCGGGGAGGCCTGAGACATGAAAGACCTGACACCAAAGAAGAGCGACCTTGACCCCATAGAGATTGCCTCGCGCGACGAGATTATGGCGCTGCAACTGGCGCGGATGAAGACCACGCTCAAACACGCTTACGACAATGTGGCCATGTATAAGGCGCGCTTTGACGCGGCGGGGGTGCATCCTGACGATCTGCACGCGCTGTCGGACCTCGCAAAGTTTCCCTTCACCTATAAAGACGATCTGCGCGCCAATTATCCCTTTGGCCTTTCGGCTGTGCCGCGAGAAGAGCTGGTGCGCATTCATGCCTCTTCGGGCACAACGGGCAAGCCGACTGTCGTGGTTTACACCCAAAACGACATTGATGTCTGGGCCGAAGTTGTCGCCCGCTCCTTGCGCGCCTCTGGCCTCAAGCGTGGCGACACGGTGCACAACGCTTACGGCTATGGTCTCTTCACAGGCGGGCTTGGCGCGCATTACGGGATCGAGCGGCTTGGCGCCACTGTCGTTCCCATGGGTGGCGGGCAGACCGAAAAGCAGGTTGGCCTGATCACGGATTTCAAACCCCAAGGGATCATGGTGACGCCGTCTTATATGCTCAACATCCTTGAGGGCTTTCACAAAGCGGGGATTGATCCGCGCTCCAGCAGCCTTGATGTCGGCGTCTTTGGCGCAGAGCCTTGGACCAACGCGATGCGCCTTGAGGTGGAAGAGGCCTTTGATATGCACGCTGTTGATATTTACGGGCTTTCCGAGATCATCGGGCCAGGTGTGGCGAACGAATGTGTCGAAAGCAAAGACGGGCTGCACATCTGGGAGGATCACTTCTACCCCGAGGTGATCGACCCCGTCACAGGCGAAGTGCTGCCCGATGGTGCGGAGGGCGAGCTTGTCTTCACCACCCTCACCAAGACAGGGATGCCGATGATCCGTTATCGCACCCGCGACCTGACACGCCTTCTGGCGGGCACGGCGCGCTCGATGCGGCGGATGCAGAAGATCACGGGGCGCTCGGATGATATGATCATCCTGCGCGGCGTCAATGTCTTTCCCACCCAGATCGAAGAGCAGGTCATGGCAACAGGCGGGCTTGCGCCCTACTTCCAGATCGAGCTTTACAAATCAGGCCGGATGGATGCGATGCGGGTCTTTGTCGAGGCTGCAACGGACGCGGCAGACAATCTGTCCCGCACAGCGGCGCAGCGGATGTTGACCAAACATATCAAGGACATGGTCGGAGTTTCAACAGAAGTGGTGGTCGGCGACCCGGGCTCTGTGGCGCGCTCCCAAGGCAAGGCCGTGCGCGTCATCGACAACCGCGACAAGGGCTAGGCGCATGGCCAGAACGCAAGCCAAAGATCACGGCGAAAAGCGCGACGCCATCCTTGAGGCGGCAGCGCGTGTCTTCGCCAGCGAGGGGTTTGACCGCGCCAGCATGGCAGCGCTGGCCCAAGAGGCGGGCATCTCCAAGGCCAATATCTACCACTATTACAACAGCAAGGATGCGCTCCTCTTTGACCTGCTGGACAGTCACCTCAAAGATCTGCGCGACAGGCTCCGCGCCACCCCCCTCACAGGCCTCACCCCGCCCGAACAACTGCGCGCGCTCTGCACCGAAGTGCTTCTGGCCTATCAAGGGGCCGACAACGCCCACCGCGTTCAAAGCGCAGGCATGGATCACCTCCCCCCCGAGCAGCGCCAAATTCTCGTGGAATATCAGCGCGATATGGTGAAACAACTCTCACAGATCATCGCCGAAAACGCACCTGAAGTCTTTGCCAAAGCGCCCGCCAAGCTGCGCAGCGTGACCATGTCCCTCTTCGGGATGCTGAACTGGTATTATATGTGGAACGCAGGCGCCGATGCGCAGGCACGCCGCATCTACGCCGCAGAGGTGGCCGCCCTCACACTCGGCGGCCTCAAAGCCCTGTAAAGCGTCTTTTTCTTTCCAGAAATATCCTCAGGGGGTGAATGCCGAAGGCAGAGGGGGCGCGAGCGCCCCCTTCTTGGGCGATTTGGCGCAGCCAAAGCGCAACCCCTTTGCCCCAAAGACTATTGGTCGTAATCGACCTTCACAACCGCACTCACAGGGAAGCTCTGACAGGACAGAATATAGCCCTTCTCGACTTCATAATCCTCCAGCGCATGATTGGCGCGCATATCCACTTCGCCTTCGATCACCCGGCAGCGACAGGTCGAGCAGACGCCCGCTTTGCAAGCATAAGGCGCATCCAGATTGCCCGCGCGGGCGAGGTCAAGAATGCTGCTCTCAGGGCCCGCGTCCATCGTCTGGGTCGCGCCGTCAAGGGTTACCGATAGTTTGATCTGGGCGGCGGCCCCTGCGGCGCGGGAGGCGGCGGGCTTGGCAAGCCGGCCCTGTTGGGCGGAGGCGAAGAGCTCGAATTTGATCTGGTCCTCGCCCAGCCCGTGGTCTTTCAGCGCTTTGGCGATACCTAGCATCATTGGCTCGGGACCACAGATAAAGGCGGTGTCCACGCTTGCAATATCAATCCAGCTTTTGAACAGCTCGGCGCATTTCTCTTCACTCACAAGGCCCGAAAACAGCTCGATATCCTGCGCGTCCTGCTCAAGAATATGGATGACATTGAAACGGCCCATGTAGAGGTTTTTCAAATCCTCCAACTCCTCGCGGAACATGATCGTGGACACGCCTTTGTTGGCATAGACCAGCGTGAAGTCGGCCTTTGGCTCGGTCTCTAATGTGGTTTTGATCAGCGACAAGACAGGTGTGATCCCCGACCCGCCTGCAAAAGCGAGGTAGGTTTTCTCTGCAGCCGCATCCAGCGGCGTGAAGAAGCGGCCCATCGGCGGCATGGCTTCTATGCGGGTGCCGACGGTCAATTCCTCGTTGGCCCATGTCGAGAAGGCCCCGCCATCAACCCGTTTGATCCCGACTTGCAGGATGCCCTCGCCCTTGCCTGCGCAGATCGAGTAGCTGCGGCGGATTTCCTCGCCGTCGAAATCGCGGCGGAAGGTGAGATACTGGCCTTGGGTGAAGTCAAACTCGGACGCCGCACCATTGACGGGCTTGAGCGTCACAACGACCGCGTCGCGGATGGTTTTGTGCAGGTCTGTGACTTCGAGGTCATGAAAGCGGGCCATGGACTGTGCTCCTCAGATACATTTGAAATAGTCGAACGGCTCAAGGCAGCTTTTGCAGCGCCATTGGGCCTTGCAGGGGGTCGATCCGAACTGCGACAGGCGTTCCAGATCGTGGCTTTGGCAGCGCGGGCATTCTGCCGGCCCGCCTGCGGGCTGGGGCGGCGCGATGCCGTAGTCTTGCAGTTTTTTGCGGCCCTTCTCGGTCAACCAATCGGTTGTCCACGGCGGGGAAAGCTGGCGCTGGAGCCTGAGTTTCTCGATCCCGTGGCTGCGTAGGGCGGTTTCGATATCAAGGTTGATAATGCTCGTGGCAGGACAGCCCGAATAGGTCGGTGTGACGGTCACTTCGAGCGTGTCACCCGCCCAGGCCACGCCTCGGATGATGCCCAGATCCATCAACGAAATCACGGGGATCTCGGGATCGGGCACATCGTCAAGCCACGCATAGACCTCTTGAACGCTTGGCTTCATTACCAGCTCGCTCCCGGATAGGCGCGCTGAAGCCACTGCATTTGCGTGAGGATATGGCCCAGATGCTCGGTGTGCATCTTGCCTGTGCGCCCGCCTTTGTGGGCAAAGCGGCTGTCGGGAATGGACAGCGTGGCCTCGGCCATTGTCTCAGAAACGGCAGCGTCATAGGCCGCGCGCAGGCTCGCCAGATCGGGTGCAATGCCCGCTTCTGTGGCGGCCGCATCGACGGCGTCAGGGGTGAACAGCTCGCCCACATAGGGGTAAAGATAGTCCAGCGCGTCTTGCATACGCTTGTGGCTTTCTGGCGTGCCATCGCCGAGGCCAATGACCGTGTCGCGCGAGCGCTCGACGTGGTAGCTGACTTCTTTGACGGCCTTGTCGGCAATGTCGCTCACGCGCTTTTCGCTTGAGTTTTGAAGGGCTTGCAGCATGAGCAAGTGCCATTGATCAAACAGATACTGGCGCATGAGGGTGCGGCCAAAGTCGCCATTGGGCAGCTCGGTGAGCAGCGCGTTGCGAAAATCCCAAGCGTCGCGCAGGAAGGCAAGATCATCGGCTGTTTTGCCTGTGCCCTCTTCTTCGGCGGCGAGGCCGAGCCAGAGCTGGGTCTGGCCAATGAGATCAAGCGCTGTGTTGGCGAGGGCAATGTCTTCTTCCAGAACGGGCGCGTGGCCGCACCACTCAGAGACGCGATGGCCAAGGATCAGCGTGCTGTCGCCCATGCGCAGCGCGAAGTCGTGAAGCGTGCTCATGTTACATGGCCCCCACATCTTCGGGGATGTCAAAGAAGGTCGGGTGGCGGTAGACCTTGCTCTCGCTCGGCTCATAGAGCGGGCCTTTGTCCGAGGGGCTTGAGGCCGTGATATGCGCAGCTTCAACCACCCAGATCGACTGACCTTCGTTGCGGCGCGTGTAAACATCGCGCGCATTTTTGATCGCCATTTCGGCATCTGGCGCGTGCAGGCTGCCCACGTGGCGGTGTGACAGGCCATGCTGGCCGCGAATGAAGATTTCCCAGAGGGGCCATTCTTTAGACATATCTATGCTCCTTATTCCGCAGCTGTTTTGAGCGCGGCGCGTTTGGCGGCGTGGGCCATCAGGCCGTCGCGCACCCATGCGCCCTCGTCCCAAGCTGTGTTGCGTTTTTCCATGCGGTCGACATTGCAGGGGCCGTTGCCGCGCAAGACGTCAAAGAACTCCTCCCAGTCAGGCTGCGAAAAATCATAGCCGCCCTTCTCTTCGTTCCATTTGAGGTTCTCGTCGGGCACGGTCAGGCCGAGGTATTCGGCTTGGGGCACGGTCTGGTCGACAAATTTCTGGCGCAGCTCGTCGTTGCTGTCCATTTTGATCTTCCATGCCATGGATTGGGCGGAGTGGACCGAATCTGCATCAGAGGGGCCAAACATCATCAAGCTCGGATACCAGAGCCGGTTGAGCGCATCTTGAGCCATAGCCTTTTGGGCGGGCGTGCCTTGGGCCATCTTCATCATGATGTCGTAGCCTTGGCGCTGGTGGAAGCTCTCTTCCTTACAAATGCGGATCATCGCGCGGCTATAGGGGCCGTAAGATGTGCGCTGGAGTGGCACTTGGTTCATGATCGCGGCCCCGTCAACAAGCCAGCCGACTGCGCCCATATCGGCCCAGTTGAGTGTGGGGTAGTTGAAGATCGAGGAATACTTCATACGCCCGTCAAGGAGCTGTTCTGTCAGCTCGTCGCGGCTCACGCCCAGCGTTTCGGCGGCGGCGTAGAGGTAAAGGCCGTGGCCGGCCTCGTCCTGCACCTTGGCGAGGAGGATCGCCTTACGCTCCAGCGTGGGCGCGCGGGTGATCCAGTTGCCTTCGGGGAGCTGGCCGACGATTTCGGAGTGGGCGTGCTGGCCGATCTGGCGGATCAGCGTTTTGCGGTAGCCCTCGGGCATCCAGTCTTTCGGCTCGATCTTGATGTCTTGGTCGATGCGGTCCTGAAAGGCCGCCTCTTCGGGGCTCATCTCTGCGCGGGTTTTGACGCCTGCGCCGGTTGATTTTACCATCTGTGCATACATGAGTGTGTCCTCCTCAGACCCGTTCAATGATAATGGCTGCGCCTTGGCCGACGCCAACGCACATGGTGCAGAGTGCGTAGCGGCCTTGGCGGCGTTTGAGTTCGTAAGCGGCGGCCATAACAAGGCGCGCGCCCGACATTCCGAGCGGATGGCCGAGCGCAATGGCACCGCCGTTTGGATTGACGTGTTCGGCATCATCCGCGACGCCAAGGGCGCGCAGAGTGGCGAGGCCTTGGGAGGCGAAGGCCTCGTTCAGCTCGATCACATCCATATCTTCAATCGTGAGACCCGCGCGCGCCAGAACCTTCTGGCTCGCAGGCACAGGGCCGATCCCCATGATGCGCGGCGCAACACCTGCGACAGACATCCCGACAACGCGGGCAAGCGGCGTGAGGCCTTGGGCTTTGGCACTGGCCTCGGAGGCCATCAGGAGCGCAGCTGCGCCATCATTGACGCCTGAGGCATTGCCCGCTGTGACAGTCTTGCCCACGCCATTGATGGCGCGCAGTTTGGCAAGGCTTTCGGGCGTTGTGCCTGCGCGGGGGTGTTCGTCTGTCGCAAATACGACCGGATCTCCCTTGCGCTGTGGAATTTCGACAGGCGTGATCTCGTCAGAGAACTTGCCTGCCGCTTGCGCAGCCTCAAAGCGGGCTTGGGAGCGGGCGGCGAAGGCGTCTTGGTCGGCCCGGTTGATGCCGTAATCTTGGGCCACATTGTCAGCCGTTTCGGGCATGGACTCTGTGCCGTAGGCGGCTTTCATCTTGGGGTTCACAAAGCGCCAGCCAATGGTTGTGTCATAGACCGTATTGGCGCGCGAGAAGGCGGTTTCGGCCTTGGGCATCACGAAGGGGGCGCGGCTCATGCTTTCAACGCCACCTGCGATTGCCATATCGTAATCACCCGCCTTGATGGCGCGGGCGGCCATACCGACAGCATCCATACCAGAGGCGCAGAGGCGGTTGAGAGTGGTGCCCGGAACCTCGATGGGCAGACCCGCCAGAAGGGCTGCCATGCGCGCGACATTGCGGTTGTCTTCGCCTGCCTGATTGGCGGAGCCATAGATCACGTCGTCAATTGCGGCCCAATCCACATTTGGATTGCGGGCCTTCAGCGCGGCAATGGGCAGAGCGGCAAGATCATCGGCGCGCACAGAAGAGAGCGCCCCGCCGTAACGGCCAATGGGTGTTCGGGTTGCATCACAAATAAAGGCCTGAGCCAAAGCAGCGTCTCCTGAGTGGTCCTGTTGCGAGATTATTGTGCACGGCGGCACGATTCGACGCAAGCAATATGTTACACGTAGCAATCATCTTTTTATTTTTTGGTAACGCATTTGCGAATTTTGCAATTTGCACAAAAAATTGCCGCATTGCTGCTATAGCTCCTCAGATAACGAGGAAGCCTAAGTTACAGCAAGCGTATGAGTCTGACAGAACACACCTACCGCCCCGAGATTGACGGTCTGCGCATGATCGCTGTTGTTGCTGTTGTGCTCTATCACTTCGGGGTGCCCGGGTTTGGCGGCGGATTTGCCGGTGTGGATGTGTTTTTTGTCATTTCGGGCTATCTGATCGGCGGTATTTTGTGGCGCGAGGCGCAGGCGACAGGGCGGATCTCCTTGGCGCGGTTTTATATCCGTCGTGTGAAACGGCTGGCACCTGCGTTCTTTGCGATGGCGCTGGCGGCGAGTGTGATCGCGTGGTTTGTTTTGCTGCCGTTTGAGTTGCGCGAATATGGCAAATCGCTGATCGCAGCGACGGTTTATCTCAGCAATGTGCTGTTTTTCCGAGGGGCGGGATATTTTGACACGGCGGGAGAGAGTAAAGTCTTGCTCCACACGTGGTCTTTGTCTGTGGAGGAGCAGTTTTACATTTTTCTGCCGCTTGTTTTGCTTCTGTTGGCGCGTTGGCCGCGGGTCTTTATCGGCGGTCTCTGGCTGTGTTTTGCACTCTCGCTGACCGCCTCAATCTGGCTCACGCCAAGCCATCAGACGGCGACCTTCTATCTCTTTCCCTTTCGTGCATGGGAGCTATTGGCGGGCGTTTTACTGGCCGTCTGGAGCCACGGGCGCGCGCCTTTAAAGGCGGGGGCATGGCTGAGCTGGCTCGGGCTTGGACTGGTGATTGGGAGCCTTGTCTTTATTGAGGCCAGCCGTGGTTTTCCGGGGTGGCAGGTGATTTTTCCTGTGCTTGGCACGGTGCTGTTGCTTGCGAACGGGCAAGCGGGCAACGGGGTGAACGCTGTATTGAGCACGCGCATTCCTGTGTTTTTTGGCAAGATCTCCTACTCGCTCTATCTCTGGCATTGGCCTGTGTTTGTGCTCTCGTTTTACGGGCGCGGGGGCTATGCGGGCTGGTGGGAAGCCGCGCTTTGGATCGGGCTGAGCGTGGTCTTGGCCACGCTCTCTTGGCGCTATGTCGAGACGCCGTTTCGCCGCATGGAGCCGCGCGGCTGGGCTGTGCTTGGCGCGCTGGCTGTGCCCTCTGCCGCCGCTCTGGGCTTTGGCGCGCTGGCCTATGTGAAAGACGGGCTGCCGACGCGGTTTGACCTCAAGACGCAGGCGCATATTCAGGCAAGTGGTGACTTTTTGCAGGATTTCTCGCGCTGTTATGTGCCACGCGAGGGCGCGTTTGAGGGGGTGGAGCTTTGCCCGATCGGGCCTGACGGCGCGCCCGAGGTATTAATCTGGGGTGACAGCCATGTGCGCGCCTTCAAGGAAGGCCTCGAGCAAGCCGCATGGCAGGCCGACACCCCTGCCCTGATCATCTGGCACGCGGGCTGCGCGCCGCTCTTTGGCGTCAGCAAGACCGAGAGCTATGCCACCCCCGCGCAGGATGCGGCCTGCACGGCGGAAAAGGCGATCATTGCGCGCGATATGTCTTCGCTTGCGGCGGTGCGCGATGTGCTGCTTGTCGGGCGCTGGAGCTATTATGCGAGCGGGCGCGGCGTCGGGCTTGATGCCGAGAACACCATTGCGCTTGAGGGCTATGGCGCAAGCGGCAATGCGGCTGTGGTGCGCGCGGGGCTGGCGGCGAGTGTGCCGATCCTGACGGCAGAGTTCGGGCGGGTGCATCTTCTGGAGCAAATGCCCGAGCTGCCCCGCTATGACAGCCGCGAGGCGGCACGGCTTCTGGCGCATGGACGCGCCAGCGAGGCCGAGGTTGCGGCGCGGGCCAGCGTGGCACGCGCGGAGGCTGAGGCGCGTTATGCTTTGGCGCGGGAGGCAATCAGCGCCGCTCCCGTCATAGAAATCTGGGATGCCGTTTGCACAGGCGAAACCTGTAGCGCGCTGCAGGGCGCCGCGAGCTGGTATTTTGACAACAACCACATCACCAATACAGCGGCAAAGGCTATGGCGGCGCGGTTTGCGCCCTTGTTTGAGGGGCGCTTGGGAAATGAGTGAGCTTTTGCGCGCCTCTTGGGATGTGATCGTGATCGGCACGGGCATGGGCGGTGGAACGCTGGGCCGTGCGCTCGCCGAAGCGGGCCAGAAAGTCTTGTTTGTCGAGAAAGGGCCTGCGGGCCACCGCCGAGAAGAGACGCCTTTGTCGCATGATATATTTGTCCCCCAAGCGCGGCTGGCGCGGGGGCTTTGGCCTGCGCAGGTGCGCGCGCGTGTGGACGGGGTTGAGCAGGCGTTTTACGCCCCGCTGGGTGCCGGGGTTGGCGGCAGCTCGGTCTTTTATGCGGCGACCTTGGAGCGCCCTGCGCCGCAGGACTTGGACCACACAGAGGCGCGGCCTCACCCGACGGGCGGCTGGCCTGTATCTTATGCGGCGTTTGAGCCTTATCTCATGCGCGCTGAAGCGATGTATCATGTGCGCGGCGGGGCAGATCCGCTCGGCCCCGCACCGTCGCAGCCCTTGCCCGAGGCGGGGGAGATGAGCGCGGTCGACCGCCTGATTGCACAGCGTTTGGCGGCAAACGGGGTGCATCCCTACCATTTGCACACCGCTGTGAAAGAGATCGAGGGCTGTAAGAGCTGTCTTGGTTTCAAATGCCCGATGCCGTGCAAAATGGATGCGCGCTCCGCAGGGGTTGAGCCTGCTTTGGCGACGGGCAATGCCGCGCTTCTGGACTGTGCCGAGGTGAGCAAACTTGTGGGCGACGGACGCGCGATCAGCCATATCGAGCTGCGCATGGGGGGCGAAACGCACTTGCTACGCGCGCCTGTTTTTGTTTTGGCGGGTGGCGCGTTTGGCAGCCCACGGCTCTGTCTTGGCTCGGCCTCGGAGGCTTTCCCCGAGGGCGTGGCAAACGCGAGCGGGCTGGTCGGGCGGGGGCTGATGTTTCACCTCAACGAGATGTTTGCGGTCTGGCCCGGCATTCAGGGTGGCGGGCCGTCAAAATCTGTGGGCTTTCGCGACTTGCTCTGGCATGAGGGCGAGCGCCTCGGCATGGTGCAGGCGATGGGGATTGATGCCTCCTATGGCGAGATTTTGCATTATCTGCGGCTCAGACTTGCGCGCAACGCACTGGGGCAAAAGCGGCTGATGCAGGAGGCCGCGAGGCTGCCTGCGGCGCTTGCAGCAAAGGTTTTGGGCAACGCCAAAGTTTTTGTCGGGTTGATGGAAGACCTCGCGTATGAGGACAACCGCGTCTTGCCGCCTGTGGGCGATGAGATTGCCTTTGAGTATCACTTGCGCGAAGAGCTTTTGGCCCGCCGCAAGCTGTTTCGCCGCGCCATCAAGCGCGCATTTAGAGGCCAGCGGCAGATGTTTCTCGGCAATGCGCCTGAGCTGAATTATGGCCACCCTTGCGGCACAATGCGCTTTAGCGTGGATGCCAAGCGCTCGGTTTTGAACGGCGCGGGGCGCGTCCATGAGCTGGGCAATCTTTATGTGGCGGATGCGAGCTTTATGCCAAGTTCGATGGGCGTGAACCCGTCCCTTGCGATTGCGGCGCAGGCGTTGCGCACGGCTGAGGCAATACTGGAAAGGGGCAAGCATGACTGAGGTAAACAGGACTGAGGCAAACAGGACTGAGGCAGACGGGCGGCTCTTGAAGAGCGTGGCCGTTGTGACGGGCGCAGGCGCAGGGCTTGGGCGGGCTTTGGCGCGGGGCTTGGCGGCGCGGGGTGTCAAAGTGGCGGCCTTGGGGCGCAGGCTTGAGCCACTTCAAGAGACAGCGGCAGGGCATGAGGACATCTTGCCCATTGTTTGTGATGTGTCTGATCCGCTTGCGCTTGACGCCGCATTTGCCGAGGTGCGCGCTGCACTTGGGCCTGTGTTATTGTTGATCAACAACGCGGCGGTTTACCCGCGCCGCGATGTGTTTGAGGAAAGCCACGCCAGCTTTATGGAGACCGTGGCGACCAATCTTGGCGGCAGTTTCGGCGCAACACGGCTGGCGCTTGAAGATATGGCGGAGGCGGGCTTTGGGCGGATCGTCAATGTCACGAGTTTTGCCGATATTGCCCCCCTGCCCGCCTCTGGCGCGTATTCGGCGTCAAAGGGCGCGCAGCGGATTTTGACACGGGCTTTGGTCGCCGATCTGGCGGATCGTTTGCCTGATATTGTGATCAACGACTGGTTGCCTGGAATGCTGGCAACCGAAATGGGCGTGCCTGACGGGCTTGACCCGAAGGTGGCGGCAGACTGGGGCGTCAGGCTGGCGCTTTGGCATGAGCGGAGCCTGAATGGCACGACATTTGAGATGATGCGCGAATTGCCGCCCGCGCGCGGCCTGAAGGCCCGCGTCAAAGACAAGCTGTTGATGCGGCGCAAGGCCAAGCCGAGGCAGCTCTAACGCTGCGAGAGCGCGTCAAAGAGCAGGCGCGGCAGGATTAGAAAACAGCGGGCATAGCGCGGCACCAGCCGTGCGGGGGCCTGAGCCGCGCGCCACGCCCACTCCATCGCAATGACTTGCACCCATTTGGGCGCACGGGTTTGTGCGCCTGAGAGAAAATCAAGCCCTGCCCCGATCGAGGCAAAGCCGAGGCTTGGCGCGAGGCTGCGGCCACGGGCGGCGAAGGCTTCCTGCTTGGGCGCACCGAGGGCGAGGAAGACGAGGCCCGCGCCTGAAGCTTCCAGTTCAGCAAGCATAGCGGCGGCGGCGTCACTCTCTGGATCAAAGCCCATAGGTGGAGCGATTTGACATGATATATCAATATTTTGCACAGCAATCTTAAGAGCCTCTGCCGAGGCTTTGAGGCTCTCTTCTGTGGAGCCAAAGAGCGCAACCTTGACGCCATTTTGCGCCGCCAGCTCGGCCAGCGGCAGCACCATTTCAGAACCAGGCACAAGCGCGACAGGGCGGCGCGCCAGCCGTGAGAGCCAGACAACCGGATTGCCATCGGCGACGACAATATCTTGCGCCGCATAGGTGCGGGCGAAACGCGCGCTGGCGTGCAGCTTGACGAGATGATCCAGATTGAGTGTGGCGAGGGCAAAGCCTTCTGCCTCTGCGAATCTCGCAGCCACAGCTGCCAAAAGGGCCGCTTTGGTGGGCGTATTCACCACAATCTCATACCCATTGGCTTTAAAAATCAAAATCACACCCTCTGCACACTGTGGATATAGCCGATAAACGGCTCTTGCGGCCTGTCATAGCGGGAAAAATTGCCAAAAATTTGACATATGCCCCAGTCTTGACACTTTTTAAGGCCAAATTACGCCAAGATAAGTGACCTGACAGAGCCGACCGAAGCTATCGTGGCTTTGCGTGCGGTTCTAAGGCTATGTGAGTTATGTGATGCAAAGAGTGGCGATTGTTGGATGTGGCTTTGTGGCTGATCTTTATATGCGCTCTTTTGCGGTGCATCCCGAGATTGAGGTTGTGAGCTGCTATGATCGCGACGCGGCGCGGCTTGCGGCCTTTTCAAAGCATTGGAATGTCGCGGCGGCGGCTGATCTTGCGGCTGTTTTTACAGAGGTGGCGGGCACGGGCCTTCTGTTAAACTGAGCCTCCCCCTTTGAATTGGTCCGTCCCTATAGTTAGGAAAACGGAGAATCGAAGATGGGAATTACGAGACCGA
>NZ_CBFHPP010000012.1:0-92180 GCF_965657785.1 Lentibacter sp.
CGCACCAAAGCTGCCCACCGCCGAAAAGTGCAGCATACCATATGTAATGATCACGCCCTTCGGCCGCCCTGTCGTCCCTGAGGAGTACATCAGCATACAGGCTTCACCAAGCCCTTGTGCTGGGCGATCAAGAATAGAGGTCGTCTCGGCTGCAATCGCTGTTTCAAACTGGCTCATACGCCCGTCACCAAGAGTCTCGATCCAATGCTGCACACTGGGGGCGTCAATCTGCACGACAACATCGTTCAATGCTTGATCACAGATCACAACCTTCGCACCTGCGTCATTGAGGATGAAGCTAAGCTCTGCCGCCGAAAGGCGATGATTTAGCGCCAGCACCAAACCGCCAAGACGCCAAGTCGCAAAAGCAATATCTAAGATATCGCAAGAATTGGGCATAAGGAATGCTACGCGATCTCCTTGCGTTACCCCAAGTCGTCTCAGAGCTGCGGCCAACCGCCCAACACGGTGGTGCATTTCGCCGTAGCCTTGCGAGCGGCCTGACGGAAGCTCGCGTGTTGCGATAGCTTTCGGGCTAACCTTCGCCTGATAGGCAACCCAATCCACAACCTCATAGACAACGTCAGTCAATGAAGCACTGTCGCGCATCTTACTCATCTGCATCCAAATTCCTCCCACTTTACATCAAGCAAGCATTACTGGTGCGCGCAACGCGGTAAGAAAAACTTACAAATGGGGAGCAATACGCCTACGTCCGGCATCTGATCCGGAAGGGAAAGGGATCAAGAACAACCGGGAGTAATAACTCATCATAAGCTGACGGTGCGCAAAATACTTACTCGCAGGAGAGGGAATATGAGACAGTGGTTGCTCTTCTTCCCTGAAAACCGTTGAGCGCGGATCCCTTGGACAAGTCCTCTGATCCTCAACCGTCGTGTGCTTCGCCATTTGGAAAACGTCTGAAGATTGAGCCTCGGTTCCCGGCTCAATTCCGCGATCAAAACTCGCGATCGCTGGAGCGCATCTCTGACGGCGTTTATGCCCTCCTAGGATCATGCCTTGCATGACCCTGCCGTGGATAACAGGACGTCGCGCTCCCATAACGAACTTCGCCGCCGTCAGGCCCCTCAAAAGCCAAGCTAGGTGCCGCAAAAGGTTTTATAGGGGCCGAAGCTGTCGGGCGCGCCAGAGGCATACGCCGCTGCGCCTTCTTGTTCGACACATGGTGACTGCAGAATTTCCAAGAGCGCCTCAAAAAGAGCCATATCGCCTGCCTCTGCTGCTTGCAGGGCCTCTTCAACCTTGTGGTTGCGCGGGATGTAGAGCGGGTTCACCGCGTTCATCGCGTCAGCGCGAGCCTCAGCTGTTTGGGCTTCTTCACCGATCCGAGCGAAATAAGCGGCGAGCCATGCGTCCAGCTCTTTGGCGGGGTCCTTATAGAGCGCGCGCAGAGGAGATGTGTTGCCTCGAACGGCTTCTGACAAAGCACGGAAGGCGTTTGTATAATCAACGTTCTGGCCCTGCATGGTCATGAGAAAACCGTTGGCAAGCGCAAGGTCACCGTCTTTTGCTTCAGCAAGGCCAAGCTTTTGGCGCACGCCTGTGAGCCATTCCGCTTGATAGAGCGCGGGAAAAGCGTTGATCACATCAGTGGCCTCTGCAATGGCCTTTTCGTCGTCGGCATCAATCAGACCAAGCAGACATTCGGCAAGGCGGGCAAGGTTCCAAGCTGCCATGTTGGGCTGGTTTCCATAAGCGTAGCGCCCCTGCTGGTCGATAGAAGAAAAGCTCGCTTGGGGGCTATAAATGTCAAGAAAAGCGCAAGGGCCATAGTCGATCGTTTCGCCAGAAATGGTCATGTTGTCGGTGTTCATCACACCGTGCACAAAGCCGATATTGACCCATTGCGCCACAAGGCTGGCTTGCCGCTCGGCGATGCGCTTCAGAAAGCTGAGGTAGCGGCCTTCGCGCCCCACAAGATCAGGATCATGGCGCGCGATAGCGTAATCCGCGAGCTTTTGCAGCATCTCAGTGTCGCCGCGTGCCGCAAAAAACTGGAAACTGCCAACCCGCAGGTGCGAGCTCGCAATGCGCGCCAGCACGGCGCCCTGTTTTGCCCCTGTCTCGCGATGGATTTTCTCGCCCGTGATCACAGCCGCCAAGGCACGCGTTGTCGGGACGCCGAGGGCATACATGGCCTCGCCGATAAGATACTCGCGCAAGACGGGGCCAAGCGCGGCCTTGCCATCGCCGCCACGCGAAAAAGGCGTGCGCCCCGATCCCTTGAGGTGAAGGTCGCGGCGTTTGCCCAAGCGATCAATCAGCTCCCCCACAAGAAGCGCACGACCATCGCCAAGCTGGGGGGAGAAGCCGCCAAACTGGTGGCCTGCATAGGCCATAGCCAAAGGGGCCGCACCCGTGGGCGCACGCATCCCTGAGAACACAAGCGCGCCTGCTTCGCCAGCCAGCGCCTCTGTATCAAGGCCAAGCTCTTCGGCCAGCGCCACATTGAGCTTGAGCATATGCGGCGCTGGAATTTTATCGCCCTGCCACTGCGCATAAGCGCCCGACAACTCGCGGTGATAGCTGTTGTCAAAGGAGAAGTCGGGGAGTTTGGTCATAATCTGCGCGTCCTCTTTGGGCCTTGCCAATGTAGGCCAAAGCGGGCGGGGATCAACCATTGACGCAGCGAGAGTTCAGCGCATCACGAAGGGGTCAGGGATCGGATCATCCGAGGTTCGCAGCCAGACAGCTTTTGTGCGGGTATAGTCGAGCGCCGCGGCAAGCCCGCCCTCGCGCCCATGCCCGCTCAGGCCGTGGCCACCAAAGGGCGCGATAGGGCTCACGGCGCGGTAGGTGTTGACCCAGACGATACCCGCGCGGATGCCACGGATCATCCTATGGGCACGGGTGAGACTGCTGGTGAACACGCCAGAGGCAAGGCCAAAGGCTGTATCGTTGGCAATATCAAGCGCTTCGGCCTCAGACGCAAAGCTCACGGCTGATAGAACGGGTCCAAAGAACTCTTCGGTCAGACAAGGCGCATCGGGCGCATCCGTGCAGTCAAGAATAGTCGGCGGGAAGTAATTGCCCTGCCCCGCAATACGCGCACCACCTGTGACAAGCTTGGCGCCTGCGGCGAGCGAGCGCGCAATAATATCTTCCGCGCGCGCAACTTGTGCTTCCGTGCAGAGCGGGCCAACTTCTGTCGCCATGTCATCCGGCGCGCCGATCACCACAGCCTCGGCCTTAGCCTTAAGCTTGGCAAAAAGAGCGTCCTTGATCGCCTCAGATACAACCAGCCGCGATCCGGCAACACAGCTTTGGCCAGAGGCGGCAAAGATGCCCGAGACCTGCGCATTGGCCGCGCTCTCCAGATCAGCGTCCTCAAAAACAATAAAAGGCGATTTGCCGCCCAGTTCGAGCGAGGTGGAGGCCAGATTTTCAGCCGAACCGCGCACAATATGGCGGGCCGTCTCAGGGCCACCCGTGAAGGCAATATGCGCCACTTTCGCATGGCTTGTCAGCACTGCGCCGCAGCGCGGGCCAAAGCCTGTGAGCACATTGACAACACCCGATGGGAAGCCCGCCTCATGGACAAGCCGCGCGAAAGCAAGCAGGGGCGCAGCCCCCTCCTCCGACGCCTTGAGCACCACAGTGCACCCTGCCGCCAGCGCGGGGCCAAGCTTGACCGCCGCCAAAAAGAGCTGTGAATTCCATGGCACAATCGCCGCAACAACCCCAACAGGCTCCCGCCTCAGCCAAACTTCCATATCGGGCTTGTCAATCGGCAGATGCGCGCCTTCGATCTTGTCAGCAAGACCGGCATAATAGCGGTAATATTCGGCGACATAAGCGATCTGCGCCGTTGTTTCGCGGATGATCTTACCTGTGTCACGTGTCTCAAGCTGGGCCAGCTCGGCGGCATTTTCGGCGACAAGATCGGCCAGACGATAGAGCAGCTTGCCGCGCGCTGTGGCTGTCATACTGGCCCACTCAGGCGCAAGAAACGCTGCGTGCGCCGCCTCAACAGCCGCGTTAACATCCGCTTCGCGCGCCTCTGGCATCAGCGCCCAAGCTTGGCCTGTCGCGGGGTCAAGGCTTTCAAACTGCGCACTTCCCTTGGAGAAGGCCCCGCCGATATACTGCTCAAACTCTTGCATTTTATGTCCTTAAGCGAAGACAGGCATGACGTCTTTGATGAAGCGCTCAAGGCTGGCGCGCTTGCGCTCAAAGCTCATGCCTGAGTCAATCCAGAGCGAATATTCATCATAGCCCATGTCCTGATATGTTTTGATCCGCGCAATGGCATCATCGGCGGTCGCAATCACATTGTCACGCAGCATAGCCTCAGGCGTATAGAAAGGGTGTGCCGCGATTTCTGCGTCCGAAAGCGGCGCAATCAGCCCTTGACTGACGGGTCGCTCGTTTTTGAACCATGCGCCGAAATAACAATAGAAGCGGTTGATCTCTTCGGCGGCTTGGCGCGCGTCTTCTGCACTTTCGGCGATGTAGGTGTGGTTGAGCAGCATGATCTCGGGGCGCGGAATATCGGGAAATTTGGCGCAGGCCGCGTTGAACGTTTCCATCAGCTTGCTCACTTCCTCATCGCCCTGCCAAAGCGGCGTCACCTGCACATGACAGCCTTGGGCCACAGCGAACTCATGGCTGTTCGGATCACGCGCTGCTATCCAGACGGGCGGGCCGCCCTCCTGAACAGGCTTGGGCGAGGAGGTTGTCGACGGGAAGCTGTGAAACTCCCCCTCTTGGGCATAGTCCCCCGCCCAGAGCGCCTTGATCGCAGGCACGAGCGCGCGCATCCGCTGACCGGCTTCCCAAGCGTCCATACCCGGCATGATGCGCTCGTATTCGTAATTATACGCGCCCCGCGCGATTCCAAGATCAAGCCGGCCCTCGGTGATCAAATCCGCCATCGCAGCCTCGCCCGCGAGGGCAATCGGATGCCAGAAGGGGGCGATGATTGTCCCTGTTCCAAGGCGGATGTTCTGTGTTTGACGTGCGACGTCGATCAGGCTCAGGAACGGATTGGGCGCAATCGTAAAATCCATGCCATGGTGCTCGCCTGTCCAGACCGCGTGCATCCCGCCTGCGTCCGCCATTTTAGCGAGCGCCAGAAAGTCCTGATAAAGTTGGCGCTGGTCCTGATCAGGGCTGACACGCTCCATATGCACAAAAAGGGAAAACCGCATTACGCTTGCCTTTCAGAAGAGATCGGGCGGACCTTGCCGCTGGTTTGATTGCCAAAATACACGCCGTAATTGCCAAGCTTGTTTTCAGCAGCAAAACGCGTGAGCATGGTGCGCATCACATTGTCAGTGACAGAGCCAAGCGCCTCTTCCGTCAGAGGCACAAAGTGCCCACGAGTGGGCGCGCCCTCTTCGGTCTGACACAGAAAGGCAATATGCTGGCGCTTTGCAGCATCATCTTCAAAGACCGAATATACAAATCCCGGCTCCGCCGTGAGACCTGTGCTGGCTATGAGCTTTTGCAGCGTTTCAGACGCACCCAGCTCTTTCACCGTGCTCTCAGGAAGCGCCAATCCGCCCTTGCCATCCTCAACCAGAAGCACCTGCCCCTCGCGCTCGATCAATGCCGAAACGGTGAGGCCCATGTGTGGCTCAAGGGCTTCAGCAGCTGTCGAAGGCGTTACATAGGCGCCGCGCGCATAGCCAAGACCCGCAGTGGCAGAGCTGTCAAACGCCTCGACACGGCCAATCAGGATGGCATGGTCGCCTGCCTCCACAATCTGGTGCATAGAGCAGTCAAACCAAGCCGAGACCCCCTCAAACACAGGCGCCCCATGCGGGCCGTCCTGCCATGTCACGCTTGCAAAGCGGTCCTCAACCGGGCGGGCAAATGTATTGGACACATCAACCTGCGTTTCGGCTAGGATATTGACCGCGAAGCCCTTGGCTTTGGTCATGTTTTCATAGTTGCTGGAGCTGTTTGCGATACAGACCAAAAGAAGCGGCGGATCGAGCGACACTGAGGAAAACGAATTGGCCGTAAACCCGATCGGCGCACCGTCCCCGTCATGGCTGGTCACAACCGTAACCCCCGTGGTGAACGCGCCAAAGGCCGAGCGCAGGGCGCGCAGATCAAAATCGCTCACGACGCCACCTCATTGATCAAAGTGTTGGTGCCAGACTGCAAAAGCCAGTCTGCCAGAGCATGGTTGACCAGATCGGGCGCAGTAAGATTGACCATGTGGCGGTGTCCTTCGATAATCTTGGTTCGTCCGTTTTGAACGGTATTGGCTATGGACAGTGCCATAGCCGGGGTTGAATTTGCATCTTCGCTGCCTGTGAGCGCCAAAAGCGGGGCGCTGATCTCGTTCATTCGGTTGGCATAGGTGGCATCGCCAGTGGCAAAGGCAGAGTAGGCCGTGGCGTAGCCTGTTGGCGAAACAGCCTCTAGCCAGCCCTGCGTCGCAGCCCGCACAGCGCGCTCCTCAGGCGCGGAGGAAAACCAGCGAGACAGTGGGGCCGCGTGGTTGATCTCACCCTCGCGGATCAAGGCAGCACGCGCCTCAACGGCGGCACGGTCAGAAGGACAGCGGCGAAAGACGGGGCTTAACAGAGCAACACGGCGCACCAAAGCAGGATGGTCCACAGCGATCCCTCCCGCAATCAGCGCCCCCATAGAGTGCCCCGCAAGACTGACAGGGCCAAGGGCAAGCGCCTCCAAAGCCTCAGCCGCCCAAGAGACAAACGCATCCAAACGGCTGCCGTCAGGAAGCGGATCACTCCCGCCATGCCCTGGCATATCAAGCGCAATAACGTGATTTTGCGCGCTCAACGCCTCAATCTGCGGCCCCCATGCCGCCGATTGCAGGCCGACACCGTGGATCAAGACAACAGGTGCGCCACGCCCTACCGAATGGCAGGCAACTTTCGCTCCCGCCTTAGACAGCCGCAGGGTTGTCAGAGTCATGACCAAGCTCCTTAAGGTCCTGATAACGGTCGCCAATACGGTGATGCGGCCGCCCGCCGATTGATGCCCCAAGCGCAATGACGATTTCATCCGCAGCAGGTGCATCGGCGATAGAGGTCTGGATGGTGAGATAATGACTGCGACGTCCACCATCATTCTTGTCCATCAACGGGATCATCAGTGGCGCATTGGCAGGGCCACGCGTGTTGCAAAACGATAGATAGGATTTTGCGCCGACAGCCTCGCGAAAGATATTGCCAAAATGCAGCGTATGGATCAGCGCCGAGGCGTGCTCGACCTCGCCGTCAAGCCCGACAATCGCAGACTTGCCATAACCCTCGATCACATCGCCACTGCCAGCGGCATCAAGGATCATATCGGTCAGGATCTGGCCCAGCCCTGGCGCACAATCGCGAATGGCAGGTGACAAGTCCTCCACAAAGCCCTGCCCTGCCCAAGGATTCTTGATGACAGCCATGGCCGCCATAAGCTTGAGCGGCGTCTTCGCCGCTTTGCCGCCCTCGATGAGCGTGTTTTCAACGTGCAAAAGCGTTTTTCTGATTTCGGCAGGCACAGGCGCATTCCTTTTGCTGTGGTGAGTCGCTTTGCAATATGGTATACCATCATACAAATTGTCAATTGCTCTCCGAGGCAGATGTAAATGAATCAGACTGGTATAAAGCTGGACCGCATAGAAACCGCGCCGCAAACTCTGCGCGATATTGTGCAAACGAAGATGCGCGATGCGATCATGTCGGGGCATTTTGCCCCCGGCGAGCGCCTTGTGGAGCGCCCCCTCTGTGAACAACTTGGGGTCAGCCGCACCGTCGTGCGCGAGACAATCCGCTATCTGGAGGCCGAAGGGCTTGTCGAAACAATCGCTCACAAGGGGCCGATCGTCGCGACGCTCAACTGGAGCCAAGCCAAACAGATCTATGACATTCGCCGCCAGCTGGAAAGCGCAGCAGCAGAGGCCGCGGCCAAGGCCTCAACTCCAGCCTTCGAGCTGGCCTTGCGCGCAGCTCTCACAAAACTTGACGACGCCATGAGCGCCCAAGACTGGAGCGTCATTTTTGCCGCGACGACAGCATTCTACGAGCTAATCTTTAAGCAAGCAGACCATAACATCGCTTGGGAAATCGTGCAGCGGCTCAACGGGCGGATAAGCCGCTTGCGCGCTCTCACGCTTTCGGCCAAAGATCGCACAACATCTGGACTCGCCCATATGAGCGCAATTTCCGACGCCATTATTCGCAGCGATGCGCGCGGCGCGCGCGAAGCCGTCAAAGCGCACATCAAGGACGCCGCCAAAATAGCACAAGCCGTTCTAGCGCAGGAGACGCACAATGACTGAGGCCTATTGGATTGCCCATGTGACCGTGACAGACCCTGAAGCCTACAAGGGCTATCAGGCCGTCGCCCCCGCCGCTTTTGCAAAATATGGCGCGGCTTTTCTGGCTCGTGGCGGGCAGGCCGAGACGCTGGAAGGCGCGCCGTTTGAGCGCCACGTCGTTATTCGTTTTGACAGCTATGACGCGGCGCTCGCCTGTTACAACTCGCCCGAATACGCCGCCGCACGGGCCGAACGCAAAGGCGCGTGCACCGCACAGATCGTGATCGTAGAAGGACTAGAAACGTCATGAGCAGCTTTGATGAAGACTTGTTTCTAAAAGGGCTTGAGCAGCGCAAAGCCACCTTAGGCGCGGAGTATGTCGAAAAGAACCTCGCCGCCGCAGATGATTTCACCCGCCCGTTTCAGGAGGCCATGACAGCATGGTGCTGGGGCTTTGGCTGGGGCGATGATGTCATCGACGCAAAGACCCGCTCAATGATGAACCTCGCGATGATCGGAGCTTTGGGCAAAATGCACGAATGGGAACTGCACTGCAAAGGCGCGCTCAACAACGGCGTGAGCCGCGAGGAAATCCGCGCCATCATCCATGTGATCGCGATTTATTGCGGTGTCCCTCAAGGGCTGGAATGCTTCCGCGCGGCCCGCAAGGTTCTTCAAGATGCTGATAAAACAACGCCTTAATGTCTGCACATCCGACTAAGACTGCTAAAAGATAGTGTTTTAGCAAAAGCATATCATCTATTGAGGCACCTTCTATCATGACGGACTATTCGCCCCACATCACTCGGCTGGACCGACTCCGCGATCTGCTTCAGATCTCGCCGCTGGCGCTTCTTTCCAGCGTGGTTCTCTTTGTTTTACTTGTCGACAACAGCACCTTCTGGCGCATCGGAACTGAGGTTTTTTCAGGCCAGCCCCTTGCCTTGGCGGCGATGATCGGCGCGCTCTACTGCCTCACGCTGGCTCTGTTTTCGCTTTTTGCGCTCCCTTGGCTGGTCAAACCTTTCAGTATTTTCGTCCTGATCCTGAGCAGCGTCACAGGCTATTACATGGACACGCTCGGCGCGTTCATTGACCGCGAGATGATCCAGAACGTCATGGTGACCACGATCACTGAATCAAAACACCTGATCACCCTTGGCTTTATCCTTCATGTTGCCCTCTACGGGCTGCTTCCCTCGGCTGTTGTGCTGGCGCTCAGGCTGAAGCCACAGCGCAGGCTTGTCGCCTTTGGTGCGCCTGTCTTGGCGGGTGTTCTTTGCTTTTTGATAACCATCGGGCTGCTCGCCACGAACTTCAAAACCTACGCCTCGATCCTGCGCGAGCGCAAAGACTTTCTGGCCAGTTACCAGCCTGGCGCGCCCATCGTGAACAGCTTTCGCTATGCGGCTATGATGAGCAAAACGCTCAATATCACGGTGCAGCCCTTGGGCGAAGACGCCATAAAGGGCACCGCCTATAACGGCGCAAACCAGCCTGTGCTGACAGTGCTTGTGGTCGGCGAAACGGCGCGCGCGCAAAACTTTGGCCTCAATGGCTATGCGCGCGACACAACGCCCAATCTCGCAGCACTCCCAATTGTTAATTTTGAGACCGTCAGCAGCTGCGGAACATCAACGGCCGTTTCCCTGCCCTGTATGTTTTCAAAATTGCCCCGCAAAGACTACTCGTTTGAGGCCGGCGCGGCGGCGCAAAACCTGCTTGATGTGATGGCTCACGCCGGTCTCCATGTCGAATGGTGGGACAACAACACAGGCCACAAAGGCCTCGCCGACCGCCTGCCCAATCAAAACTTTCTAGGCAAGGATATACCCGTATTCTGCCGTCAGGGCGAATGTGACGACGGCGTTTTTCTTCCTGAGCTAAGGGCCTATGCCGAGAGCCTCACCAAAGACACGGTGCTGGTTTTGCACCAGATCGGCAGCCATGGGCCATCCTATTTCATGCGCTACCCTCCCGAATTTGAAAAATTCACGCCCGCCTGCCAAACACCCGAACTCAAGAAATGCACGGCTGACGAAGTGACAAACGCCTATGACAACACCATTGCCTTCACCGATCAGGTATTGGCCGAAACAATCGACGTGTTAAGCAGCCTAGACGGCCTCACAACCGCGATGTTTTATGTCTCAGACCATGGCGAGTCGCTCGGCGAAGGCGGGCTATACTTGCACGGAGCGCCTTATTTCATGGCCTCCAAGGAGCAAACACACGTGCCGATGCTGCTCTGGATGTCAGACCGCTTTGCAACTCAATTCGGTCATGACAGAGAGTGCTTGAACAACAGTCGCGCCGCAGCTTTGAGCCATGACAATCTGTTTCATTCCCTCCTCGGGATGATGGACATCACAACAGATGTCTATGACAGAAAGCTTGATCTTTTTGCCCCCTGCACGGCAAACAATAGGAAAAGTTGATTTGAGAGCTTTGCGCAGCGTGCCAAAGCAGCTAAGTGCTGCGCAACCTTAAATGAAAACGACCGAAAGAACGCCCATGAATATGCTCAAAATCGTCGCCGTGCCCATGCACAAGGAAGGCCGCAAGTTTGTCGCGGTCTTTGCCGCTATCACTTTGGCGCTTGGCTTCTTGTGGGAGCCGCTCTTCTGGCTTGGCTGTGGCGCAACGGTCTGGTGCTATTATTTCTTCCGCGATCCGGTGCGCGTCATCCCGCAGAACGAAAGCCTCGTGCTGTCGCCCGCAGATGGCGTTGTGTCGCTGATTGAGGAGGTCGTGCCGCCCGCCGAGCTTGGGCTAGGCCAGGAGCCCGTCACGCGGGTTTCGGTCTTTATGAATGTTTTCAACTGCCATGTGAACCGTGCGCCTATTGCTGGCAAAGTGACACAAATCACTTATCACCACGGCAAATTTCTCAACGCCTCGCTGGACAAAGCCAGCGAATTTAACGAGCGCAACTGCCTGACAATCGAAACCCCCAAAGGCGCCAAAATCGGGGTGATCCAGATTGCCGGCCTCGTGGCGCGGCGGATCGTCTGCTTTGTCAAACCAGGCGATCAGCCCGCCGCGGGCGAGCGCTTCGGCCTGATCCGTTTTGGCAGCCGCCTTGATGTATTTCTGCCTGTCGGCGTGCAGCCGCTTGTGCCCCTCGGCACAACAGCCGTCGCAGGCGAAACCATTCTGGCCGATCTGACGAACCCGCACCCCAACCTGAAAGCTGTTTCAAGATGAGCACCGATCGCACCATCAAACTGCGCCATGTTGTGCCCAGTATAGTGACTGTCTTCGCCCTCTGCGCAGGGCTGACTTCGGTGCGAATGAGCCTTGAAGGACATCTGGAAACAGCGCTGGCGTTTATTCTGATCGCGGTGTTTCTGGATGCTGCCGATGGCAAGCTGGCGCGCTTTCTGGACACAGCCAGCCCCTTTGGCGCCGAGCTTGATACGTTGGCCGATTTTTTCAACTTCGGGATCGCGCCCGGCTTCCTGCTCTACAACACGCTCTATATCGGAACACCTGCCGCCAATCTCGGCTGGTTGGCGGCCCTTGTCTTGGCGGTGTGCTGCGCCTTGCGCCTTGCGCGGTTCAACCTTTCGATGAAAGACACCAGCGTGGCGATGGCAAAAGACAATTTCTTTGTCGGCGTGCCCGCCCCTGCGCTGGCCTGCCTTGCACTGATGCCAATTTTTATCCATCTCTCAGGCTGGAAACACCTCGATTACCCTCTGGTGCGCACACTTTATATTGTTGCGGTGGGGCTTCTCGCCGTGAGCACAATCCCGACCTTCTCGGTCAAACACGCCAGCATCAAACGCAAACACCTTGCCCTTGCGATTGTGGCTGCGGTTGTAATGGTCGTCTGCCTGATGTCCTACCCATGGCCCACGCTCATGGCGATCAACCTGATCTATCTCACAACCTTGCCCTTCTCATACCGCGCCCAAAAGCGTCAGCAGGCCGCCGAGAGCTGAAAAGGCGCCTATGGCTGGCAAACCGCTGCTTGAGTGGCGCTCTCTTGGCGGACCATGAAGATCAATTCGCCCTCGCCCAGCGACTGACCATGATCAGAGGCATACATCAGCTGCCCATCCGCCTCGCCCCCATCAAGCTGCGCAATCAGATCCGTCAAAAAATCATCCGTCTCACGGCCATCACCAGAGAGCGTAACCTTCGCAGCGTGCGAGGACAGGCTCGGCCCAACGTGGGCAGACCAGAGGAGAGAGCAGACCTTCAGCTACACCCTTTGGTTGTATCTGGCCCCGTTATTGTGACTCACCCCGCCGCACAAAACAGGGTTTGTATCAGGCCATAAGGAGAATATTATGAAACAAATTATTTCACTGTCCCTCTTGGCCCTCCTGCCTGTATCGGCTCATGCCGAGATCGTCTCGTTTGCAGGCAGCATGGCAAACTCGTGCACCTTGGGGGTTGGCTCTGACGGCGCGCTCGGCCTTGCCTCAGACGGCAAAAGCCTCAGCTCGCAAGACTTGGGCGGTGCCCAGGCTGCGATCACAATCGTCTCCCTTGCCAACAATACGATCACCGTCGGCGCGCCCACACTTGCCGCCTACCCCTCTGGCTATACCGCAGGCGCAGAGACAACAAAAATCTCCTACCAAGGCGATGGCCTCTTGAGCAGTGTGTCCCAAGATTACACCGCCTCGGAAACCAGCTTTCAAGTTGGCGTGATCCCGTTGACCTCGGTCGTTTTCGACAGCCGTACAGAGAACGACGCCGGTTTTGTTGAAGGCCAATACCAGATCGACACGGTCATCACGTGCTCGCCATAAAGCAAAGCTTTGCAGGGCCAATCTACGGGCTTTTGCTCGCTGGATTGGCCAGCATAGCCCCTGACACAGCCCAGAGTATTGGCCTTATGCCAATGGAAAAGTCAGGTCACAGCGCCTCGGATCGCAAAGGCTTTTATCTCAACGTCCTAAACGAAGGCAAACGCAGCATTATTGTGGATGTCGAGATCATGCCCCAAGCAGATGGCACCCCGCAAAAAGCCGTAAAGGTCCAACCGCGCCGCCTTAAAATCGGGCCGAAATCCACACGTAAAATAATTTTGATTATCGGAAATTTAGAAACCGAACGACAAAGAGAGGTCAATGTTTGTGTCAGCACTCAAAAAAACAACTCAAATACTTTGCTCAGGATTTGTGGGGCTTACACTGCTCACAAGCGCAACTGAGGCGGAAAACTTTTCAATAGATTTGCCAACCCCCAGAAGCATGGGGCATTCATCTGATACAATCCAAACAATGGATGGAAGCCGATGCAGCCAGTCCGTCAACGGAGGCGGCGCGTTCTTTGACATTGGTGTCGCTAAAACGCAAAATGACACCCAGTCTTTTAACAATGGCAGCAGCGGCACCGTTTATGGCCGCTTGATTATTCCAATAGGTAAAAAGCCGAAACGTCTGGATTGTATTCGCCTTTATGAATTAGAGTTGCAACGTCTCAAGTCAGAGATCGAATATCTGTCAATGGAACTTGAATAGTGGTTAAAATCACGCTGCAGCAAATGCACTATTTTAAGGAAGTCGCCGAAGCGGGGAGCTTTTCGGCGGCCTCTGGCTCTATCGGCTGTTCCACAACGGCGGTAACCAAAGCCATCAATGCGATTGAGACAGCCCTCGGTCAGAGGCTCGTCTTGCGCGGCAACCGTGGGGTGGAGCTGACAGCCGCAGGCGCAAAATATCTCGAACGGGTGCAGCCCATCGTTCAGCTGGCCCAAAACGCCGAAGACGAAGCCGCCGCACTGGCCCAGCCCGCAAGAAAAGAAATCGTCATCTCCTCTATTCCAAGTGCCGCGGCCTATTTGCTACCCAAAGCCATCAAGCCTTTCGCACAAGACGGCGGAACAGTGCGTGTTCTCTCCCAAAACAGCGCCCAAGTCGAAGAAAGCGTCCTAAGCCACCGCTCGCACCTTGGCGTTCTGAGCAATGGCAACAGACTGCTCTCTGATGAGCTGAAATTCACCCTGCTGACCAAGGATTACTTCTCCTTGGTCTGTTCCAAAAAGTTCTTCGCCCATGCCGAAGGCCCAGAGGCTCTTCTCAAAGACGCAAAAGACCTGCCGATTGTGGTTCCCGCCCCGGGCACAAGCATCAACAGTCAAGCCAAAATATTCTTACGCTCTCTCGGACTAGACAGGATCAAACGGCGCATTGAGACAGACTCCATTCCATTTGCCCGTGGCGTCTTGGAAGAGTTTCCCAGCGTTTGCGTTCTTCCCAGAGGGATCGCACAGGCTCTCAACGCCTTGGGCGGGTTAAACTGTTATACGTTTGAAAACCTCTCCCCGGAAATCTCTATCGGGATCGTCACCCGCCGCGCGGCGGGTGTCACCCCTGAAATCAGAGCGCTCATAAGCAACATCCGCAAACATAGCAATGTGATTAGCCAAGCACCGATACTCTAAAGCGCGCGCCCGTTGCGCCGCCGCCCCGTTGCGCCAACAGCTCATCTGCCGTGCGCTCTATTACCAATTTGTAAAGACCCCGAACTCAAACATTCCCGCTCATATGAAATCCTCTGGAGCTGTTGATGTCTGATACTTCTCACGTCCTGTCCTTGCCCCTGATACAACCGTCACAGGCGCAAAAACATATCACCCATAACGAGGCCCTACAGATCCTTGACGCTGTGGTTCAGCTGGTCGTGATCGCCTCTGACCAAGCCACGCCGCCCCAAACTCCGCAGACGGGTGACCGCTATATCGTCGCCCCCTCAGGCAGTGGCGCATGGGCGGGCCATGAGGGCGACATCGCAGTTTATACAGGCACCAACTGGATCTTTATCACCCCCTTACCAGGCTGGAGCGCACAGGTTCTCAACCCCAAAGGCACGGCTCTGTTTGACGAAACTCAAGGCTGGCAAAACGTGACCCCGACGCTTGAAACCACCCCGCAGCTCGGCATCAACGCCACCGCAGACCTGACAAACAGGCTCAGCCTCTCTGCCCCCGCAAGCCTGCTCAATCATGAGGGCGCGGGTCATCAACTCAAAGTCAACAAAGCCACAGCCTCCGACACAGCCAGCCTGCTCTTTCAAAACGACTTTTCAGGCCGTGCCGAAATGGGCTTGGCGGGCAATGACGATTTTTCGGTCAAAGTCTCCCCTGACGGGGCCACATGGCGCAATGCCTTACAGGTCGACGCCCAAACCGCACGCATGATTGCGCCCGAGGGCCTTGAAAGTGCGCGCGTCACCGCCGTTCATGGCAGCACATTGACAATAACGCCGCCCTCGCCTGCGGGCTTTGCCATGATCTCATCCGTCAGCCCCAATTTCCCGCAAAGTGCCGCAAGCATGATTATCTGTTATGATGTCGGCCTCTCGCCACAGCTGATTGTTGTTTGGCATGGGGGTGCTATCCACAATCTGGGCAACACCCCTCCAACCGCCGCAAATGTGCCCGCAGGCAAGGTCGCCCTCGCGGCCCAAAGCGACGGAACACTCCTGATCCGCAATGAATACCCCAGCGCGCTTGATCTGGACTATTGCATCACATGGACAAACAGCTGGCGCTAACCGCGGCCGCCCCCTCTGCGCAGAGTATCTCGCGCAAAGGGGGCGTTCGGCCTGCGCAGCTGATATGGTCCAGCCGCGCGCCTCACCAGCCGAACAAATCATCATTGTCCAAGAATGCGGCATCGGTCTGAAGAAAGCGCACTTCAACGCCCTGATCAGAAAAAACCATATCCGCATCTTCGCGCTGCAAATGCGCGCGCAGATCTTCAGGCCCCGTGTAGCCAAAGTCGCGAAACACAAGCTGGTCCCAGACCTCAAGACCCACAACCTCATGAACGCCCTCAAGGCTTGGGTCAAAAACAAAACTGTCGGCCCACATCCCGCCAAACAGAACATTTTGCCCGCCACCGCCCTCCAACACATCGTCAACGCCCTGCCCCCGCACCCAATCGGTGACAGCAGAGCGCGTCGTCGCCACAAATTCCGCACTTTGTGAAAACCCCGCAACAACGTCCGCGCGCGACATCCCCGCAGCAAGCGCATTGGTCCAGTTCACAAATCCGCCTTGGTCGGGCGCGCGGTCAAGGACATTGTTATACAACAGCGTGACAAATTCGGCGTCTGACAGCGTGCCATAGGTTCTCTGAAATTCGGGGCTGGCCACAAACAAAGCCGCCGCATCCGTAATAGGCCGCCCCCCCGCCAGCCAATAGGTCCAGTTCTCGAGGCCGGCCACATCCGGCTCCCGGTCAAGCGTCGCGCGATAAAGCCGATAGACATCATCCGTCCATTCGCTGCGATATCCCTCACGGCTAAATTCAAGCGCGCTCTGAAAGGTCGCGTTGATAAACTCCCGGCTTTCCGAAAACCCCATCACAACCTCGGCCCTGCTAAACCCGCCCGACAGCGCCCCCATCCAGTTCTCAAGCCCGCCCTGATCGGGAGCGCGGTCCAGAACGTTGTTGTAAAGCTGGGTCACAAAAGCCAGATCGCTCAAATCGCCATAAACATTCTGAAATTCCCGCGAGCCGACAAATCCCCCCGCAGCCGTTTCCAGATCGAGCCGCTCCTCCAGCAAAGCCACGGTCCAGTTTCGATGCCCGTCCAGATCAGGCGCACGGTCCAACGTGGCGCGGTAGAGCCGGTAAACCGAGGCCGCCACAGGGTCAAAAACGGGGTCCACCGTCCCACCGTTGAACACTTCAACTCCGCGCCCGTTGAACACACCCCCAAGCGGCGTCCCCCCTGTCAGGATGGTTGAGCCGCCCTCCCCGCCCCCCGTGTCAGGATCGGGGTCAGGCTCGGGATCGGGGTCAGGGTCGCCCCCGTCCCAGGGCAGCAAATCTTCATCCGACAAGACAGCCGTCGACAAATGCGTCAAATCAAACAGATCAACATATTGGAAATCTTCAGCCAACAACCTCACATTGCCCGCCGTCCTGAGCGTCAAAGTCTCCTCCCCGACCCCCAAAATCGCCCCGAAACTGGTCGACTGAAAAGCAAGAGCCTCAAAGCTGTAGTAGCGCCCCATATCCGACATATCGATGCGGTCCACACCCAGCTCGAAGTCTTCAATGGTGTCGTTTGCATTGTCCGCCGACAGCACAAAAATATCAGCCCCCGCCCCTCCCCAAAGACGGTCCTGCCCTGCCCCGTCGATAATGATATCTGCGCCGCCCGCACCGCTCAGGCTGTCGTCCCCCGCGCCACCAGAGATTTGGTCGGAACCACTGCCTCCATTGATCACATCCGCCTCGGCGCTGCCTTGCAGAACCTGCCCCGACACGCCGCCAGCGTTCTGATCAATCTCAAACCGCCCAATCCCCGACGCGCCATAAGAATGCTCCGTCAGCCCCGCCGTATAGAGGGCAATCTTGCCATCCTCCAAAGCCAGCGCAAGACTGGCTGGGTTGCTTAAAGCGGTCTGAAGATCATCTGCAATCGCTTCCAGATGCAAGAGCCGCCCGTCCGGCAGCAGGGTCATCAGGCTCAACCCGTCGTCCGCCCCGCCCGCCACAACATAGGCCTTTCCATCAACGACAATTGTCTCCAAAACCGAGATCGACTGAAACCGCGTTTCGCGGTCGTCGACTACCTGCTCCACCACAACCAAGGTGCCATCTTCCTCAAGCCGCGACACCGTGATCGTCGAAGAGCCAGACGCGCCCACAAGCACAAAAACACTCCCCCCCAACTCCACTGTGGCAAGAGAATTCGGCATCGAAACGTTAAATCCGTCGCGCATCGCAAGGCTGTCGACGAGCTGCATAGACCCGTCTGACAGCAGCTCAAAACTGCTCAGGCTGTTGTCCTGCAAAGACAGCGCCATCAGATAATCACGTCCGCCTGCGCGCAGATGCTCCAGCGCGAAAATGTCATTGGCCCCCGCCTCTTGCGAAACAGGCGTCTGGGCCACAAGGCTCAAGCTGCCCTGTTGGCTCTCCTGCCATGTGGTGATCCCAGAGGTATTGCGCGCCGCCGAATAGAAAAACTCCCCCCCGCCCAGCGCGACCCTCTCAATCGCAGTCATAGCCTCCACTCGCGGCCCCGCCAGATCAATGCGCCCCGCAATACGCCCGGCAGACTCAAGCCACCAGCCCGTCAACCCGTCTTGAGACGGCCCCGCAAGCAAAAGCGCCTCCTGCCCGCCAAGCGTGGTCAAAACAAACTGCGTCGGCGCGCCAAGCCCGCCCGCCTGAACATAATCCGCCTCCTGTTCAAGCGTCAGCCCCGCGTCGCGCAACTGGACCCCGCCGCCGCGCCCGCTTGCGCTATAAAGCTTCACACCCGCCGCCGTCTGCAGGAGCGCAAGATCGCTGATCCCCGTGATATGCGTGTCTGTGCCGCTCACAGACGTCGACAAATGCCTGAAATACCCCATGGCCAATCCTTGTTAAGCCCCCCATGACTGGTGCAGGGATGTGGCAAAGACGAGGGACGCGGCACGGCGTATTTATGTCATTTACAAAAGGTTTTCTTAACATTTACCGGCTATTTATCTCAAAGCTCATACAGTAGAGCCAGCCGTGGTTTTGTTCGGTTTCCGTTGCCCTCTTTGGACGGTTTGTTTTTTTCGACAGGGTTTTCATCATGTCAGATGGTCACAAGTCCCGCGTTACCATTGCCCTTTGCACCTTCAATGGCGCAGAGCATCTGGAGGCCCAGCTTGCCTCCTATCTGACACAGACCCATACGGCATGGGACCTCTGGGTCAGTGATGACGGCTCAAGCGACACCACCCGCACAATCCTTGAGGATTTTGCAAAAGCCCATGGTCACAACCGTGACATCCGCATTCTGGAAGGGCCTCAAAAAGGTGTCGCCGCAAATTTCCTCTCGCTCCTGTGTCACCCCGAGTTCCCCCAAGCGCCCTGCGCATTGTCAGATCAGGATGACGTCTGGCTGCCCGAAAAGCTGGCCCTCGGCCTGGCCGAAATCCAGATGGCGCGCCCCTGCCTTTACGGCGCCCAGAGCATACCCACCAACGCCGATCTCGTGCCCCTTGGGCACAGTCAGCCCCCAAATCCAATGCGCTCCCCCCCACCCAGCTTTGCCAATGCCTTGGTCCAGAATATCGTCAGCGGTCATACCGCCATGCTCAACGCGCCCGCGCTGGCGCTGGTGCGGGATGCGGGCGTGCCACAGCACATCCCCTATCATGACTGGTGGCTCTACCAACTCGTCACAGGGGCGGGCGGGGTTGTGATTGTGCGTCCCCAAAAGGTGCTGCTCTATCGCCAGCACAGCAGAAACACGATGGGCGCCAACCACGGGCTCGGCGCTGGCCTGCGCCGCGCTCTACAGCTTTTAGGGGCGACATATGGCGCATGGCTTGCCGCAAATACCGCCGCATTGCGCCACATCGAGCAACGCCTAACCCCCCAAGCCAAACGCACGCTCACGGCTTTGGAGCAGGCCCCCAAACAGATATTTGCTCTCCAAAGGCTGCGTACCCTGCGCCGCTATGGGAACAGGCGTCACAGCAGGCTTGGCACAACAGCCCTATGGATCTCCGTCCTGCTGGGCCGCTGCTGATCGCACGGTCACTCTGCAAACACTCTGCGAACACTCTGCGAAGGCCCTTGCGCAGCGGGGTCAGGGGCCTGCCTGTCTTGCCAGACCCGCACCAATACCGCCCGATCCGCTCAATCGCGCGCAACCATGGCAGCCTAAATGAAGCTTGCGTAAGGAATGTAGCGCACAGCATCTCCGCGCGTGATATTGAGCGCCGCGTCTGGCAGCTCGACAAGCCCCTCCGCCCAACTCAGCCCACTGATCCGCCCCGAGCCTTCGCTCGCAAAAACCTCAACCTGCCCGTCGCGCAGCCGTGCGCGCAAATACTCGCGCCGCCCCGCCTTTTTGGCTTTCTCAAACCCCGCAGGCAGCAGATACCCCTGCGGCGTGGCCCACCCGCGCCCCGCCAAAACGCCCATAGCAGGGCGCGCAAAAACAAGTGTGCAGACCAGCGCCGCCACAGGGTTGCCAGGCAGCCCGAAGACAGGCGTGCCCTCCCACATCCCAAGCGCCAGAGGCCGCCCGGGTTTCACAGCAATGCGCCACTCCTGCATCGCCCCCGCCGCGCGCAAAAGCGCTGACATATGGTCTTCATCTCCGTTTGATGCACCCCCCGAGGTCAGGATCACATCACTCTGTTTTGCCGCCTCATCAAGCCGCTGACGCAGCGCCGCGCGGTTGTCGCCCACCCGCCCCAGATCGACAGGCGAAAAGCCCATCTCCGCCACAAGCCCCAAGAGCATCACCCGATTGGCGTCATATATCTGCGCGGCACCCGCCACAGCGCCCGGCTCGACAAGCTCGTCCCCCGTCGAAAGAACCCCGACCCGCAAAGGCTCGAACACATCCACAGCGCCAAGCCCCGTCGCCGCAGCCAGCGCAAGCGCGGCAGGCCCGAGCCGCGCGCCTTGCCGCAAGATCACATCGCCCGCCGCCACATCTTCCCCCGCCTTGCGCGTGTTGGCGCGCGGCTTCACACCAGACCGAAAGGCAATAGCCTCTGCGCTGGCGTTCACATCCTCTTCCAGAATGACAGTATCAACCCCCTCAGGCAGCGCCGCCCCCGTCAATATGCGCACCGCCGATCCATATGGAACCGCATGACCAAGCGGCACACCCGCCGCCGCGCGCCCCTTGATAAGGGGCAGGGTCTGATCCCCCGCGCCCAGCGCATCATAAGCAAAGCCGTAGCCGTCGACTGCCGCATTCGGCAAAGGCGGATTGGAGCGCTCGGCCACGACATCCGCCGCCAAGACCCGCCCCAGCGCGGCAGACAGCGGCAGGCTCTCTTGCCCAACCACAGTATGAAGCCGCGCCCGCAGCCCCGCCAAAGCCGCCTCCACAGGCGTCCAATCCACACCCGCAGGCAGCGCAAAACAATCATCGCGCAGGGGCGGCGGCTTCAATCCTGTCTTAGTCCCAGCACTCAAAGTCAGCCTCCCGTCCCAGCCCAAGAATCCAGCCCTCACGCAAAGCGCGCGGCTCCGTTACGTCCAACATGGCCGCAAGCACCGCCTCAGACAAGCCCGCGATCTTCCCCGCAAGAACGCGCACCTGTGCCGCGTCCTTGATTTCACCCACAGCCTGCGCCTGCGCCACTTGCGGCGCAATCAACGAGGGCCAGACTTCTGCCAAAACCACACGGGCCTCTCGCCAAGGCTCAAACGGCCACGCCGCCGCCCCAAACCGCACCCGCAGCCGCGCCAGGACAGGCAACCCCATCATCGCCTGACCGCCCACAGAGCCAGCCCCTGACATCTGCCAGCAGGCAAACGCGCCCTTGGCCGCCGCCTCCGCAGCCCGCGTTTCGCGCAGTCCATGGCCCTGTCGCGCGCGGCCCTTGCGCGGCAAATCCGCAATCTCGCGCGCCAAAGCATTGCCCCAAAACGGCCCCACGCCGTCAAACTGGCGGTTCAGCTCCCCCGCCAGATCAAAGCGGTTGTTCGCCTTCGGGCTGTCCTCAACCCGCGCCTCAAACCACGCCCAAAGCGCCAGCGGATCTGCCTGCCCTGTCACCGCCTCGGCAAAGCCGTCAGGGTAGCCAAACGGAAAGTCAAACCCGATCAGCACCCGCCCCTCACAAGCCGCAATCTCTGTTCCGATCCAGTCTTCCGCAAGCGCGCGATTGCGCAGATAAACGGGTGCCTCCCCTGCGACACAGGCCCAGATCGCGTCTTTCTTGGGGCGCGGCCCTCGGTCGTTTCCACCCGACCAATCGACCATAATAACCTTGTCAAAAAGGCTCAAAGCCCGACCTCTGCCAAGATGAAATCAGCAATCGCTTTGGTGTCATCAAGGTCAAATACAGGCCGGTCCAGCGCCATCGGCGTGTCAGAGGCCACAGCCCTCACAGTCGCATCCTCCGTCGCAATCAGGCTGTTGCCCGTCTCGGCGCGAAACGCCTCCACTTTCGGGTGGCTGTCGCGCTTATACCCTTCAATCAAAACCAGATCGACAGGCGAAAGCCGCGCCAGAAGCGCCTCAAGGCTCGGCTCGGGCGCACCGCGCATCTCCTGCATAATCGCCACCCGCTTGCGGGACGCGAGCAAAACCTCGCTCGCCCCCGCCGCACGGTGGCGGTAGCTGTCCTTGCCCTCATGGTCGACATCAAACGCATGATGCGCGTGTTTCACCGTCGAAACAGTAATCCCGCGCGCGCAAATCTCGGCCACAAGCCGCTCCATAAGCCCCGTCTTGCCCGCGTTCTTCCAGCCAACGACCCCGTATAGTTTCATAAGTTCGCCTCTGCTGTTGCCAAGTCTTCTGGCGTATTGATGTTAAAAAAGGCCCCCGCATCCGCAAACTCAGCCATCTGCCCGCCGTGCGTGTCGGTCCAGATCACAACCTTGCGCAGCCCGCCCGTCAGGGCCGCGCGCAGATCATGACGCAGCGCCACAGGCCAAAGCCCAAAGGTCGGCTGTCGCCCGTCTGGCGTCGCCGCGAGCGCGAGCGGATGGTCCATGCCCTCCGTGGCAGTCAGCAACCGCGCCACCAGATCCTGCGGAAAAAACGGCGTATCCCCCGCCGCGGTCACAATGCTCTCATGGCCCTGCCCTGCGGCCCAATCCAGCCCCGCCAAGACGCCCGCAAGCGGCCCTGCAAAGCCCTCAATGCTATCCGCCACAACAGGCAGCCCAAAGCCCGCAAACCGCACCGCATCTCCATTGGCGTTCAACGCCATGTCGCTCACCTGTGGCGCGAGCCGCGCAATGATCCCCGCAAGCATCGGCGCGCCGCCAAGCGGCAAAAGGCACTTGTCCCCGCCGCCCATCCGCGTGGCAAGCCCCCCCGCCAGAATAACCCCTGCTGGCTGTCTCATAGCGCCCCCTTACGTCCGCTTTTCTTCGGCTCCTCGGGCACAGACGCAGGGTCCGCATCCCAAAGAAGCCGCTCTTCGCCCGCAAGACAGACAAAGCGATGCCCCCGCATCCGCCCGACAAGCGTCAGCCCTACTTGCCGCGCAATTTCAACGCCCCAAGCGGTAAAGCCCGAGCGCGACACCAGCGCAGGAATACCCATCAGCGCCGTCTTGATCACCATTTCGCTGGTCAGTCTTCCGGTGGTGTAAAGAAGCTTCCCTTCAGGCGAAACGCCTTCAGACAGCATCCACCCCGCGACTTTGTCGACAGCGTTGTGCCGCCCGACATCTTCCATATAAACAAGCGGCCTGCCGCCCTCGCAGAGCACCGTGCCATGGATCGCCCCTGCACTCAGATAGATTGAGGGCGTGCGGTTGATCTTGGCAGAAAGTGCATAAAGATCAGACAGTTTCACCTGCGCCTCAGGAAGCGTAAGCCCCTCAAGCCCTTCCATCATATCGCCAAAAACAGTGCCCACAGCACAGCCCGATGTGCGGGTCTTTTTCTCCAGCTTATCCTCAAACCGCGTGCGCTGGTCGGTGCGCACAACCACGGCTTCGGACTCCTCGTCATACTCCACACCAAGGACTTTGTCGGCCTCGGTGATCATCCCCTGATTGCGCAGAAATCCGAGCGCCAGATACTCGGGATAATCTCCAATCGTCATCGCGGTGACAATCTCGCGGGCGTTGAGAAAGATCGTCAAAGGCCGCTCTTCCACCACGTTGATCTCGGTGAGCGCCCCGCTCTGGTCGCGCCCCTCCACGGCCCGCGTCAGCCGCGCCGCCGCAGGGTCAGGCGCAAGGATATAGCCGTCTGTCTCTTTGCCCATTTACCTTCCCCCCCAAAACGCGTTAGCCCGATTACACCCAATGTAGAGGCAAGCCATGCGCGCAACCACACCAAAAACGCCGCTTCAACAAGGCATACGCGACGCCGCGCCGTTTATCCTTGTTGTCTCGCCCTTTGCACTCGTCTTTGGCGTCGTCGCCACAGAAGCAGGCCTCAGCATCGCCGAGACGCTCCTCTTCTCCGTCGCGGTCATAGCCGGTGCCGCCCAGTTCACCACGCTTCAACTGCTCAATGAAAACGCCCCCGCCGTGATCGCGCTGCTCTCGGGCCTCGCGGTCAATCTGCGCATGGCGATGTATTCGGCCTCCCTGACGCCCCACTTGGGCGCAGCCCCGCTCTGGCAGCGCGCCCTTGTGGCCTATCTCACTGTCGATCAGTCCTACGCCTGCTCGGTGGCCGCCTTTGAGCGCAATCCGGGCTGGAGCCTCAAACAGCGCATCACCTATTTCTTTTCCGCCTGCATTCCCGTTGTGCCCATGTGGTATCTGATGACCCTCGTGGGCGCGCTCATTGGCGAAAGCGTCCCCGAAAGCTTTGCGCTCGACTTTGCCGTGCCGATCACATTCCTCGCCATCATAGCGCCCATGATGCGCACCCCCGCCCATCTCGCAGCAGCGCTTATCGCCAGTCTCGCCGCTCTGTGCCTGACATGGGTTCCCTTCAATCTCGGCCTCATCATCGCGGCCAGCTTGGGCATGATCACAGGCGCACAAGCCGAACTCATGCTCACCAAACGGGGGCTTTTCAAATGATCGACCGTCCCGAACTCTGGTATGTGATCGCCGCTCTGGCCCTTGGCAGCTTCCTGCTGCGTTTCACGTTTCTCGGCCTTGTCGGCGACAGGCCGCTGCCAGAATGGCTGCTGCGGCATCTGCGCTATACGGCCGTTGCCGTGCTGCCCGCGCTCATCGCCCCGATGATCATCTGGCCCGCCGCCACAGGCGGCAGCTTTGATCTGCCCCGTGGCCTTGCCGCCTTCGTGACACTGGCCGCAGGGCTTTGGTTCCGCAATATCCTGATCTCGATCACCGCAGGCGCAGCCACGCTCTATCTGGCGCTCTATCTGTTGGGTTAATCGAGCTTGACCTCTGCGGGGTCATAGCTGCGCAAATCGGCGTTGTCATATTCATAGAGCTTGCGCTCCGTAACCCCTGGCAAAGCGCCGAACTGCTCTGCCAGCTTTTTGGGATACCAGCCCACCTTGAGGCTCTCAAAGCCCTCAAGCTGGCTCAAAATCCCCGAGGTCGACAGCGCACATTGCGCATCCCCGACATTGCCCCGCGCCAAAGCCAGTTGCAAAGCCTGCTCCGCCACAGCAGGCGAAACCTCAATCTCTTGCACAATCACATGAAAGGTCTCGCGTGCGTGATAGCGCGTATAAGCATCCGCCACCTGTGGGCGAATGCCAAAGAGCACATCGTTGCGCTCGGGAATAGTCGGATGATAAAAACTGCCCGCAGGGTCCCAGATCACACGCTGGCTCGCGCTGATCATAAGCGAGGTATGCGCCCCCGCGCCCGAACGGTTGTTGATCATCGTGAACAGGGTCAGCTTGGTCGGCCCCGCGTCGCGATATTGCACTTTTGCAAGGTCTTCGTCAGAGGCCCAAGTGGCAGGCTTTGAGCAAGCCATAAGCGACAGCGCCAACAAAAGCGCCGCAAAACCCCTTGCAAAACAAAACATTAGATCAGCCGTTGACCATATAAGCGAAGATCAGCAAGCAGATGCAAAAAATCGTTGTGCGTGTGACCCAAGTCATGAAGCCGCTGAAGGTTTCTTCTTGAACTTTGGTGTCCATTTCGCCGTGTTTGTGGTCGCTCATAACTGTCTCCTTATTCGCGTTTGGGGCTGATTACTGCATTTGCGCGCGCCTGTCACTAGATTGCCGCAAGCTGCGGCATTTTAGGCCTCGCCCTCTTCCAGCGCTTTGGCCAGCCGGAAGCCGATCCGGTTTGGCGCCGCCGCAGGCACTTCCTTGGGCAGCGCGCGCAGCATCACATTAAGCTGGCTCACGTGCTGCACAAGCTGGGTTTTCGCGCCAGACGCATCCGCGCCGTAAAACGTGACCATGTCAGGGTCAAAAAAGCCCATACCCTCGATCCGCAGGACGCCCGCGTCCCCGCCCGTAAAGCCCATGGCAACTTCGTGTTCGTTGTCGAGCTGCTCTTCAAAGTTCTGGATATAGAGAATCAGCCGCTCATGCGCCCACTCGGCAGGACTTTTCTGCGCGACGGGTTTAGGGGTCACGGTGGTGGGCTTGTGGCCCGCCTGCGCCTGCGGGCTGCAATGCGCCTCGTGCCGTTTGGGCAGCGCGTCTGCCTCCATCGCTTCCGCCGAGGTGACAATCATATCGCTCATAAACCTACCCTTTGCTACTCCACAGCCACGCGCCATTTTCATCAAGCTTTCGCTCGGCGCGGCCTTCTAATAGCAAATGATTAAGGTGTGCGACAGCTTCCACAAGGGCCAATCCATATGTGCCTAGGTCAATTTTTCGTTTGAAGAGCACAGGAAAACACTCAACCGCCGTCTTCGGCGTCTCGATATAGGCCGCCAGACGGTCCAGCCCGTGGACATGGTTTTCCCGCAGCTGGCGCATCCGAAACGGCAGCCCCGTAAAGGGCCGTTTGTGCCCCGCAAGGACAATATGGTCCTCTTGGGCGAGTTCGGAAAATATCTCGCAAGAGGCGATCCAGTCGCCCACAGGGTCCGCCATCGGCTCGGTCGGGTAAACGCCAATATTGGGGCTGATCGAACAGATGATCTGATCACCCGACAGCACAAGACTGTCCTCACGGCTCCAGAAGGTGAGGTGTTCGGGCGCATGGCCGTTGCCCTCGCGCACATCCCAGCTGCGCCCGCCCGCATGAAGCACATCACCGTCCTTGAGCCGCGTATAGCCCACAGGAATAGGCGCGCAAACGTCCGCGAAGTTATAGGGCCGCTCGCCCATCCGCTTGGCAAGAATATCGGGGTCCATCCCCGCCGCGCGCCAGAAAGCCTCGGCCTGCGGCGTCGCCGTCTCTTCCACATCCAGAATAAGCATCCTTGAGAAGAGCCATGCCGTGCGCGAGGCCCAAAGGCTTGCGCCCCGCTCCACAAACCAGCCCGCCATCCCGATATGATCAGGGTGATGATGCGTCAGGATCACACGGCCCACAGGCTTGCCGCCCAGCGCCGTCTTGAGAAGCTCTTCCCACATCATAACAGAGCGCTTGGTGTGAAACCCTGTGTCCACCAGCGTCCAGCTGTCACCCTCATCAAGCGCATAGACATTGACATGATCGAGCACCATCGGAAGCGGCAAGCGGATCCAGAGCACCCCCTCGGCCACCTCAACCCACCCGCCCGGTTCGGGCGCGTCTGGCCACGGATATCTTATGCCCTGCAAATCATCTCTCATGCGACGTCAAAATCCTCGATATCCAGAGCATAGAGGTCTGCATCGCCCTGCATGGCATGATCCAGAAGCGCCTTATACTCGGGCAACAAGCGGTTGATGTAAAACCGTGCCAGCTTGGTGCGCGGCCCGTTGGTGCCTTCGGCGACAGCGGCGCAGAGGTGATAATACCCGCCCAAAACCCGCGCATAGGCCGCCAGAAACGGAACCGACCCGGCAAAGCGCGCGGTCATATCCGTCTGTGACACCATCCACTCTGTCGCCTCGCGCAGGGTTTCGGTCGCGTCCCAGATCAGCCCCGCCATACGTGGCCGCGTCGCGCGCGCCCCCTCGGCAAAGCGCTGCATCTCATCAATCAGTGTATGCGCCGCCTCGCCCCCGTCCATGAGCTTGCGCCCGACAAGGTCCATCGACTGGATGCCGTTGGTGCCCTCATAAATCGCCGTGACCCGCACATCGCGCGCATATTGCGCCGCCCCGGTCTCCTCGACATAGCCCATCCCGCCATGCAGCTGAATGCCCATATCGGCCACCTTGATGCCCGTATCCGTGCCAAACGCCTTGGTGATCGGCGTCAGCAAAGCCGCCCGCGCCGCCCAGTCAGGCGCGCCCGTGGCATGGCTCATATCAATCGCCACAGCATTGGCCATGGCGATACAGCGCGCTGCAAAAAGCTCGGCGCGCATGGTCGCCAACATCCGCCGCACATCCGCATGATCAATGATCGCGCCGGTGCCGCCCGCAACAGGCGTGCGCCCCTGCTTGCGCTCTTTGGCATAGGCCAGCGCCTTTTGGTAGGCGCCCTCGCCCGCGCCGATGCCCTGACAGCCAACGCCCAGCCGCGCGTTGTTCATCATCGTAAACATCGCCGCCATACCGCCGCCCTCGGGGCCAACACGCCAGCCCGTCGCGCCATCATATTGCATCACAGCCGTGGGGCTGCCGTGCAACCCGAGCTTATGCTCAAGACTGACAACATGAAGGCTGTTCGCCACACCCGCCTCGCCGTTTGCGTCCGGCAGGAATTTCGGAACCAGAAACAAGCTGATCCCTTTGGTGCCCGCAGGCGCGCCGGGAAGGCGCGCGAGCACCAGATGGCAGACATTTTCGCTAAAGTCGTTGTCGCCCCAGCTGATATATATTTTCTGGCCGGTGATCGCATAGGTGCCGTCGCCATTGTCCTCGGCCTTGCTTGAGAGCGCGCCCACATCGCTGCCCGCTTGCGCCTCGGTCAGGTTCATCGTGCCACACCACGCCCCCGAAACGAGCTTGGGCAGATAGATCGCCTTGATCTCGTCGCTGGCGTGATGCTCCAACGCCTCGATCTGGCCCTGCGTCATCAACGGGTTGACCGCGATGCTCAGACAGGCCGCACTCATCATCTCGTTGACCGCCGTGGTCACCGTCATAGGCAGCCCCATGCCGCCATACTCAGGACTGGCCGCCACCGAAATCCAACCGCCCTCACGGATCGCTTTATAGCCCGCAGCAAAGCCTTTTGAGGTGTGCACAACACCGTCTTCAAGCCGCGCAGGGTCCAGATCCCCGTTGCGCTGAAGCGGCGCGAGCACTTCTTCACAAAGCCGTCCCGCTTCGGTCAAAATAGCCGAGGTCAGCGCCTCACCCACCTCTTCAAAGCGCGCCGTGGCGCTGACTTTGTCATAGCCGACAATATGGCGCATGATGTAGTCATAGTCTTGAACGGGGGCACGAAAGCTCATGGTCTTCTCCTTCTTCGGCCCGCAAAGCACCGCTTGGCAAGCCCTCGCCCCTGACCTACAAGCTTTCAAATCCCAATTCTGCAATAACGCGGCGTCATGACTCTTTCAGAAACCCACCTTCTTTCCGCCGATCCCGCAGGCATAGCCGAGGCCGCCGCCCTCCTGCGCGCGGGCGCGCGTGTCGCGCTGCCCACAGAAACGGTCTATGGCCTCGGTGCAGACGCCCGCAATGGCGCGGCCGTGGCGGGTATCTATACCGCCAAAGGCCGCCCGAGTTTCAACCCGCTCATCGTCCATGTCGCGCGCCCCGCAGATGCCGCGCGCTATGTTGACTGGCCCGACAGGGCCGCGCGCCTCGCCGCCGCCTTCTGGCCCGGCCCGCTCACGCTGGTTCTACCGCTGCGCGCAGGCCACGGCATTGCCAGCCTTGTGACCGCAGGGCTCGACACATTGGCCATCCGCTGCCCTGCTCACCCTGTCGCGCAAGCGCTTCTAAAGGCCTTTGACGGCCCCGTGGCGGCCCCCTCGGCCAATCCTTCAGGCAAGATCAGCCCGACAACGGCGGCCCATGTGCTGCAAGGGCTGACGGGCCGTGTCGCCGCCGTGCTCGATGGTGGCGCAGCAGAGATCGGGCTTGAAAGCACAATCGTCAGCCTCGCGGGCGCGCCCACACTCTTGCGCCACGGCTCGATCACCCGCGAGAAGCTGGAAGCCGCACTCGGCGAGCCGCTCACAGAGGCCACAACCCCCGCCGCCATCATAGCGCCGGGGCAGCTTGCGTCACATTATGCGCCCGACGCCGCCCTGCGCCTCAACGTGACAGCCCCCGAGGCTGACGAAGCGCTGCTCGGCTTTGGCCCCGTTGAAAAGGCAGCGCTCAATCTCTCGCCCGCAGGCGACCTGCGCGAGGCCGCCGCCAACCTCTTTGCCATGCTGCGCGCGCTGGATGCGCAAGCGGGTAAAATCGCCGTTTCGCCCATTCCTGCGCGCGGAATAGGGCTTGCCATCAATGACAGGCTCGCCCGCGCCGCCGCGCCGCGCTAGCGCTGTCAGGGATTGCGCTTTGACTGCGTCAAATCGCGGTGGGGCGAGAGGGGCTTTGCCCCCCTCGCGCTCCCCCCAGGATATTTTTGGCAAAAAGAAAGCAGCAGGCCGTCAGGACGGGGTCACGCGTGCCCTGCTGTTGCCGAGAGATGCAGAGGCGTCACGCCGAGCCGCTTCAGGGCGGCGCTCCACATTTCGGTGCCGCCGCCGCCGAGCACAAACTCTGCATCCGCAGGTCCGCTCAACCAGCCGTTGGCAAGGATTTCGCCCTCAAGTTGCCCCGCGCCCCAACCCGCATAGCCCAGCATCAGGAGGGCCGCGCCCGGCCCTGTGCCTGTGACCATATCTTCGAGCACATCCAGCGAGGTGCTGAGGCGCAGCCCCTCCAGAACCAGATGGCTCGAGCGGCCCGAAACATATTCGCTTGAGTGCAGCACAAACCCACGCCCCATCTCGACGGGTCCGCCAAAATAGACCTGTTGTTTGCCCACAGGCGTGCCCAGCTCAAGCTGTTTGGCAAGATCCTCAAAAGAAACATCACTGGACGGCTTATTGAGGATCAGGCCCATCGTGCCGTCTTTTGAATGTTCACAAATCAGGATCACAGAGCGCTGAAACCGCGGATCGCCGATGTCAGGCATCGCAATCAGAAGCTGCCCTGTCAGATCGCTCTCGTTCCGCACTGTCTTGCTCCGTTTTACCCCTGCTCTCACTTTAGCCAAGCCGCGCCGCTCCCGACAAGGCCTCCCGCGAAATCTTTCTCGCTCTATTGTGAGTTGTCGTTGCGCGCGCTTTGGCCCATCTAGGGCAGATGACAAAAGCCCTTGCTCTTATTCTGGCCTTTCTCGCGCTGCCTGCGCTGGCCAACCCCTATGCCGACAAGGTCCAGACCCGCATTTTGCACGGCTGGAGCGAGGCTGACGGCACGCGCATGGCCGCACTTGAGCTCACTCTGGCCGAGGGCTGGCACAGTTACTGGCGCGCACCGGGAGATGCGGGTATCCCCCCCAGCTTTGACTGGCAAGGCTCGCGCAATCTTGAACGCGCCACACCCGCCTGGCCCCGCCCCACCGTTTATACCCAAAACGGGATGCGCTCGATCATCTACACCGAGCGCCTTGTGCTGCCCCTCGCTCTGACGCCCGAGACTTCGGGCAAGCCGATCCGCCTCAAGGGCAGAGTCGATATCGGGGTCTGCAAAGACATCTGCGTGCCCTTCGCAATCGCCGTTGATGAAACCATCGCGCCCGACAACAGCGCTGACATCCAAGCGATCAAGGCAGCTCTCGCCACTGTGCCGCGCCGCCAGCCTCATGAGGTGAGCTGCGAGACGGCGCTCGGGTCACGCGGTGTCTTGCTCACGGTTTCCACCCGCCTGCCCCACCTTGGCGGGGCAGAAGACGCCGCCGTTGAGACAGGCGACCCCCTCGTTTGGGCGAGCGACCCGGAGATCAGCCGCAAGGGCCAGACCGTCACGCTCAAAACCGAGCTGGTCCACGCGCTCAGCGGCGCATTCGCGCTCAACAGATCGGCCCTGCGCCTCACCCTGATTGGAACAGACAACGCGGTTGATATTCAGGGCTGCGACTGAGCCCGCGCCAAAAGCGCCATGCCAGTCACCGCGACCAGCAAGACAATCACACCCGCCCCCGCCAGAAACACACCCAGCGCAGCCAGCGCTGTGCTGGCCGCTGCCAGCCCGCCGATCAGCGGCGCAAACTGCCCCAGAACCGCAAACCACCCCAGCGACAGCACAAACCAGAAGCCGACAAGCGCCGCACCGACCGCGACAGGCCACTGAACCGCCCGTGCATCCTTGGCGCGCAAGGCCCGCCGCAGGCTTCTGATCTGCTTTGAAAAATCAGCCTGCATCGCGATCAGAGAGGGCACAATCAACAGAACCAGAACCATCCCGAAGCCAAGCCCATAAACCAGCGTGATCACTGTCGGCTTCAAGAATTGCGCCTGCTGGCTCGTTTCATACAAGAGCGGCGCAAGGCCCAGAACTGTCGTCAAAGTGGTCAATAGCACAGGCCGCAAGCGGTCAACCGCGCCATCCACAATCGAGGGGATCAACCCGCGCTCTTCGGCATAGTCGTCAATCGTGGTGATCAGAACAATCGAGTCATTGATGATAATCCCTGTCATGCCAAGCAAGCCGACAACCGTGAACATACTCAAAGGCACATCCCACGCCGCATGGCCATAGATCGTCCCAACCAGCCCGAAGGGAATAATCGCCATCACAACGGCAGGCCGTGTCCAGCTTGCAAAAACCCAAGCGAGGACAAGATAAATCCCCACAAGACAGAGGATAAACCCTGTCAAAGCGTCGTTGAGAAAGTCGCCCTCCTGCTCGGACAGCCCCGACAGCCGCCACTCGACCTGAAATTTGGAGGCAATATCAGGCAAAATTCTTTCCTGTAGCGCCTGAACAATCTCGGCCGCCCGCGCCGCATCATCCTCGGAGATGTCCCCCGTCACAGAAACGGTGCGCAGCCCGTTTTCGCGCCGAATGGTGGAAAAGCCCGCCTGCTCCCGCACGCTCACAACATCCGAAAGCGCAACATATTGCCCGTTCGGCGCGCGCAACTGGGTGCGGTAAATAAAATCCGCCGTGACTTCGTCGTCAGGAAGCTCCACGCGGATCGTGGCCGAGCGCGCACCGTCAGGATAGGTCGCCGCCTCAAGCCCGCTGAGGCGGTGGCGCAGCTCGCGCCCCACGCCATCAATCGTAAAGCCAAGCGCCTGCCCCTGCGCGCTCAGATCAAGCACAAACTCGCCCTTGTCATAAGCCAGATCGTCTTCAACCCCGCTCACTTCGGGGTATTGCGCAACCGCCTCTTTCAAGGCCTCGCTCGCCGCCTTAAGCGTATTGGCATCTGCGCCAAAGAACTGCACATCAAGCGCCGAGCCACCCGGCCCAGAGCGCCAGCCGCGAAAGCTCACAGTTTCCAAAAGCGGATGGCTCGGCAAGCGGTCTTGCAACTCGGCCAGAAACGCAAAGCTCGAATAGGGCCGCAAATCCGCATCAATCAGCTCGATCGCCACAGCGCCAAGCTCGTCTGGCTCTTTGGTGTCTGCGCCCGCCAGCGGCGGCCATGTGTTGCCGCCCACCTGCGCCAGCACATAATCAATCGGGTTGCGCCCGTGCTTGGCCTCATACTCCACGCCCAGCTCGGTCACTGTCTCTTGCAGCAAGCGCATCATCGCAAAAGTGTCCTCGCGGCTCGCCCCCGGAACCATGGCAAAATTGCCCGAAATAGAGGCCCGTTCAGGCGCATTGAAAAAGCGCCACTGCACATCGCCGCGCACAAACAGCGCCACTTGGCTCGCCAGAACAAGAACCACCGCCGCAAAAACAGGATAGCGCAGCGTCACAACCCAAGCCATCATGGGGCGGAAATAACGCTCGCGAATATGCTCAAAGCCGCGGTTCACAACCCGACTTGGCAAATCATACCAATGGGTTTCAAAGGCGTGCTTGAGCGAATGCGCCATATGGTTTGGCAGAATAAGGAAACACTCGACCAGACTGGCCAGCAAAACCACAACCACAGTGAAAGGAATATCCGAAATCAGATCGCCAAAGCGCCCCTCCACAAAGGTCAGCGCAAAAAAGGCAATGACGGTTGTGAGCGTGGCCGAAAACACAGGCATAGCCATTCGCTTGGCAGCATTTTCGGCGGCCTCCACAGGCCCCTCGCGCAGCTTCCTGAGCCGCGCATCGGCGTGCTCTCCCACCACAATCGCATCATCCACAACAATCCCGAGCGTGATGATCAGGGCAAACAGCGAGATCATATTGATCGTCAGACCCCAAGCAAACATCAGCGCAATCGCCGCGAGCATCGAAACAGGAATGCCCGCCGCAACCCAAAAGGCCGTGCGCGCATTGAGAAATAAAAACAGCAAGACAACCACAAGCCCAAGCCCCATCAGGCCGTTGTCGAGCAGAATATCCAGACGCCCCGTAATCGCCTCGGCCCGCGTCCGAATAAGGTCAATCGACACATCGGGCGGCAGCGTCGCCTCAAGCGCGGCCGCAACCTTTTCGACAGAGGCCTGAATGCCAATCGCATCGCCACTCGCCGAGCGGTCCACCCGCACAGAAATGGCAGGGTTTGCGCCGACATAATAAGTCTCGCCCCGCAGCGCGCCCTCAACCTCGATCTGCGCCACATCGCCAATCGTCAGCTTGGAGCCATCGGCCAGCGCCTTGATCACAATTTGGGAGATCTGCTCGGGGCTGCGCTTTTCCACACCGGTGCGCACCCGCGCATTCGCCCCCGTCACATCGCCCGCAGGGTCGGCATTGACCTCTTCGCCAATCGCTCCCGCAATCTGGGCAAAGCTTATGTCATGCTCGATCAGATCGCGCGTTGAGACAATAATATTGGTTTTCTGGCCCGAAACGCCACGGATCGTGGTGCGCGTCACGCCCTCCTGAAACAGCCGCGCGACAAATTCGTCGGCAAACCGCGCCAGCTGGTCCGCGCCCACAGGCCCCGTGATCACAACATCGGTGACACGGTCGCGCCAGACGCCCCGCTCGACTTTGGGGTCTTCTGCCTCCTCAGGCAGAAGCGTGACAAAATCGACAGCCGCCTGCACATCATCCGCCGCGCGCGCCATGTCCCAACCGGGTTCAAAATCAAGATCAATCCGCGCCCGCCCCTCACGCGAGGTTGAAAAGGCCTCGGCCACGCCTTCAACCGTGAGCAAGGCAGGCTCCAAAACCTGCACAATCCCCGCGTCGACATCTTCTGCGCCCGCGCCCTCCCAGACGACGCTCACAGAAACATTATCGACAATCACATCAGGGAAAAACTGCGCCCGCATCCGTGGCATCGCGACAAGCCCCGCCACAATGAGACTGACCAAAAGCAGGTTGGCCACAGTCCTGTGGCGCGTGAAGTAAGAGATAAGTCCGCCGATCAGCCCCACATCGCGCATCCCTTATCCCCCCATACGGCTTTCGATCCGCTCCACCATTTTGAGCGGCACTTCAGGCGCCTTAAGCTGCGTCAAAAGCCGCTCTTGCACGTCCTTGGGCATCATTTTGTTGGCCTCCACGGCGGCCACAAGCTTGGCCCGCCGCTCTTCGCTGAGGGCGATCATCTCGGGCGCCGCAGGCGCGGTCGCTTCGGCCCCTGCCTCAACCGCCGTGACACTGATCCCCGCGCCCAAAAGAGGCGTGCGCTTTGAGACAACAAGCTGCCCCGCAAGCTCTGGCGCGCGAATGATCACGCTGTCCCCCTGCCGCCGCAAAAGCTGAACCTGCACAAGCTCAAGCCGCCCGTCCTCGCCAATCCGCAAGACAGAGCCATCGGTGCCCAGCGCCGTCGCAGGCACCATCGAAACCGCCTCAAGCGGGGCCTCCTCAATTTCAACGCCGACAAAATCACCGGGCTTAAAGCCCTTGGCCTCGGCCAGCTCTGCAAAGAGCGCGCGGCCCGTCTCCCCGCCCAGATTGGCTGCGCCCGCACGGCTCAGCCGCGCCTCTGTCGCAAGGTCGGTGCCAAAATCTTCGAGAATGACCCTAAGCTTGGTCGCCTTAAGGCGTCCCTCCGTGTCCAAAAGCCGCCCGTAATCCTGCGTGCTGACCCGAAACGCCACTTCCAGCGCGTCAGGGTCGACAAACTCCGCCAGCCGCTCATTGGCGCTCACAAGCCGCCCTTCCACGGCGTTCACACTGCTCAAAACCCCGTCAAACCGCGCGACAATCTCGGTCTCGGCCAGACGCCGCTCGGCCTCGGCAAGCTGGATCCCCGCCCGCGCCAGCCGCGTGGCCGAACTGTCCAGCCGCGCCTCGGCCTGCGCCAAAGCCTGCCTGCGGGTGAGAACAGCCGCCTTGGCCGCGCTCGCGGCAATCTCGGCCGCCTCCACAGCCGCATCTGTGCCCACGCGCCGCGCTTTCAAATCCTGTTGGCGCACCAGCGCACGCTCGCGCAAAGCCGCCTGCTCTTCTGCATTGCGCAGCTCATCCCCCGCCAGCGCCAAAGCGCGCGCCGCGTCGCGCCCCTCGGCCTTCGCATCCATCTGGTCGGCCTCGGCCCGCTCAAACGCCGCCCGCGCGTCCGCATCGTCAATCTTGAGCATGACTTCGCCCGCCGCAAAGCGCCCGCCCTCGACAAAATTTTCGCTCATTTTCACAATCGTGCCGCCCACAGCCGGGCGGATTTCAAGCGTGCGCAGGCTCTTCACCTCGCCATAAGCCGAAATCACAGGCGTGACTCTGTCCAAAGCAACCCTTTGAGCATTCACAGAAAAAACCCGCTCCCGCGCCGGCGGAACCCGCGCCTCCTGGCTCATGCGGTCCTCAACAGCCCCGCGCACAAGGATCGCCCCATAGGCCAAAAGCCCGAGCGTCACCGAAAAGATAAAAAGCCCCGTCAATCCACGCTGCAAAAACCGCATCTATCTTCCTTTTGCCCCGTCATAGAGCCTCACAGTCAAGGCCCTTGTGTATATACGCATGAGATTTGCGTTTCAGTCGAAAATCTTTTCAAAAAACTGTTTATAGGTCGCAATAAAGTCGTAGTCGCTAATCTGCGCCTCTGTCAAAAATGCAAATCCCGCGCCCTCACCGAGCCTGATCTGGTCGGGCTGCACAGGCCGCATCAGCCCAAAGACATAAATCCGCCAATCCGGCAAAACGCTCGAAGCCACCTCAACCATCGGCTCCAGATCGCTCTCCCCGATCACAATCCCCGTTTCCTCATAAAACTCGCGCACAGCCGCGCTGCGCAGGCTTTCGCCCGCCTCGATCTTGCCGCCAAACAGGCCCCAGATACCGCCCGCCGCGACGCTCTCAAAATCGTCGCGCAGCTGACAGAGCGCGCGCCCATGCTCATCGCACGCATAAATCGCCGCCACCTTGATGAGGTTCGGCCCGTCTTGCAGCCCCGCCTTTGGCCCCAATGGCTCGAAAATATCGCTCATTTGCGCCGCTTGTGCTCGTCCAGCCGCGGCATAATCTCAACAAAGTTGCAGGGCCTGTGGCGGTAATCAAGCTGCAACTTCAGGATCTCGTCCCAGCCGTCCTTACACGCCCCGGGACTGCCCGGCAGCGCAAAAAGATAACACCCGCCAGCAACCCCCGCCGTCGCGCGGCTCTGCACAGCGCTGGTGCCGATCTTGCCAAAGCTGATCATGGTGAAGAGCGTGCCAAAAGCGTCGATCTCTTTTTCATAGACATCACGATGCGCCTCAACAGTGACATCCCGCCCCGTCAGCCCCGTGCCGCCTGTCGAGATAATAACATCAACCTCGCCACTCGCCACCCAGTCGCGCAACTGCTGGGCAATATCGCCGCGCTCGTCGCGGACAATCTCGCGTTTCACAAGCAAATGCCCCGCCTCGGTGAGCCGCGCCACAAGCACATCTCCCGAGCGGTCCTCAGCCAGCGCGCGCGTGTCACTCACCGTCAAAACAGCGATCCTCACAGGGATAAACTCACGGCTTTCGTCAATCCTGCTCATCCTAGCCTCGCTTTAATCTCTAACAAATCAGCCCATGCGGCGCGCTTTAGATCGGGCTGGCGCATCAATGTCTCGGGCGGAAACATCGGCATCACAGGCAAGCCATAGGCCTTGCCCCACGTGCCCCGCAGCCGCGTGATCCCGCGCTGTCCCAGCACCACATCACAGGCAATATTGCCCATCAGAACAACGCACTCAGGCGCAGCCAGCGCCAAATGCCGCGCCACAAAGGGCCGCATCATAGCAATCTCTTCAGGGCTTGGCCCCGACTGGTTCAATAGCCGCCAAGGCATCACTGTGCTGGCGTAAACACTGTCTTCAAGGCTCAGGCCAATCGCGCCCAGCATCTTGCCCAAAAGCGCACCCGCCTGCCCGACAAAAGGCTTGCCCTCACGGTCGCCTTCACGGTCAGGCGCTTCTCCAAGGATCATGACGCGCGCCCCCAGCGTGCCGTCGCCAAAGACAAGGTTGCGCGCCCCGCGCTTTAGCTCGCAATGCTCAAACCGCTCCAGCGCCCCGCGCAGTTGGCCAAGATCCTGCGCCGCCTCTGCGGCTTTGGTCGCCTCGGCCACCGCATCAATCTTGAGCGCTTCCACATGAATATTCTGCACCTGCGGCGCCGCCACAGCCGCCTTGGCCTGCGTATTGGCCTGCGCCTTGGCTTTGGGTTTTTCCAGAAGTTCAAAGCGGTTCACAGGCGTTTCGCTCAGCGCCTCGTCTGCGCCAAGTTCCACCTGCCATTCAAGAGCCGCCCGCGCCGCCCAATAGTCTTGTGCCGATTCCATGTCATGATCCTAGCGCATCAGTGAGACCGCCAAAACACCGAAAGCAGATTGCACGCTCCCGACCCTCGCTTTATAAGCGCATGAAATTTGCGAGGGACAGCCCATGAGCTTTGCACATCGTCACCTTCTCGGGATCGAGCCGCTCTCCCAATCCGACATCACCTCTATTCTCGATCTGGCCGACAAATATGTCGCGCTCAACCGCTCCCAGAACAAACATTCCGAGGCGCTGGCGGGTCTCACCCAGATCAATATGTTCTTTGAAAACTCGACCCGCACACAGGCCTCTTTCGAACTTGCAGGCAAGCGTCTCGGCGCGGATGTCATGAATATGGCGATGGCCGCAAGCTCGATCAAAAAAGGCGAAACGCTGGTCGATACCGCCCTGACGCTCAACGCCATGCACCCCGATCTGCTTGTTGTGCGCCATCCGCACTCAGGCGCTGTCGATCTCTTGGCGCAAAAGGTCAATTGCGCCGTGCTCAACGCGGGCGACGGCAGCCACGAACACCCGACTCAAGCGCTCTTGGACGCGCTGACAATCCGCCGCGCCAAGGGCCGTCTGCACCGCCTCTCGATTGCGATCTGCGGCGATATCGCCCACTCCCGCGTTGCCCGCAGCAATATCATGCTGCTGGGCAAAATGGAAAATCGCGTCCGCCTGATTGGCCCGCCCACGCTGATGCCCAGCCAGATCGACGAATTTGGCGTCGAGGTCTTTGACGATATGCGCGAAGGCCTTGAGGGCGTCGATGTGGTGATGATGCTGCGCCTCCAGAAAGAGCGCATGGATGGCGGCTTTATTCCGTCAGAGCGCGAATATTATCACCGCTTCGGCCTTACGGCGGAAAAGCTCGCCCACGCCAAACCAGATGCAATTGTGATGCACCCCGGCCCGATGAACCGCGGCGTCGAGATCGACGGCGATATCGCCGATGACGTGACCCGAAGCGTCATTCAGGAACAGGTCGAAATGGGCGTCGCCGTGCGCATGGCCGCGATGGACCTTCTGGCGCGCAACCTGCGCGAAAGCCGCGCCGCCGCCTCACAGGACGCCGCAAAGGACGCCTATGTCTGAGCCGCCCGCCCCTGTCACACCCCTTCTGGACGACGAGGCCTTCCTTGGCACCTACCAACCCGATATCTGGGTCTTTGTGCAGCGCTCGCTGATTATCGGCCTGATCACAGCCGTGGTCTTCGGCCCGCTCATCGGCCTGCCGCCCGAATACTGGCTGCCGATCATGGGGTTCACCACGGTGTTTTCCGCCTTCATCTTTGATGATTATACAAGCTGGCTCACCCACCGCGCCGATATCTGGCACCTCACCTCGCTCAGGCTCATCTACGAAAACACAAACGCCCCCGAGCAGAACGCCGCCGTCAATCTCGCCGATATCCACGCCACACGGCGCAAGCCCTACAAAAACCTGCGCCTTGATCTTGAGACAGGCCAAGCCGTCCTGATGAAATACCTCAAAAACCCCCGCACCATCGAGCGCGAGATCGACATCGCCCGCCGCGCCCTCATGGGCACACTCGCTGACGAAGCCGATATTCCCAGCCCCGAGAAGGCCACGCCATGACCGAGATCATCGCAAGCTTCCCCCCCGCCCGCAGCACCTATATCCGCGAGCATATCCTGCTCGCCGCCCTCGGCGCGCTGCTCTTGTCGGGGCTGCTCTTTTATATCGACAATCCCCACCCCTGGACAGGCGTGGTCGGCTCCGTCCTCGCCATCGGCGCGCGCGGCACCTACGCCATGAGCGAACAGATGGGCATGGTCTGGAAACTCACCGACACCAAGCTGATCGGCCCTGACGGCCACGACATCCCCCTCAAGACGGTCGCCGATGCCAAGCCCATGCTCTCCGCCCTTCAAGTCGTGACCCGAACGGGCGACAAATACCTGATCAAATACCAACCCGACCCCGCCGCAGGCGCACGCCTCATTCTCAAGACCCGCGACGCCGCCCCGAGCGCTAGGAGCTGATATGAAAACCCTCTTCACAAACGCCCGCCTCATCAACCCCGAGGCCCAGACCGAAGACACAGGCTGGCTCCTTGTGCAAAACGGCGCAATCGCGGCCATGGGTCAGGGCGAGCCGCCCCAAGCCGACGAGACAGTCGATTGCAAAGGCCTCTGCCTCGCACCGGGGATTGTCGACATCGGCGTCAAAGTCGGCGAGCCGGGCGAACGCCACAAAGAGAGCTACGCCTCAGCCGCCCGCGCCGCCGCCGCTGGCGGGGTCACAACCATGGCGATCCGCCCCGACACCTCCCCCGCGATCGACACGCCCGAGGCGCTCGAATTTGTCAAACGCCGCGCCAATGAAGACAGCGCCGTCAATGTCCTCCCCCTCGCCGCGCTCACAAAGGGGCGCGAGGGAAAAGAGATGACAGAGATCGGCTTCCTCATGGATGCGGGCGCGGTCGGCTTTTCCGATTGCGACGCTGTCGTGACCAACACCAAAGTCTTTCAACGCGCCCTGACATACGCCCGCTCCCTCGGCGCGCTCGTCATTGCCCACCCCCAAGAGCCGACCCTCTCCGCAGGTGCCGCCGTGACCTCGGGCAAGTTCGCCACCCTGCGGGGCCTGCCCTCCGTCTCGCCCATGGCCGAGCGCATGGGGCTGGACCGCGACATAGCGCTGCTTGAAATGACAGGCGCGCGCTACCACGCCGACCAGATCACAACGGCCCGCGCCCTCCCCGCGCTGGAGCGCGCCAAAAAGAACGGCCTTGATATCACCGCAGGCACCTCGATCCACCACCTCACGCTCAACGAACTTGACGTTGCCGACTACCGCAGCTTTTTCAAACTGAAGCCGCCTCTCAGAAGCGAAGATGACCGCCTCGCCACCGTCGAGGCCCTCGCCAGCGGCCTGATTGACACCATAAGCTCGATGCACACGCCCCAAGACGAAGAGAGCAAGCGCCTGCCCTATGCCGAGGCCGCCTCTGGCGCGGTCGCTCTGGAGACACTGCTGCCCGCCGCGCTGCGCCTTGTTCACGCCGGCAGCTTGACGCTGGCGCAGCTCTTCCGCGCGCTCGCGCTCAACCCGGCCAAGCGGCTTCAGCTCGCCTCTGGCCGCCTCGCACAAGGCGCGCCCGCCGATCTCATGCTCTTTGACCCAAACAAGCCTTTCGTGCTCGACCGCACCACGCTTCTGTCAAAGTCCAAAAACACGCCCTTTGACGGCCAGCGCCTGCAAGGTAAAGTCGTGGCAACCTATGTCGCTGGTAAAAAGGTCTTCGGCTGATGCCCCTGATAGAACATTCCGCCGCCGTCCTCGCCCTCTGGGCGCTTATCGGCTATCTCTTCGGCTCCGTGCCCTTTGGCGTCCTGGTCTCGCGTGTGATGAACCTTGGCGATCTGCGCGCCATCGGCTCGGGCAACATCGGCGCCACCAATGTTTTGCGCACAGGCAACAAGACAGCCGCGCTGCTCACGCTTCTGCTGGATGGTGGCAAAGCCGCCGTTGTCGTGCTGATCGCCCGCGCCATGGCAGGCGAAGACGCCGCCCAACTTGCCGGCCTCATGGCCTTCCTCGGGCATTGCTTCCCCGTCTGGCTGCGCTTTAAGGGCGGCAAAGGGGTCGCCACATTTATCGGCCTCATGCTCGCGCTCAATTGGGCCGTTGGCCTTGCCGTCTGCGCCACATGGCTGCTCGCCTTCGCAATCTGGCGGATCTCCTCGCTCGCCGCCATCGCCGCGGCCAGCGTCTCAACACTCTGGATGACCGCTCTGGGCGCGCAGCCGCTTCTGCTTCTCGGTATCGCGCTGACGGTGCTGGTGTTCTTCACCCACCGCGCCAATATCGAGCGCCTGCGCGCAGGCACCGAGCCGAAGTTTGGCGGCAAAAAGTAACACAGAAAGAGGCGTGCAATAGCGGCACACCCCTCACAGCACCGAACGGTGCATTACCTAATTTTCTCTTAATCAAAGGTCGTTTCACCCGGTGCACGCCCGGTGCACGGGGGGTGCACACAAAACACCCCGCTAGAATCAGGCCATTTTGCCTCCGTTAACCAAGCGGGACGCTGCGTTAACCAAGGCGGTTTTGGCTCAGTATGAATAATCGGCGTAAATACGGCTCAAGTCGCCGCCCCAATCGCTCTCATAACGGCGCAAAAGCTCATCCGCAGGGACTTCCCCGCTCTCAAGGGACTCCTGCAAAGCACTCAGGAAATGGGTCTCATCTGGAATCATTCCGCCCGCGCCCTCACGCGCCCGCGCCTTCAGCCCGCTTTCCGAAATCTTCACAACTTCACGGGCCAGATCATACATCTTCACACCATGTGTTTCCGCATGAAGGCCCTGCTCGGATGAGGCCACGCGCAGTGCTTCGCGGGTCTCCGCATCCCAGCCTTTGGTCAGGTCCAGAGCCGCGTCCAAGGCGCTCTCGTCATACATCAGACCCACCCAGAAGGCAGGCAGCGCACAGAGCCTGCGCCACGGTCCGCCATCGGCCCCGCGCATCTCCATATATTTCTTGATCCGCGCCTCTGGGAAAAGCGTGGTCAGGTGGTCTGCCCAGTCAGACAGCGTCGGTGTTTCACCGGGAAGTGCTGGCAACTCGCCCTTGAGAAAATCGCGGAAAGACTGGCCCAAGGCATTGATATATTTGCCATCACGGTAGACAAAATACATCGGCGTATCGAGCGCATAGTCTACCCAGCGTTCAAAGCCGAAGCCCTCTTCAAACACAAACGGAACCATCCCCGTGCGCGCATCATCCAGATCGCGCCAGACGCGGCTGCGCCAGCTTTTGTGGCCGTTCGGTTTGCCTTCAAAAAACGGTGAATTGGCAAAGAGCGCCGTCGCCACAGGCTGAAGCGCAATCGCGGTGCGCAGCTTCTTGACCATGTCGGCCTCTGAAGCAAAATCAAGGTTGACCTGAACAGTGCAGGTGCGCCGCATCATATCACGGCCCATGGTGCCGACTTTTTGCATATAATCGTTCATCAGCTTGTAGCGGCCCTTGGGCATGAGCGGCATTTGCTCATGAGTCCAGATTGGCGCTGCGCCAAGCCCGATAAAGCCCACGCCGACCGCATCGGCGATGTCTTTCACTTCCTTGAGGTGGAGGTTCACTTCGTCACAGGTCTGGTGGATCGAATCAAGCGGCGCACCAGACAGCTCGAGCTGCCCGCCCGGCTCAAGGCTCACATTGGCCCCATCCTTTTCTAATCCAACGATATTTTCGCCCTCAAACACAGGCGACCAGCCGTGTTTTTGCTGCAAACCTTCGAGCACAGCCCGCACCGAGCGCTCCCCCTCGTAAGGAATCGGTAAGAGATTGTCTTTACAGTAACCAAACTTCTCGTGTTCGGTCCCGATCTTCCACTCCCCCTTGGGCTTACACCCCTCGGCCATATATTCGGCCAATTGCGAGTAATGTTCGATCGGGCCGCCGCCGGACTGAGGAATAGACATATGTTCGCTCCGATGTGTTCGCGTGAGGCGTTAGGAGTGCAGCCGCGGGCGCGGGGTGTCAATGCGCAGCAACGCATCTTTTCGCCAAATGATGCGCACATGATCTTTTGCGCCGCGCTGTGCTGTGAGCAAACGGTCCGCCGAAAGGCCGGGAAGCGCTGCAAAAGCGTCAAAAAGCCCTGCTGCGCCCTTGGCATTCACGGGGATAACAAGATCAGGCAGCCCTGCCTGACGCAAGGTCCAGACAGGCGGGTTTGGCCGCCCATCATAAGAGAGCTCGCTGAGCTCGCGCACCGCAATCATCCCGCCGCTGTCGGGCGCAAAATAACTGATCTGGCCTTCGTCCACCTCGACAAAGCCGCGCCCGCCCTCGCCCCGCGCAAACCACGCCCGCTGAAGAAAGGAAAACAGCAAAAGCCCCGACGCGCCCATCACGATATAGCCAAGCCAAGGCAGCAGCCCATAGGAGAAAAACGCCCAATATCCGCCAAGCGCAAAAACAACGCCCGCAAGCAATACCGCCTTGTATTTGCTCAATAATTTTTCAGCCTCAGGCCTGATAAAGCTCACGCCCAATCCCCCAAAGCCTGTTGCCAAACCGTGAGCGCCGCCACAGCCGCCGTATCGGCCCGCAAAATCCGTGGCCCAAGGCTCACAGGATAGGCAAACTCTGCCGCATGAAGCCGCGCGCGCTCGGTCTCCGAGAAGCCCCCTTCTGGCCCGATGAGCACAGCCCAAGGCCCGACGCCGGCTGCCTTCAGAGCCGCCTGTGCGCCCGCTTGCCCCGCAATCCCTTCATCGCAAAACATCAGCTTTCGCTCCGCTGGCCACCTCTCCAACAGCGCAGAAAGCTTTGCCAAATCAGTGACTTCAGGCACAAATGTGCCGCCACACTGCTCTGCGGCCTCCAGCGCATGGGCTTGCAAACGGTCCTGCCTGATCCGCTCCGCATTGGTAAAATCTGTCTGCACAGGCACAATCCGTGTCGCGCCCATCTCGGCCGCTTTCTCGACAATAAAATCCGTCCGCGTTTTCTTGATCGGCGCAAACAAAAGCCACAGGTCAGGCGGATTGACCTGCGGCCCGCGCTGCGCCTTGCAGAGCAAAACACCGCCCCGTTTGCTGGCCTCACTGACCTCCGCCAGCCACTCACCCTCACGGCCGTTGAACACAGCAATATTCGCCCCAACCTGCTGGCGCATCACGCCAAAAAGGTAGTGCGACTGCGCTTTATCCAAAGCCAGCGATTGCCCCGCCCCCAGCGGGTGATCTACAAACAATCTGATCTTCACATCTGTCATGGGCCAAAACATATGAGCAGCGACCAGAATACGCCAGAGCAGAACGGACAGGTTTCTGACGCCGTCAAAGGAAACTGGGTCGACAGCTACGCCCCAGCCCGCACCCGCCCCTACCTGCGCCTGTCGCGCGCCGACAGGCCCATTGGCACATGGCTTTTGCTCATTCCCTGCTGGTGGGGCCTCTTGCTCGCCATGCTCCATGACGGCCTCGCCACATGGCATGATCTCTGGATTTTTCTGGCCTGCGCGGCGGGGGCATTTCTCATGCGTGGCGCAGGCTGCACATGGAACGACATCACAGACCGCGACTTTGACGGCGCGGTCGAGCGCACCCGTTCGCGGCCCATTCCCTCGGGCCAAGTCACCGCCCGCCAAGCCGCTGTTTGGATGTGTCTTCAAGCCCTTATCGCTTTTGGCATCTTGCTGACATTCAACACAGCCGCCGTCTTGCTGGGGGTTCTGGCGCTCGTCCCCGTCGCCATTTACCCCTTCGCCAAGCGCTTCACATGGTGGCCACAGGTCTTCCTTGGCCTCGCCTTCAACTGGGGCGCGCTGCTCGCCTGGACAGCCCACCGCGGCGCGCTTGAGGCCCCAGCCCTGTATCTCTACGCCGCAGGGATCGTCTGGACGCTCTTTTACGATACGATTTATGCCCACCAAGACACCGAAGATGACGCCCTCATCGGGATCAAATCAACCGCCCGCCTGTTCGGAAGCCAAAGCCCCATGTGGCTTGCGCGCTTTCTCGCAGGCACGGTGACGCTTCTGGGCGTTGCCATCCTTGCCGCCATGCTCGGCAGTGCAAGCGGCCCGATTGCTCTGGTGATTGCTCTTTTTGGAGCCTGCGTGATGGGGTGGCATATGCTCTGGCAACTCAATCATTTTACACCTGATGATGGCGCAAAATTGGTTAAACTTTTCCGATCAAACCGCGACGCTGGCCTGATCCCTCTGCTGTTTTTCGCCGTCGCGCTTTTAGTTTGATTGAAACCCCTGATGTCACCCCTTAAGAGAGGTCGGGTAACCGCTGAAAATAGGTCTTATGCGCGTATCATCCCTACTTATCCTTGCCGGAACTTTTGCGAGTGCCGCTTTGTTGAGCCTGATCGCCGCGCGCTTTGCGGTGACTCTTGTGGAAGAAACCTCCGAATATAGCGTTCGCCAATCGCTTGATGCAAAGGCGCTGACTTGGGCCGAAGTTTACGCTGACGGGCTTCAGGTTGTGCTCACCGGCACTGCCCCCTCCGAAGCCAACCGTTTTCTTGCCATCAGCACAGCAGGAACAGTTGTCGATGCCGCTCGCGTAATCGACGAAATGGACGTAAAAGCCCTTGCTGCCTTGGCTCCGCCGCGATTTTCCATCGAAATATTGCGCAACGAAAATGATGTCTCACTGATCGGTTTGATCCCCTCAACGGCAGACCGGGAAGACCTCATTAGCCGCCTTGCCCAGATCTCGAACGATGACGAAATCGCCGACCTGCTGGAAAGCGCCGACTATGACATCCCAGATGGTTGGGACAATGCCGTTGATTTTGGCCTTGAAGCGCTCGAGGCTTTGCCCCGCTCAAAAATCTCGATTGACGCACGCCGCGTAACCATCACGGCCATGGCCGAAAGTGAAGCACGCAAGCTCAAGGTCGAAGCCCGCCTCAAGCGCGATGCGCCGTCTGGTTTGCGTGTCGGCTTTGATATCTCCTCGCCCCGCCCCGTGATCACACCATTTACGCTTCGGTTCTTGCAAGACGAGGCTGGGCCACGGTTTGACACCTGTTCTGCCCATACTGAAGAAGGCCGCCTGAAAATTGTCGCAGCCGCGCGCAAAGCCGGCATTGAGGGCGACGTAGACTGCCGCATCGGGCTTGGCGTGCCTTCGCCTCACTGGTCAGATGCTGCGGCTCAGTCAATCTCTGCAATCGCGGAATTGAACGGCGGGTCTGTTACTTTCTCTGATGCTGATATTACTCTGGTCTCCGCCCCGGGGGTTGACCAGCGCGCGTTTGACCGTGTGGTCGGCGCGCTTGAAAACAGCCTGCCAGATGTCTTTGCACTTCACGCTGTTCTGACGCCTGACCCCTCCGATCCGGGCCAAGGCCCTGCCGAATTCATCGCCACGCTCAGCCCCGAAGGGCTGGTGCAGCTCAACGGACGGCTGAACGACGAGATTGTCGCCCAAACAGCCGAAAGCTTTGCCACCGCCCGCTTTGGCAGCGCCACAGTCAGCAACCGCGCCCGCACGGACGAAACGCTCCCCAGCGCGTGGCCCCTGCGTGTCCTCTCGGGTCTGGAAGCGCTCTCGCTTTTGTCAAACGGCTCGGCCCGTGTCACCGCAGAAGACATCACCATCACAGGCAACACCGGCAGCACAACCGCACGCTCCGAGATCAGCAAAATTCTGTCAGACAAGCTCGGAGAGGGCGCACGGTTTTCTGTAGATGTGACCTATCTTGAGAAGCTCGACCCGATTGCAAGTCTGCTCACGCCAGATGAATGCGAAGCCAAAATCGCCGAAATTTTGAAGGTTCGCAAAATTACATTCGAGCCGGGCAGTGACACTGTAGATGCTGCCTCTCTGGGCACTCTGGACGAGATCAGTGAGGTGCTTGGCAACTGCACAGAACTGCGGATGGAAATTGCAGGCCACACCGACAGCCAGGGGCGCGAAACCATGAACCAAGCGCTCTCCAAATCACGTGCGCTCGCTGTGTTAAATGCCCTTCGCGACAGACGCGTCGCAACCAGCAGTTTCACAGCCGAAGGCTATGGCGAAACCCAACCCATCGCCTCCAACGACACCGAAGAAGGACGCGAAGCCAACAGGCGTATCGAAATTACACTTGTGCGCCCTGAACCTCTTGTGGAGGTTGAAACAACGCTTGAAAGCGAAGAGCAAACTGGTGCATCAGACACCACAGATCAAGCCGCAGAAGACGCGGCAACGAGCGAAGGGCAAGACCAATGACCAGAACAGAGTTCATCATCGCGACCGCGATCATCCTGTTTATTGCGTTTTGTATGGGCTGGTTTGTAAACTGGCTGATCCACCGGTTCACGCGGGTTTCGCGTGGTGACATGGAGGAGCTTGAGAAAATGGCCCAAGAGCTGCATGAAGCCGAAGAAACCCGTGATCAGGCCATCACCTATCTTCAGCAGCGCGAAGCCGAGCTAACCAATCAACTGTCACAAACGGAAGCAGAACTAGCCGCTGCTATGGACGGATTACGCGACGCGCGTCACGAGGCCGAAGAAATGCGCGCCTATGTCGAGCGTGTGAGCAGCGGCAACAGCAATAGCTAATCCAAGACGGGTTCCAAGCCAGCAAAGCGGGCGAATCTCTTGAACTCGGCTTGCCATTTTTTGCCGCGCTGTGCCCCCCATTTCACGCCATCTTCAGGCCAAAGCTCTGTTATGTGCAGACATCCTGACTTGCGATCGGCACGCAGTAAAACCCGCCCGACAAAACGCTCGCCTTCTAGAAGCGGGTATACGTAATACCCCCATTGGCGCTGTGCCTCGGGCACAAATATCTCGTTACGATACGAGAAGCCGAACAAGCGTTCGGTGCGTTTACGATCACGGATCGCAGGATCAAACGGGTTGAGCAAACGCATGGAGCGGCTTGGCTTTGCAAGACCAGCCAACCGCGCCTCAAGCTCAGGCAAGGCCCAAAGCTGCGCTGTTTTATGATCAGCTTGCTGCACGGAAACAGACAGTAGCGCGCCCCTTTGCGCTTCCAACCATGCTTTGACCTCGGCTGCTGTGCACGCGCCCCAGAAGCGCTGGATGTCGCCAGCGTTGCCAAAGCCAAGCCGCTCAAGAGCCGCGCGACAAAGCCAGTCGATCTGTTCCGCGTCACTCAACATAACAGATTGTAATTGCTTTGGAAAAACACGTTCTGCTAGATCGTAATACTTTACAAAATTCTTGCGGTGCGAGGTCGCGAGTTCACCCGCATACCACATATAGTCCAGCCCAAGCTTATGGGCTGGCCTTTGCCACATAGCCTTGGGGCGCGGCGCGGCACTGTCAAAATCCTTGGTCGACAGCGGGCCTTCTCGGGCAATGCGCGCCTTAAGGGCTGCACGCCCTTCTGCATCGGGCATATTTTTCCACCAGCCCGCTTTGGTTATTTTCTCGGCGTGGCGGAGAAACTGCCGCCGCCACATTGGCAAGTATTGCATCGGGATCAGGCTTGCATCATGGGTGAAGTGTTCAAAAAAATCACGATTTTCCAGATGCTTGCCGAGATATCCGGCACGGTAGGACGCGTTGCGAGACCACAAGATATGATCATGGGCGCGCTCTACATGGCGGATAGAGTCAAGCTGAACAAAGCCCAGATCGGCACCGATCTGTGGCACATCAAGCGCCCCGGCAGGCGCGCCCCAAAGACCATGCCGATCGAGCCAAAGCCTGCGCGCGCTGCTGTTGCTCAGGCTTAAATCACTCATGAGGACCAGCGGGAAAGCGCGTCTTCGTCCTCATCACGCGCCTCGACCCAAGTGACACCCTCTTTTGTGACTTCTTTCTTCCAAAACGGTGCGCGTGATTTGAGGAAATCCATCAAAAACTCCGCAGCCTCAAAAGCATCCTTCCGGTGACGTGCGGCTGTGGCGACCATCATGATCATTTCACCGGCACGCATTTTGCCAATCCTGTGAAGGATCATTGCGTCTTCTAATGACCATTTGGTTAACGCATCATCCGCAATCTGGCGCAGCGCCGCTTCCGTCATGCCAGGGTAATGCTCGATATCCATATAGTCGAGGGTTCCATCGGCTGTATCACGCACAATCCCTGTGAAGGTGACAACCGCTCCTGACGCGCGCGTCTTTTGCGCAAAGTCGCGTGCTTCTACCCCGAGATCAAACGCCTCTTCCTGAACCCTTATGTCCATTTATCCGCCTGTCATCGGAGGGAAAAAAGCCACTTCTTTAACGCCGTCCAGCGGCGCATCGAAATCTGAAAGCACTTGATCGAGCGCAACGCGCAAAGCAGATATATCTGCAAAAGCCAGCGCATAACGTTCTTCGCGTGCGCTCAGCTCAACAACCAGATCGGCCACTGTTTTTGCTTTGGTTTCAACCTGTTCCCGTGGCAGACCAATCCTCTCGCGCACCCAAGCGAAGTAAAGCACATTCATAGCTTAATCCTTCAGATGTGGCAGAGACTTTCGGAAATAATCCCAGCCGGTGACCATTGTGAGTATCGCGGCCAGCCAAAGCAGGACGACACCGACCTGGCCCGCCCAATACATTCCCTCGGCCTTCCAGCGCAGGCCCTGAAGATCGTCTTCAGCGCCACTCATGATCGCCTCAAAGAGAGCCTCGTCCATGCCCCATGCGGCCATAACGAGGTAATGTTCGAACACGCCTTTGGAAAACAAAACAGCAATGGCCACCATTTGTAGGGTTGTTTTCCATTTGGCGAGTTTTGTGACTTTGAGGGTGCCTGCCGTGTCGCCAAGGAACTCGCGCAGGCCTGAAACGAAGACCTCGCGAAACAGGATAAACGTGGCGGGCAACACAAGCCATGGTGTCCAGCTTGTGTCGGAATACCCGATGATGACCATGAGGGCGATCACGACCATGGCCTTATCGGCGATCGGATCGAGCATCGCGCCGAGCTTGGTTTCTTGTTTCCATGTCCGTGCGAGATAGCCGTCAAACCAGTCTGTGATGGCCGCAGTTACGAAGAGGATCAGCGCAAACCAATCTGCGTAAGGTCTTGCAAAAGAAAAGAACATCACCGCCACCGCAGGCGCGGCGAGCAGGCGCAGGATTGTCAAAATATTAGGCACATTCCAAATCATAATGAGGCTCTTTTAGCTCGTTTAAAGGCGGGGGAAAAGCAACAATCTACGCTGTGGGGCAGCCTATAGGGCAAGCAGTGCATACACCAGTATGGACAGCTTGGGCACGTGCGCTGAGCTTTAGGTTTGTTAATTATTGAGCACCAATCTGACGGCTCTTCAGCAAAAGGACGCCCCATGCCACGGATGACAAAAGACAGAGCCCGTATCACCATGTTTGAGGAGTTGAAAATCTTGCAGGAGGATCTCCGACAAGACTGGGTCAATCGCTCGCTGCCAAAGGAGTGGAACGGATCTATCAGCGCCTTTGGTTATAGCGGCCAAAAAGAGAAAATCTCCATCAGGCTGGATGCGGATATGCTCAAATGGTTTCGTAGCCTTGGCCCCGGCTATCAGGCCAAGATCAACACTGTGCTACGGATTTATTGGACAGCTCTGATCACGGGAATGGTGCGTGCGCATTATGACGACACACAAGTCACCCCTTTGTTTGAAGAAATGATCCAGCGCAAAATCGAGCTGTCCCGTCTGGAGCGGGAAGAACGGATGCGTGACATGGGCCTAGAGCCGCCGCCCGAATGAGCGCCGCGCCCTAGCCCTTTTCGTGGAAGTAATCATAGATGGTTTCGGCGATTGTATCGGAAATTCCGTCTACCGCCTTAAGGTCGGCCAGAGCCGCGCGGCTGACGGCCTTGGCGCTCCCGAAATGGGTGAGCAAGGCGCGTTTGCGGGTTGCGCCGACACCGGGCACATCGTCTAGCGGCGTTGCGCTGATCGCCTTGGAGCGTTTGGCGCGGTGGGTTCCGATTGCAAAACGGTGGGCCTCGTCGCGCATCCGCTGCACGAAGTAAAGCACGGGGTCATTGTGTCTGAGCGCAAAGGGCGGCTTGCCTGTGCGGTAGAACTCTTCCTTGCCTGCGTCGCGGTCAACCCCTTTGGCCACGCCAACCATGGGAATGTCGGACACGCCCATTTTATCCATAATCGCCCGCACGGCCGAGACCTGCCCGATCCCGCCATCAATGAGCAGAAGGTCAGGCCAGAGGCCCTCTTTTTTAAGCGGATCATCCTTGATCAGGCGTTTGAAGCGGCGCTCGAGCACCTCTTTCATCATGCCAAAGTCATCGCCTGGGGTCAGCTCGTCGCCCTTGATGTTAAACTTACGGTAATGGTTCTTCATAAACCCGTCAGGCCCCGCGACGATCATACCGCCAACCGCGTGAGCGCCTTGAATGTGAGAGTTGTCATAGACCTCGATCCGCTGGGGTGGCGCGGGTAGATCAAAGGCCTCGGCCAGCCCTTTCAGAAGCTTGGCTTGGGTCGCGCTTTCGGCACTTTTGCGCGCCAAGCTTTGCTGGGCGTTGCGCAGGGCAAACTCGACCAGCTCGGCCTTCTCGCCCCGCTTGGGAAGCAGGATTTCAACTTTGCGTGCCGCCTTTTCGCTCATCGCCTCGGCCATCAGCTCTATGTTTTCGATCGGATGGGACAGCAACAAAAGGCGCGGTGGCTCCTTGCTGTCGTAAAACTGGCCAATGAAGGCTTCGAGCACTTCTGAGGCCTCGATCTCCTCTGAGCCAACGCGGGGGTAAAAGTCGCGATTGCCCCAGTTTTGGTTTGCGCGGATAAAGAAAACCTGAACGCAGGCTTGGCCCTTGTCCATGTGGAGCGCTATGACGTCCGCCTCGGCTGTTCCACGCGGATTGATGCCTTGGGTGCTCTGCACTTGCGTGAGCGCTTTGATACGGTCGCGCAGGGCCGCTGCCTTTTCAAACTCCATCGCATCCGAGGCCGACTGCATATCTTTTGCCAGCTTTTCCTGAAGGTCGGTCGAGCGGCCAGACAGATAGCGCTCGGCGTCCCGGACGTGCTCGCGATACTCATCGGCCGTGACCTTGCCAACACAAGGGCCGGCGCAGCGCTTGATCTGATATTGCAGGCACGGGCGGGTGCGGCCCTCAAACTCGCTGTCAGAGCAATTGCGCAGCAAAAACACGCGCTGAAGCTGTGCCAGAGAGCGCGTCACCGCTCCCGCAGAGGCGAAGGGGCCATAGTAGCGGCCTTTTTCTTTTTTGGCGCCCCTATGCTTTTTGATCATCGGGAAGGCGTGGTTTGTCACCAGAATATTGGGAAAGCTCTTATCGTCGCGCAGAAGCACGTTATATTTGGGCTTGAGTTGTTTGATCAGGTTTTGCTCAAGCAGCAGCGCTTCTGTTTCGGTCTTTGTGGTGAGAAACATCATCGTGACGGTTTCAGAGATCATCCGTGCGATCCGGCCCGAATGGCCTGACTGGCGCGCATAACTTGAAACGCGCGCTTTGAGATTGCGCGCCTTGCCAACATAGAGCACCCGAGCCTGCTCATCGAGCATACGATAAACACCCGGCTCGCCTGTGAGAGATTTCACATAATCGGCAATCACCTTGTGCCCCTTGGGGACGGTTTCTGGATTTATGTCGTTCATCACGGCTCTGTCTCGATTCGCCTATTGGCTGCAATGTTACCCCGACGGGAGCAAGAGGAAAGCTCTCCCCGATTCCTGTGGATAAGTCTGAGTATAACCAAAGGCGAAGCGGAAATTTTCTTTATTTTTAACCAGTTTGATTGAATTGCCTAAAAATTAGGCACTTTTATAAGCCATTGTTTCTAATGTATATTTTAATATAGGATGAGCAAGGCTTTGGTTTCATTAAGTTTTTGTAAAGCATTTGTGACCCGCCTTGAGCGCCCGTGCAAAACTTCTATCACTGATGCGCCTATTCGGTCTATTCGACCCCTAAGACGTCAGGCGTTTGCCATGCCAGATGCTGGCCGCCATCCACGCAGAGGAGCTGCCCTGTCACGGCTGGCGCATCTAGAAAATAGCCCAGCGCGGCTGTGATATCGGCAGGGTTGGAACCGCGTTGCAACACAGTATTCTCTCGTTGGAGGGCAAAATGGCTCTCGCTTTGGCGGCTCCCCTGAAGGGTTGGCCCTGGTCCGATCGCATTCACCCTGATTGCGGGCGCAAGGCCTTGAGCGGCCGTCTGGGTCAGCGCCCAGAGGCCCATCTTGGCGATGGTATAGGTGCTGAATTCCGGAGTGAGCTTGCGCAGGCGCTGATCGACCATATTGACCACAAGGGCTGTGGCAAGCGGCTCGCCGTTGGCGTCTTGGGTCACAGCGGGGGCTTGGGCCGCGAAGGCCTGCATCAAGACGAAAGGCGCGCGCAGATTGGAGCCGATATGGCGCTCCCAGCTTGTGCGGGTTGCGGTTTGAAGCGTGTCATACTCAAAAATCGAGGCGTTGTTGATCAGGCAGGTGAGCGGCTGACCCAGAGCCGTTGTGGCACGGTCCACCAGTGTTTCTGTTGCGTCCTCATCCAGCAGGTCTGCCTGCAAAGCAACCGCGCGCCCCCCCGCGGCTGTCAATTCGGCAACCAAAGCATCCGCTTCTTTTGAAGAGCTATTGTAGTGGATCGCCACCGCATAGCCGCGCTGCGCCAGATAGCGCGTCATGGCCGCTCCGAGACGCTGGGCACCGCCTGTGATGAGTGCTGCCCCGCTCATGAGAGCACCACGGCGCTGATATAAGCAAGGTAAAGCCCGACCAGAAGAACACCCCAGCTGCGGGTGATATCGCGTTTGAGGAACACAAACGGAATGAGCAGTAAGGAAGACGCAAGCATCACCCAAAGATCAAACTTAAGGAACTGTGGGTCAACTGGAATCTCGCCCAGAAGCGCGGTGATCCCGATGATCGCCAAGAGATTGAACATATTGGAGCCGATGACATTGCCCAACGCCACGTCGGCCTGACGGCGCAGCGCGGCCATAACCGTTGTGGCAAGTTCGGGCAGAGAGGTGCCCAAAGCAACAAGCGTGAGGCCGATCACCGTTTCGGTGACGCCAAAATCGCGGGCGATATTCACAGAGCTGTCGACAAGAATATCAGCACCGAGCGGCAGGCCGATCAGACCGAGCAAAAGAAACACACCAATTTTCCACCACGGCAGTTCGGGGTCTGCGCCCTCGAGGTCTTCCAGCTCGTCGCTGTCCATGGCCGCTTCGGCGGCGCGGGTATCGCGGCGATGATTGCGGGCGTGCAGAAAGCTGTCTGTGAGCACTGCGGCCAGAGCCGCAAGAAGGACAACACCCGCAAGAACATCAAAAACACCCCGAAATGCCAGCGCAATAAACAGAACCGAGCTGGCGATCATATAGAGATAGTTTTTACGGGTATCGCATTCGGATGTATGCATGGCGGCCAATAATGCCGGAAACCCCAGAACCATCAGGATATTGGCGGTATTGGAGCCGACGACATTGCCCATGGCGATATCAGGCGCATTGTCAGCGACCGCTTTGATGGCGATGAGCAACTCAGGCGCAGAGGTGCCAAAGGCCACAATAGTGAGCGACACGACAAGCGCAGGGATACCCATGCGCAGGGCGAGATTGACGGCGCCACGGACAAGGCTGTCCCCTGCGAGAAGCAATATCACCAAGCCGAGAGCGGCGAGCAGCCAATCCATGCGTTACCCTTTTGTTTTGCAGGGGCATGGCCCCTTGCCGATCCGAAAGCGCTTGCACTTGGGGCAGCGTTTGTCGGTGATTGATTTGACCCCAGGAACCTGAAGCTTGCCGAACATGGCCAAGACACCCATGGCAACCAGAAAGAGTGTAACGATCTTGAATATCATGCGCTCAAAGCCCGAAGCGGGCAAAATGCGCCCGTTCCTCAAGTGCCGCGACCCCATCCTCTAGGACCTGCGCCCCAAACCGCGAGAGAAGCGGCTTTTTGCGCCCATAGCGGATCAGACGGACCTTCTCCCCATAGAGTTCTTTGAGCTTGGGTTCGACATGAGCGATCCCGTCGATCAGGCCCAGCTCGAGCGCGCGGCCCGCAAGCCAGAATTCGCCTGTGAAAAGCTCGGCTGTTTCATCGAGCTTGCCTGCGCGGCGCGCTTGAACATGGGAGATAAACAGCGTGTGCATTTCATCAAGCAGAGTTTTGAGGCGCGCCACGTCTGCGGGCTTTTCTTTTTGGAAGGGGTCGAGCGTCGATTTGGACTTTCCTGCGGTATAGACGCGGCGCTCAACGCCTTGGCGCTCTAGAAGCTCATGCGCGCCAAAGCCCGCCGAGATCACCCCGATCGAGCCAATGATGCTGCCGCCGTCTGCCCAGATATCGTCTGCCGCCGCAGCGAGCCAATATCCGCCCGAAGCCGCCACATCTTCGACAAAGGCGTGAACGGGGATCTGCTTTTCGTCGGCCAGCCTGCGTATCCGCGCTGCGATCAGCCCTGATTGCACGGGCGAGCCGCCCGGCGAATTGAGGATCAACGCCACGGCCTTGGGCTTGCCCTTGCGAAAGGCCCGTTCGATCAGCGGCGCAAGCGCCTCGTCAGACAGGCTGCCGCGGGTGCCCGCGGCAATACTGCCAGCAAGCCGGATCACCGCCACGCGGGGGTGTTTCTTGAAGAAGGGCAATTTCAATTTCATACCTGCCCATGTAAAGCCGCGCGAGGAGCGAAACAAGGTCGCGCCTCTGCCCAGCGAAAAAGTTTTTGGCAAAGCCGCCACATCTTCTGACGCTCCTGCCTTATGGCTTCAGCCGATAGCCAGACTTGAAAATCCAACCAATGACCAAGAGGCACGCCCCCGTGAAGCTTGCAATGGCGAGCAAGGACAGCCCGATTGGCAGATCGGCTGCGCCATAAAACGACCAGCGGAAACCTGAGATGAGATAGACCACAGGGTTAAACAGCGAGAGCTTTTGCCAGATCTGTGGCAACATACTGATCGAGTAGAACGCCCCCCCCAAAAAGATAAGCGGTGTGAGCACCAAGAGCGGAATAAGCTGGAGCTGTTCAAAATTGCCGGCCCATATCCCGATTATGAAGCCAAAGAGCGCAAAGCTCAGACAGGTGAGCAGAAGGAACGCCAGCATTGCCAATGGATGGGCAATCTGCAAATCAATAAAGAACGAGGCCGTCGCAAGGATCACCAGCCCGATGAAGAGCGCCTTCGTTGCGGCAGCACCGACATAGCCCAGCACAATTTCAAGAAAGTTGATCGGGGCGGACAGAAGCTCGTAAATTGTTCCGGTGAACTTGGGGAAGTATATTCCGAAGCTCGCATTGGAAATCGCCTGTGTCATCACCGAGAGCATAATCAGGCCGGGCACGATAAAGGCCGCATAGCTCACGCCCTCGACCTCCTGAATGCGGCTGCCGATCGCCGTTCCGAAAACAACGAAATAGAGCGATGTGGAAATCACAGGCGAAATGAAGCTTTGCACAAAGGTGCGGAAGAAGCGGATCATTTCAGATTGGTAGATTGTGAAAACAGCAGACCAGTTCATGCCGCGTCCTCCCCTGAGGTCTCTGATGTCAGGCCCACGAAGATATCCTCAAGGCTCGACTGGGTTGTCTTCAGGTCCGCAAGTTTTAAACCCGCAGCCGAAAGATCGGCGAGAAGCGCTGTGATCCCTGTCGCTTCGCCTTTGGTATCGTAGGTATAGACGAGCGTTCTACCCTCATCCGCCAGCGCCAAGCCGTAGCGTGACAAAGCATCAGGCACCGTCGCCACAGGCGCGCGCAGCGAGATGCGCAACTCTTTGCGCCCCATCCGCTCCATCAGCGCAGCTTTGTCTTCGACGAGCAAAAGCGCACCCTTGTTGATCACACCGATCCGATCCGCGATCGCCTCGGCCTCTTCGATATAATGCGTGGTCAGAATAATCGTGACGCCGTCTGCTTTGAGCTTGGCCACAATATCCCACATATCGCGGCGCAGCTCGACATCAACCCCAGCTGTCGGCTCATCCAGAAACAGAACACGCGGCTCATGCGCCAGCGCCTTGGCAATGAGCACGCGGCGCTTCATCCCGCCCGAAAGCTGTGTGTTGCGGCTGTTGCGCTTGTCCCAGAGGGAGAGTTGCTTGAGGATGCGCTCGATATGCGCCTCATCGCGTTTGAGGCCGAAAAGTCCGCGCGAAAAGCGCACAGCGTCTATCACTTTGGTGAAAGGCTCCAGCGCGATTTCTTGGGGAACGAGTCCAACAAGCTGGCGGGCTTTTCTATAGTCTGCAACGATATCATGGCCGCCAATCCGCGCCGATCCGCCTGTTGGCGAGACAAGACCACAGAGCACGGAAATAAGCGTTGTCTTGCCAGCGCCATTAGGGCCGAGCATCGCAAGGATTTCGCCCTCACCGATCTCAAGGCTTACACCCTTGAGCGCCTGAAACCCGCCGTCATATGTTTTTTGCAGATCGTTGATCTCGACAATGGCCATGCCTTGTCCTCCTCTTCGCGTGGCGACCCTATCGCTCGCAGCAGGCGAGTAAAACCTCGAAAGCATCTTTGTCGCAATTTGACGCGCGCTGTCGGCTTTATTCGATTAGCACGTGAGCGAGAGGACAGTGTATGAGCGAAGCTTTGAACCGACCTGCAGCGGGTATCTTGTTTATCATTGCAGGGATACTGGCGATCAGCGTCAACGACCTGCTGATCAAGCTTCTTTCTGGCGGCTACCCTCTGCATGAGATGGTGTTCATCCGGTCAGGCATCGGCATTTGCTTTAGTCTCGTTCTGGTTCAGCTCGAAGGCGGCTGGCGTATCCTCAAAACCAAAACCCCAGGCTTACATCTTTTGCGCGGTGCTTTGGTTGTTGTGTCAAACCTAAGCTACTTCGCCGCACTGGCGGTCTTGCCTCTGGCGGACGCCACGGCCCTTTTTTTCGTTGCGCCCTTGATGATCACACTCTTGTCTATCCCTATTTTGGGCGAAAAAGTCGGGCCGTGGCGTATGGGCGCTGTTGTTGTGGGCTTTTGCGGGGTGATCTTGATGATGCAGGCGTGGCGCGGCGAGAGTGCGCCTGCTGATGTGCATTGGATTATCCTCGTCTTGCCAATGTTTTCCGCGCTCACCTATGCGCTCAACCAGCTGATGACCCGCAAGCTTGGCGTCGCCAGCAAAGCCAGCGCCATGGCAGTTTATATTCAGGCTTTGTTTATTCTCGTCTCGATCGGCTTTTTTAGTGTCGCCGGAGATGGGCGCTTTGCCCAAGGCGCAACCAATGAAAGTGTGATCTTTCTCTTGCGCGCCTGGGTTTGGCCCGAAGGCACGGACCGCTGGCTTTTCCTCGCGCTTGGCCTCAATTCCGCGATCATCGGTTACTCTCTGGGGCAGGCCTACCGCCTCGCCAGCGCAGCAACCGTTGCGCCGTTTGAATATCTCGGCCTGCCGTTGGCTGTGTTTTGGGGCTGGCTGATCTGGGCCGAATTCCCTGCGCCACTGGTTTTGGCGGGGATCGCTCTCATCATGGGATCAGGGCTTTTTGTCTTTGTGCGCGAACGCATCAAGAGCCGCCCGATGATCAAGAAACGCGTCAATAGGCGTTACTGAAGCGTCTTAATCAGGCACATTGTCGATCCCGCTGCCGCCCCAAGGATGGCAGCGCAGAATGCGACGGATCATGAGATAGGTGCCCTTGATCCCGCCGTGCTTTTGCAGAGCTTCCATTCCGTAAGCGGAACAGGTCGGATGATAGCGGCAGCCATGGCCAACCCAAGGGCTAAACACGAGACGATAAAACCGCACTGGCAGCGAGACGATAAAGGCGAGCGGGGTCATGCGCCATGCACCTTTTTGAGAGCATAGGCCAGATCGCCTTTCAGCGCCTCAAAGTCGCGGCCTGCGGTGCTTTCAAAGCGCCCGATCAGGACATAATCATAGCCAGCGCGCCCGAAGTCTGGCAGCACAAGCCGCGCGGCCTCCCGCAGGCGGCGCTTGGCGCGGTTGCGGGCCACGGCATTGCCAACCTTCTTGGAACAGGTGAAGCCAACGCGCATTGGAGCCTCATCGCCGCGCGCACGGCCCTGAAGCATCAGGCCCTTCGTGCCACACTTTTGAGCGCGGGCCGCGGCCAGAAACTCAGAGCGTTTCTTCAAGATTTCGATAGAGGCTAACATGAGGGCTTTTTCATACCATAGCGGGAGGAAAACAAGTTAAAACCGCCTGAGACACTCTCAAGCGGTTCTATATCTTTTTCGCAATCCGTTGCCCCCTTGGGAGCAGGGCCAGCTTACGCGCTCAGCGACTTGCGGCCACGTGCACGACGTGCATTCAGGATTTTGCGGCCCGCTTTTGTGGCCATGCGTGAGCGAAAACCATGGCGCCGCTTGCGCACGAGGTTGCTTGGTTGGTAGGTGCGCTTCATCGCTCCGTCTCCGATTTATAAGGCAGGCGCGCGAGTCGCTCGGATGCCTCGTGAATACTTGAAGCCCGCTCTATAGGGGGCACATTGGGGGCTGTCAAACCCGTAGCGAGAGGATTTGGCATATTTTGCAACAAAAACCTGCTGACGACTCTTCACTTTGTTACAGTATCATCAAATTCACACTGTGAAATCACAAAAACACACCTATCTGATCAAGGCCGCGTGAGTGCAAGCTCAAGGCCCTTGGGTTTTGGGGCCAGCCTGCGCAGGGTGGGGGCCAGAGAGTGCAGGCAAAACGGGACAGGACCAAAATGTCAAATAACACAGCGCGCAAGATATCTCCAGCGACACGGCTGCTGCCTTTGATAGGTATTGCTGTGGTCGCTGTCTTTGGCGCGGTTTTCTTGAAAGACTATCTCAGCTTTGACGCTCTGCGCGAGAATCGTGAAGCCCTGCTCACCTTCCGCGACTCATATTACGGTCTGACTGTTGCGATTTTTATCACGGCTTATGTTGTCATCGTCGGTTTTTCGCTTCCAGGTGCAACCATCGCCACACTCACAGGTGGCTTCTTATTCGCAACCTTTCCGGGAGCCTTGTTCAACGTCATCGGGGCAACACTCGGCGCAACACTGATTTTTCTCGCCGCGCGATGGGGTCTTGGGGCGCGTTTGGGCGCCAAGCTTGAAGAAACAGACGGCAAGATCAAAGCCATCAAAGATGGCATCACTGAAAATCAATGGTCGATGCTGTTTTTGATCCGCCTTGTGCCTGCAGTGCCGTTTTTTGTCGCCAATTTGTTGCCTGCCTTTCTTGATGTTCCCCTCAGGCGTTTTGTGATCAGCACGTTCTTCGGGATCATCCCCGGTGCGGTTGTGTATACGTCGGTCGGGGCGGGCCTTGGTGAGGTTTTTGCGCGCGGCGAAAGCCCCAACCTCGGCATCATTTTTGAGCCTCATATTCTCTTGCCGATCTTGGGCCTCGCCGCCTTGGCCGCGCTCCCCATCCTGATCAAAACGCTCCGTGGCGGCAAATCGCTTTAAGCCTGTCACAAGGCCCTCTCATTTAGGAACCCGTCATGAAACATATTAAAACAGATCTATTGGTCATCGGCGGCGGCTCAGGCGGGTTGTCTGTCGCGGCGGGCGCATCACAGATGGGCGCCAGTGTTGTTCTGCTGGAAGGCCATAAAATGGGAGGGGATTGCCTCAATTATGGCTGTGTTCCCTCAAAAGCGCTTCTGTCTGAGGCCAAAGCGGCCCATGCCAAAGGCAAACCGACCGCCAAGGCCTACTCTGCGGCTCAAGACCATGTGCAGGCGGTCATCCAAACCATTGCACCACATGATTCTGTCGAGCGTTTCGAAGGCCTCGGCGTCCGCGTGATTGAGGCATATGGAACGTTCATATCCCCGGACATCGTCAGGGCGGGTGACACTGAAATCAAGGCGCGACGGATCATCATCGCCACAGGCTCAAGCCCGCTTGTGCCGCCAATCTCGGGCCTTGAGAGCGTGCCTTACGACACCAACGAAACCATCTTTCAGCAAGCCAAGCGCCCCGATCACCTGCTGATCATTGGCGGCGGCCCTATAGGGCTGGAAATGGCCCAAGCCCACCGCCGCCTTGGCTCTGATGTGACCGTGATCGAAGCGGCGGCCGCTTTGGGCAAGGACGACCCTGAGGCCGCCAGTGTCTTGCTTGAGAGCTTGCGGGCAGAGGGCATCATCATCGCCGAAAACGCCCTTGCCTGCGATATCCGCGGCACAGCCGGCGCGATCGAGATTGAAGTCAAAGACGGGCGCATTTTCAAAGGCACGCATTTGCTTGTGGCCGTGGGCCGCAAAGCCAATATTGACACACTCAACCTTGACGTCGCAGGCATTGAGACAACCCGCACAGGCATCAAAGTGGACGCCGCCCTCAAAACCAGCAACCGCCGCGTCTATGCCATTGGCGATGTGGCAGGCGGGCTACAGTTCACTCATGTCGCAGGCTATCATGCTGGCGTGGTGATCCGCTCGGCCCTTTTTGGCCTGCCTGCAAAGGCCAAGCACAGCCATATCCCTTGGGCCACTTACACGGCCCCCGAACTGGCCCAAGTCGGCCTCACGGAAGCCCAGGCGCGCAAGGCACATGGCAACAAGCTTGAAGTGGTGCGCTTTGACTATGCCGGCAATGACCGCGCGATCGCTGAGCGCCAGACCAAAGGCTTTGCCAAGGTCATGATCCTCAAGGGCCGCCCAATCGGGGCGACCATTGTGGGCCATCAAGCCGGCGAGCTGATCAACACCTGGGCGCTCGCTCTCGCCAATAACATGAAGATGAGCCAGATCGCAGCCATGGTCGCGCCCTACCCCACAATCGGCGAAATCAACAAGCGCGTCGCTGGGGCCTATTTCTCTCCACGCCTGTTTGAGAGTAACATGGTGAAACGAGTGGTGGGCGCAATCCAGCGCTTCCTTCCGTAAGAGGTTTCACAGGTTATGCTCAACTCCCTGTCAGGGCGCTTTCTGGTTTTGACCGTCATCTTCGTGATGCTGGCTGAAATCCTGATTTTTGTGCCCTCGATTGCGCGGTTTCGCGAAGACTATTTGCTAAGCCGGCTGGAGCGCGCGCAAATCGCCTCGCTGGCCTTGCTTGCGGATGATATGATTGATGCTGACCTTGAGGAAGAGCTTCTGCGCAATGCAGAGGTGTTTAACGTCGTGTTGCGGCGCAATGAGGCGCGCCAGCTGATCCTGTCTTCGCCCATGCCCAAGCCGATCTATGCGACTTATGATCTGCGCGATGCCTCTGCCTTTGTGCTGATCCGTGATGCGACCCTGCGCCTGTTTGATCCTGAAGACCGTGTGATCCGCGTGATCGGAAACCCTGTGCGCGAAGCGGGATTGTTGATCGAAATTTCGATGGAAACAAAGCCGTTGCGTATCGCTATGATTGAATATGGCTTGCGCATCCTGCTTCTTTCGGCGGTGATTTCTGTCTTTACGGCGCTCTTGCTCTTTCTGGCGGTGCAGCTGCTTCTTGTGCGGCCGATCAAACGCGTGGTGGCCGACATTCGCGCCTATGCGGACAATCCCGAAGACGCACATCGCATTATCAAGCCCTCCGCCAGCGTCTCGGAATTGCGCGAAGCGGAGGAGGCTCTGCAAAAGCTGGAAACCCAGCTCACCAGCGCGCTGAAGCAAAAAGAGCGCCTCGCGCAGCTTGGCTCGGCTGTGGCCAAAATCAGCCATGATCTGCGCAATATCCTCACCTCGGCACAGCTCTTCACCGACCGCATCGAAACAAGCGAAGACCCGACAGTCAAACGCATGGCGCCAAAACTTGTCGGCTCGATCAGCCGTGCGATTAACCTGTGTGAAACCACCCTGACCTTTGGCAAGGCCGAAGAGCCTGCCCCACGACTCGCCAAAACTGCCCTGAATGACATTGTCGAAGATGTCTTTGAGGCCGAGCTGCTTACGCAAAGTGAGAACGACATCCGCTTTATCAACGCGCTGCCCAGCGCCTTTCCTGTCACAGTGGACAGCGAACAGATTTACCGCGTCTTGAGCAACCTTGTGCGCAACGCAAGGCAGGCCCTTGAAACCGCAGCGCAAAGCGGCGAGGTGCGCGTCACCGCCAGCGATATCAACGGTATGGTGGAGATCCGCGTCAGCGACACAGGGCCAGGGCTGCCTGAGAAGGCCCGTAAACATCTCTTTGAAGCCTTCCATGGCGGCGCGCGCAAAGGCGGCTCGGGCCTTGGCCTCGCCATCGCCGCCGAGCTGATACGCGGCCATGGGGGCGAACTGATCCTCGAACGCTCAGATGAAGACGGCACAAGTTTTTTAATCCGTCTCAGCCAAGTCAAATAAGGCGTTTCGCAGCGTCAGGCCTCTCAAATTTCGGCTTGTTCAAAACTATTCCAAAAACCCTCTTGCAAAGCGCGCGCGCAGGCCTTAGTTCCTGCCTCCGACGGACCGATAGCTCAGCTGGATAGAGTACCTGACTACGAATCAGGGGGTCGGGGGTTCGAATCCTCCTCGGTCCGCCATTACATCCTTAATTTGATGCTTGAATAAACCTCTAGCTCTTCGGGCGCTTGCGCGTGTGCAATTGAGCTTGGGCAAAAAGCAGCAGTCTTTATTCTCAGCGCGCAGATGCAAAATCCAAACCTGTGACGGCCCTCAGACTCTTGGTCAACCCTTCAAGGAAAAACCCTGCGACGCAAGCTCTCGAAAATCCTGTATCACATACCCGCCAGCTGCATTGGTCTCATCTGCGCCTTCAGGCCATTCACTTTCATAGGCGACATAATAAAAACGTAAATCAAAGGCGTTTGAGAACTCAAAATCAAGTTTAGAACCGCCGAACTAGAGGCTGTAGGGCGTAGGCAGCTCTATAAATGAGGCGGCTTATATGCCTTTGTTTGCCACCGCCCGACCATAACAGTCAGGTTTCTCTGTTTCGTCAATCGCTCTGAAACAGAGACAATTCAAATAGAATGACTCATGGTTAATGAGAAATTAACGTTACGTGGGTAGGACGTTGAAACGTAGTAGAATTGGGTAAGGCTGTTGGTATGAGTGATGCTGTGGAGATTGCTGGGCCCGCGCAGATGAAGCCTCGGCACCACCGGATCGTTCTTTCCTTTGTGCTCGTCGTTATCGCGCCGATGCTTGTTTCAGCGATATATCTATGGGGCTTCGCAAAAGACCAGTATATTTCAAGTATGTCTTTCTCTGTCCGCACTGAGAGCCTTCAGTCTGCTACGGATTTGCTGGGCGGTCTCTCGTCAATCACTGGGAGCAGCTCCAGCGACGTCGATATTCTGACACAATATATAGCCAGCGGCGATTTGGTGCGCCTCATTGAGGCAGACATCAACTTAAGGCAAATTTTTTCTGCCGAATGGCCGAATGATCTTCTTTTTGCGTTTGATCCCTCGGGGCAGTTTGAAGACTTGCTCGACTACTGGAACAGCCATGTGCTCACCCAGTCTGAGAACGGGATCGTCACACTTTCGGTGCGCAGTTATGATCCAGTGGCATCAAACAAGATCACACTCGCAATTTATGAAGCGAACAGGCAGTTGATTAACCGCCTTTCAGATGAAGCACACGAGGATGCGACCCGCTTTAGCAGAGATGAGCTTGAGACCGCTGAAAACCGGCTCACGGCTGCGCGCAAAGCTATGACAAGCTTCCGTTTGGAAGCACAAATCGTTGATCCAAACGCAACGCTTGAAGCTCAGATGCGGATATTGACACAGTTACAGGTGCAGCAGGCCGAGAGCTTCATTCAGAGAGACCTTCTCACACGAACATCAGGACTGGACGACCCCCGCGTGAGCGAAGTCAGCCGAAAGATAGACGCCCTTCAAGCGCAGATCGACATCGAAAAAAATAAGTTTGGTTATGGCGGCCAGGGGCCAGGTGGCGCCGATTACGCCACCCTTTTTGCAACATACGAAAGATTGGCGTCGGATATGCTCTTTGCCGAAGAGGCCTATCGCTCCGCTCTGCTTGCTTACAATGCCTCCCTCGCAGAAGCCAAACGAAAGGCACGCTACCTGGTTGCCCATGTCAAACCGACAGTTGCCGAGAAAAGCAAATATCCAAAGCGCCCGATAAAGCTCTTCATCGTTGTGCTGTTCGTGACTTTGCTTTGGTCGGTCGGGCTATTGATATATTACAGCATTCGGGATCGCCGTTGAGCCATGATTGTTTGTGAAAACGTCTGGAAAACCTATCGAACACGCGGCGAAGAGAAGACAGTAGCACGTGGCATCAATGCCGTTTTTCCGACGGGTGTTTCTGTCGCTCTTCTCGGTCGGAATGGCGCAGGGAAGTCGACATTGATGAACCTCATTGCAGGCAATCAGAAGCCGACACGCGGGCGTATCTGGAGCGACGGCACGATCTCTTGGCCCGTCGGCTTCGCGGGGTCGTTTCATGGCGAATTAACGGGCGCGCAAAACGTGCGATTTATCTCCCGTGTCTATGGCGTCGATACCGATATGCTCAGTGACTTTGTCGAAGACTTCGCCGAGTTGGGCCAGCACTATCATATGCCATTTCGCACATACTCTTCAGGAATGAGATCACGGCTCGCCTTCGGTGTTTCCATGGGTATTCGCTTTGATACCTATCTCGTTGACGAAGTCACAAGCGTGGGCGACGAGCGGTTTAAGGTAAAGGCCAACGACGTTTTTCAACGGCGGATTGGGTCATCAGGCGCACTCGTTGTGTCGCACTCGATGGGGGTCATCCGCCAGATGTGCAGCAAGGCCGCCGTTCTCGAAAACGGGTCGCTCACAATGTATGAAAATGTCGAAGACGCAATCTCTCATCACATGGAGAACATGAAGAGATGACACGCCCTTCGAATAACGGCTTGCTTGAACAGGACGGTCTGCGCGCCCGCAAGTTCCGCACGGGGCGCACTATATTCGCCTTGGTTATGCGCGAAATGTCGACAAGCTATGGGCGTTCTCCGGGGGGCTATGCTTGGGCCATCATTGAGCCCGTGCTCGCCCTTGCGGTCCTGACAACCATCTTCTCGTTTATCATGCACTCTCCCCCGCTGGGAGACAGCTTTCCTCTGTTCTACGCAACAGGCTATTTACCCTTCATGTTGTTCAACGACATCGCAAACAAAACCGCGACCTCGCTCAATTATTCCCGCAGTTTATTGAGATATCCCGCCGTAACCTTCATGGACGCGTTGATCGCACGCGGTTTTTTACACCTGCTCACCCATGTGCTGGTCGGCTATATCATGTTCTTTGGTCTGTTTGTTGTGCTTGATCTGAAAATCAGCCCTGATTTCACCCTGATCGCACTCGCTTACCTCATGGGAGGGGTGCTGGGCTTCGGCGTTGGTTGCTTTAATTGCTATGTGATGATGACATTTCCGGTCTGGGAGCGGATTTGGCAAATCCTGACACGCCCCCTTATCTTTATATCAGGGATGTTTCTCCCCTATGATTTCATGCCAAAAATCGCTCAGGATATCCTTTGGTGGAACCCCCTGATCCATGTTGTCGGGATGTTGCGTAAGGGGATCTATGCCCCCTCATACGAAGGCGCATATTTATCCGTGCTTTTTCCACTGCTTACAGCACTCATCCTTATGGCATTGGGGATTTTGCTATTGTGGCGCAATCATCAAAACTTGTTGGAAAATTGAGCGCCTCAAAGCCTAGGTCAGGCAAGGAGGAGCATGACGCATCAAAAGCTATAAACAGGCTTGAATAGGTCTGTGTCTTCGTCACTCAGGTCTTAATTCAATCGTGGGGCATACACCTTACCCGATGGCCAAATCTTCCCGACAATTTCACGCGGGGGCAGAGCGTGGGATTGCCGACATTTCGCATTTAGTCTCCCGCTCAGCCGCAGTCTTCAAGCCACGATAATCATATCCAACCTTCGTCAGCGCTGCACCAATCTCGCTGGGAAGGCGGCTCTCCCCAACGCCTTACCAAAGAACACCGTGCCGCAGAGCATCATAGACTGCGGCGTGTGTGTTGCGTGAGGAAATCGCGTCTCCGATCCGGTAGAGCGCGAATGTGCCTTTGGGATTGCGGTTTGGAAACAGCGCGCCTTCGCCGCCAATCAAGACATCGTGGTTGATCTCGCCAGAATTTGACGCCTCTGGCTTGAGCGCAAAGTAAAGTTCGTCCAGTGGCAGAGTGCCTTGGTTGACAATGACTTGGTCATATTCCTTTTCTGAAACGTGCCGCGAATAATCGGTTCCAATCTGCGCCAAAAGGCGGTTGCCCCTGCGGCTCAGGCTTTTGAGCGTGCGGCCAACCGTAAATAACGCATCCTTCTCTTGCAGGCTGCGCATATAGGGGACAAGGTTCATTCCCATGACCTCAGGCGCAAAGCTGCGGTCGCGGGTCATCACTTCGACAGCCCCGCCCGCCGCAACAATGGCTTCAGCCGCCATGAGCGCTGTGTGATCGCCCGCATCATCAAAGATAAGCACGTTCTCGCCAGGCTTGGCATCGCCTGCGATGATGTCCCAGCCTGTGACAGCAAGCTCGTTACCCGCCTCAAGCACAGTCACTTCAGGCAAACCGCCTGTCGCGATGATCACAACATCCGGCGCAAGTGCGAGCACATCCTCAGCCTCTGCATAGGTGTTGAAGTGAAAGCGCACATCCCGCGCCGCGCATTGGGCCATGCGCCAGTCGATAATCCCGATCATCTCGGCACGGCGCTTGTTTTGCGCTGTCAGACGGATCTGCCCGCCAGCCTCAGGCGCGGCCTCAAACACGGTCACGTCGTGGCCCCGCTCGGCAGCCACGCGCGCCGCCTCAAGCCCTGCTGGCCCAGCGCCGACGATTACGACTTTTTGAGAGCCCGCAGAAAGCCCGATTTCATGCGGCATGGTCAACTCACGGCCCGTGGCCGCATTGTGAATGCAGAGCGCTTCACCCGCCTGATAGATACGGTCCAAACAATAGGTCGCGCCCACACAGGGGCGAATATCGTCTTCGCGGCCCTCCATAATTTTGGTCACGATCAAGGGGTCAGCCATATGTGCACGGGTCATGCCGACCATATCAAGAAGCCCCGAGGCCACGGCATGGCGCGCTGTCGCCACATCAGGAATACGGGCCGCATGAAACGTGGGCATCCCTGTCTCGGCGCGCACAGCGCCCGCAAAATCAAGGTGCGGCGCGGAACGCATCCCCTGCACAGGGATCACATCGGTCATCGCGGGGTCCGTGTGAATACGGCCTCGAATGACATTGAGAAAGTCGACCTGCCCGCTGGCCTTCAAGGCATGAGCGATCTTGAGGCCCTCTTCGGGGGTTATCCCGCCCTCCTCGACCTCGTCTGCCGTGTAACGCACCCCGATGATAAACTCATCCCCCACGCGCTTGCGGATCGCCTCGAGGACTTCAAAGCCAAAGCGCATCCGGTTTTCAAGGCTGCCGCCATAGGGCGCGGCCCAATCATTGGTGAAGGGCGAGTAAAACTGATCAATAAGGTGCCCGTAAGCTTGCAGTTCGATCCCGTCGAGGCCCGCTGCCTGCATCCTTTCGGCCGCGTCGGCGTAGTCCTCAATAATACGGGCGATATCCCAATCTTCCATCATCTTGGGAAAAGCCCGGTGGGCAGGTTCGCGGCTGTGGGAGGGCGCAAGCGAAGGCAGCCAGTCGCCCTTGTTCCAGCCCGTGCGTCGGCCAAGGTGTGTGAGCTGGATCATCACAGCGCAACCATGTTCATGACACGCATCCGTGAGCGCGCGCATCCACGGCACCACCTCGTCTTTATAGGCAAGAATATTGTTAAAAACAGGCGGGCTGTCACGGCTCACAGCCGCAGAGCCCGCCGTCATGGTAAGCGCCACACCCGCTTTGGCGCGGGTTTCGTGATAGGCTCGGTAGCGCTCTGTCGGCATCCCGTTTTCAGGATAGGCAGGCTCATGGCTCGTGGTCATGATCCGGTTTTTCAGCGTCAGGTGTTTGAGCTGATAAGGTTGCAGAAGAGCATCTTTGCCCATGATATGCCTCGCTTGTTTTGACAGAGCTTACACGCTTGCCCCCCTAAGAAAAGAGCCGAATGACGCAAACGGATCAGGCTCCATCCAGCACGCTAACACGCGCGTCACTTCAAATCGACCGAGCGCGAAAACGCTTCAAAATCAGCCACTTCTTCAGCTGTGGGCAGCACACCTGTAAAGCAATAGAGATAGCCCTCTACCCGCGTTAACCGTTCTTCCAGCGTTTCGGCCAGATCGAGAGCATAGTAACCGATCTGTTGATAATACAGCACACGCGCGCGGATATCAGCCTCCGCGGGATCATACCCGTGACGTTCAAACATCTTGGTGATCGCGTCTTGGCGCGCCGCATCAGCACGGTCAATGACACGTCGCACAGAGCCGTCGCGTCGCGCCCATTCGCGCACAGCAAAGTCGAGTTGCGGATTAAACCCTTCAGGGTCCACAACACAGCGGAAGAAATTGTTCAACGCGCCCGTTATGGTCTTGGCAGGCAGCTCGGTATGGCGGATCAGAATGCCCGTATTTGACGTATTCCAATCGTCCAAAAGTTGGTTCAGCAAGTCTTTGCGGCTCTTGAAATACCAGTAAAATGATGAGCGCGAAACATCGAGCCGCTCTGCGATCCCTAGCACCTTGACCTGTCCGACGCCTTCGCTGATCAAAATATCGCGTGCCACATTGAGCCAGTCTTCCCGCGTAACCTTGATATGCCCGACAAGCGGCGGCTTGTCGGGGTCGTCACGATGCAAAAGAAGAGTGGGCGCTTTTGACATGGGCTTTCCTCAGCTTTCAGGCGGCGCACCGCCTTCTTCTGTGCGTTTGGCAATATACTCTTTTAGCGCGCCAAGCTTTGTTTCGTCTACTTCGGGGCGCTTGTCCGCGGCCAGAATATCTTGCCAGACTTTTGTTGCACGGGTGTTGGCGTCCTCAGAACCGCGCTCTGTCCATGTGCCGAAATTGGCATAGTCGTGCACATGAGGCTCATAAAATGCCGTATTATAACGCTCCATGGTCTGGCTCGTTGCAAAGAAATGCCCCGAGGGCTGAACTTCGCTCAAAGCTTTCTCAAATCCGATTTCGTCAGGCCCCGCCTCGGCCCCAGCGCAAAGCTCAGCAATCATATTGAGCACTTCGGCGTCGGTTATGACTTTCTCGTAAGACACACTCAGCCCGCCTTCGAGCCAGCCCGCCGAGTGAATGATCACAGTGGCCCCCGCCATGAGGCAGCCCCAAAGGCCCATCTGGTTTTCATTTGCCGCTTGCACATCATTGGTGTTTGAGGCCGAGCCGGCAGCAGAGCGCCATGGAAGCCCCGTAAACCGTGCCAGCTGTCCAGCGGCAAGGCTGGCCTGAAAATGTGAGGGCGTGCCAAAGGCAGGTGCGCCTGATTTCATATCTACATTGGAGGTAAACGTGCCGTAGCAAACGGGCGCACCCGGACGCACCAGCTGTGTGAGCGTAATGCCCGCCAAAGCCTCTGCATGGCTGAGTGTAATCGCCCCCGCAACCGTGATCGGCGCCATCGCTCCCATTAACGTAAAGGGGGTGACTATAGAAAGTTGCCCATGGCGGGCAAAGTCGATCAGCCCCTGCGCCATCGGGATATCAAGCGTGCGCGGGCTGTTTGTGTTGATGATTGTGTAACAATAGGGATTGGAGCGAAACGTCTCATCATCTACGCCACGAAAATTTTGCAGCATATGAAACCCGTCCATCGTCTGCGGCGTGCCACGCGCAAAAACAAAGGGAAACTTATCCGTCAGCTCCATCTGGGTCTGCATCGTAAAGTAATGGCGCAAATGGGTCGGAACATCTTGCGGCTCCACCGAGGGAGACATCATCTGAAAGACATCATAGTGATGGGCGATCTTGGTATATTCTGTAAAATCGCGCGCCGATCCCGGACGGCGGCCACGCACAAGGTCAGTCGCATTGGGCGCGCCCGCCCCAGGCTGGAAGACAAGGCTGCCAAGCTCAAGCGTGACGTCGCGCTCACGCGCCCCCGCGCGGCCTGTGATAGACTTTGGCGCAGTGGCAAGCGCCGCTTCAACCATCTCGCGGCCGATATATACCATATCGCCCTCAACGCGGGCCCCCGCCGCTTTATAGAGAGCAATGGCTTCAGGCAACAAAACCCGCATCCCAAGCTCTTCCAGAGTGCGCAGCGCCGTTTCATGCATATTTTCGATCTGATCATCCGAAAACACCTTCATAGGCGGGAACGGATTTCTCAGGTTTCGATAGTTGGTTTTGCGCTCAAAGGGCGTGGCCTTAGCCTCTGCCCTGCCCCGCCGACGAGGTCTGCTTTTTGTATCTTCGCTCATGTCAGCCTCTCATCGCTTTGCCAGCGGGGTCATAAGGCGAAGCCTCAATGACCTTTGCGGCGCGCGCAGCTCCAACCACGTGCACCATAAGCTCGGTGCCCACTTGCGTCAGCTCGCTGTTGACCATCGCCATGGCATAAGATTTCCCTATGGTATGGCCATAGCCCCCTGATGTGACAAAGCCGACAAGAGCCTCGCCAGACCAGACAGGCTCATAGCCACTTGCATCGGCGTCCTCGGCCTCAATCTCAAGCATAACAAGTCTTTGGGCTGGCCCGCTGCCGCCTTGCTCGGCCTGCGCTGCGTCCTTGCCAACAAAGTCTTTGTCCCAGTCAATCCAGCGGTCCATTCCTGTTTGCGCAGCGGTATAGCCTTGAGTGAATTCCGCGCTCCAGATACCGAAGCTCTTTTCAAGGCGCATAGAGAGCATGGCGTTAAAGCCAACCTCGCGTATGCCAAGATCCGCCCCTGCTTCGAGCAGCATTTTGCGCAGAGCAATATGCTCAGACGCCGAGCAATTGATTTCATACCCCAGCTCACCCGCCAGAGAGAGGCGCCCGATCTTGCACTTGAGCAAGCCCAAGTCGTAGCGGCCACAGCCCATAAATTTGAGATCACCAATCGGATCGACTGTGAGCTTCTCCAGAACCTTGCGCGAGTTTGGCCCCGAGAGCGAAAAGCCGACCGTCTTGTCAGAAATATCGCTCAGGCTCACGCCCTCGCCCATGTGATCGTCAAACCAGCGCATATGCCACTCACGCAAGTAGTAGCTGCCCATGATCCAGTAGGTTCCATCGCCCCAGTTAAAGATCGTGAGATCGCCCTTAAGCTTGCCAGTTTCCGAGAGCATCGGTGCCAGTTTGGCACGCCCCGGTGCTGGGAGCTTGGAGGCCATGATATGATCAAGCCACGCCTCAGCGCCCTCGCCTGAGACTTCAAAGCGCGAGAAACCCGAAATATCGAGAAGTCCGACAGCGTCGCGAACGGCTTTGCATTCCGCCGCCACAAGCTCATGCGCATTAGAGCGCTTGAGCGTGGGCGTTTCGACAAAGTCTTTGGGCGCGAAGTAAAGCGGCACTTCAAGCCCGTAACTCGCGCCCCAGCGACAGCCCGCCTCGGTCATATCGCTATAGGCTGGTGCCATTTTCAGCGGCCGCCCCGCAGGCAACTGCTCGTTCGGGTAGGTCATGACAAAGCGGCGGGTGTAAAACTGCCCTGTGGTTTCCTTGATAAACTGGCGATTTTCGGCAAAGTCACCAAAACGGGCAACATCCATCCCAAAGACATCCGCCTCGGGCTCGCCGTGGATCATCCATTCGGCGAGCGATTTGCCAACGCCACCGCCTTGAAGGAACCCAGCCATGACAGCGCAGGCACACCAGTAGCCCTTTTTCCCCCGCACAGGGCCAACCAGCGGGTTGCCATCTGGCGCAAAAGTAAACGCTCCGTTAACCCATGTTTTCACGCCGACCTCTTGTAAAGCCGGATAACGTTCAAAGCCGAGCGTCAGTTCGTTTTCGATACGGTCTGTCTGCTCCTGAAAGAGCTCGATGCCATAGTCCCAAGGCGCGCCGTCTAGCGCCCAATGCTCATGATCAATCTCGTAAATCCCGAGCAAGACGCCCTTCTGATCCTGCCGCAAATAGGTAAAGCCCTCAAGATCGACCGTCATTGGCACTTCAAAGTCGATCTCCTCAAGCTGAGGGATCGTGTCGGAGATCAGGTAGTGGTGCTTCAGTGGCGCAACAGGCAGCTCGATCCCCGCCATACGACCCACCTGTTTGGCCCAGAGACCTGCGGCATTGACCACGTGTTCGCAAGTGATCTCGCCCTTGTCAGTGATCACCCGCCAACCATCGACCGTCTGTTCAAGGCTCTCGACTTTGGTGTGCTCAAAAATACTCGCGCCACGTTTTTTGGCCGCGCCCGCATAAGCATGGACCGTGCCTGTCGTGTCGATATAGCCCTCGCGGTCGGCCCACATCCCACCCAAGATGCCCTCGGTCGACATGATAGGGCACAGCTCGCCAGCTTCTTCGGGCGTCACAAGGCGGCAGTCTTCAATCCCGATAGACTGAAACGTGCGATAGGCCGACTGAAGCCACTCCCAGCGGTCGGGCGTGCCCGCAAGCGTGAGTCCGCCTGTCATGTGCAGGCCGATATTCTGGCCACTTTCTTCCTGAATTTCCTCGAAGAGATCAATCGTATATGCTTGCAGCTGGGCAATATTCGGATCGGCATTGAGCGCATGAAAGCCCCCCGCAGCGTGCCAGCTTGACCCCGCCGTCAAAACCGAACGCTCCAACAAGCAGACATCTTTCCAGCCAAACTTGGCCAGATGATACAGAACAGACGTTCCGACAACGCCGCCGCCAATCACCACAACACGATAATGCGTATTCATACCTTCTCTCCCTGACGTTTGACAAAGCCCCCAAAGTTCAAAGCTCTGGCGAGTCATTTATTCCTGTTATGGAAATCACATCACCAATGGACATTTCTGTCCAGAGAAAGTTTTGGCAAAGAACAATATCGCGGTTCTGCGGTCCAAATGACTCACCACAGTCTTAATTGCCCCCACAATGTGGCCTTTAGCTTGAAATTTACCCGCTCACTGTCATAGCTGACTCCGATCACAATATTGCCTGCGCTCCTTCGCAGCGCCACAACTCAAGAGTAACCATCATGTTTGCACCCAATCTTGCCCCCATCCCCGAGCTGTATGTCTCTTACGAGAGCGCGCAAAAGCTCAAAGTCGAAGCTGCCGATCTCGTCAGCCACGATCTGACGCCGCGCCAGATCTGCGATCTTGAGCTCTTGATGAACGGTGGCTTCAACCCGCTGAAAGGCTTCCTAAGCGAGGAAGATTATAACGGTGTGGTCGAAAATATGCGTTTGGAGAGCGGCGCGCTCTGGCCAATGCCGATCACATTGGATGTAGGTGAAGACTTCGCAGCCAAGCTTGAGCTTGGCCAAGACATCGCCCTGCGCGACCAAGAGGGCGTGATCCTCGCCACAATGACAGTCACAGACCGCTGGGAGCCCAACAAAGCCCGCGAAGCCGAGAAGGTGTTCGGCGCAGACGATGATGCGCACCCCGCCGTGAACTATCTGCACAATCAGGCTGGCAAGATTTACCTCGGTGGCCCCGTCACAGGTATCCAGCAGCCCGTGCACTACGACTTCCGCGGCCGTCGCGATACCCCCAACGAGTTGCGCGCCTATTTTCGCAAGCTCGGCTGGCGCAAGGTTGTCGCCTTCCAGACGCGCAACCCTCTTCACCGCGCCCACCAAGAGCTGACCTTCCGCGCCGCACGCGAAGCCCAAGCCAACCTGCTCATTCATCCCGTCGTCGGCATGACCAAGCCCGGCGATGTCGATCACTTCACCCGCGTGCGCTGTTATGAGGCCGTTCTGGACAAATACCCTGCCTCAACGACTTCAATGAGCCTGCTCAATCTCGCCATGCGTATGGCCGGCCCGCGCGAAGCGGTCTGGCATGGCCTGATCCGCGCCAACCACGGCTGCACCCACTTTATTGTCGGCCGCGACCACGCTGGCCCCGGTAAAAACTCCGCAGGCGAAGACTTCTACGGACCCTATGACGCCCAAGATCTCTTCCGCACGCATCAAGACGAAATCGGCATCGAGATGGTCGATTTCAAACATATGGTCTGGGTTGCCGAGCGTGCCCAATACGAACCAATGGATGAAATCAAAGACAAAGACGACGTTACCATCCTCAACATTTCAGGCACAGAGCTGCGCCGCCGCCTCGCTGAGGGCCTCGAGATCCCCGAATGGTTCTCTTTCCCAGAAGTTGTGTCAGAGCTGCGCAAAACCCGCCCGCCACGCTCAAAGCAAGGCTTTACCGTTTTCTTCACGGGTTTCTCAGGCTCTGGCAAATCGACAATTGCCAACGCCCTCATGGTCAAGCTCATGGAAATGGGCGGCCGCCCTGTGACCCTGCTTGATGGTGATATCGTGCGCAAGAACCTCTCCTCAGAGCTTGGTTTCTCAAAGGAACACCGCGATCTCAACATCCGCCGCATCGGCTATGTCGCGAGTGAAATCACCAAGAACGGCGGTATCGCCATCTGTGCTCCGATCGCGCCCTACGCCACCACCCGCCGCGCCGTCCGTGAAGACGTCGAGACGTTTGGTGCCTTTGTTGAAGTCCACGTGGCCACCAGCATTGAAGAATGCGAACGCCGCGACCGCAAGGGCCTCTACAAGCTCGCCCGCGAAGGCAAGATCAAGGAGTTCACAGGGATTTCGGACCCCTATGATGTGCCTGCCAGCCCTGAACTCAGCGTCGAAACCGAGAACGTCGATGTGGATAACTGCGCCCATCAAGTGCTGCTCAAGCTCGAAAGCATGGGCCTCATCGCCGCTCAGTAAGACAGACACCAGAAACGCAAAAAGGCGCGGGCATCAGCACCGCGCCTTTTTTCATTTCATCGTCTAAAGTCAGTGCGCGGTGACAGGCGTCATATCGTTCTGGCGGGCCAACATGAAGGCAAGCTTGCGGTCCTTCACAAGCGCCAAGCGCTCGCCAGACGCATCATGCACCGCGTAAAGCTTTGTCAGGCCCGTCGCCTCGGCGCGTATCTCTTCTGGCAAATCCTCAAGCGCAACTTCACGCACATAAACAATCGGCTGCGCTGCATTCTCTTTAAAATCATAAACTGCGTTCATTGACCGCACTCCTCACTTCGCTTTGGATTTGATCTTGATCGTCTGCACAACCTGCTCAGGCTCCGCACGTGTTAGATCTATATGCAAAAGTCCGTTCTCAATCAGAGCCTCGCCAACCTCGACACCATCCGCCAGCACAAAGCTGCGCTGGAACTGGCGCGCTGCGATCCCGCGGTGAAGGAAAACACGCTCCTCAGAATCGTCTGACTGACGCCCCCGAATGACAAGCTGCTTGTCCTCGATGGTAATCGCCAGATCCTCCTCCGCAAAGCCCGCCACAGCCAGCGTGATACGATAGGAATTATGCGAGGTCTGCTCGATATTGAAAGGAGGGTAGCCCTCGTTGCCAGACTTGGCCGTGCGCTCCAAAAGGCGCTCCAGCTGTTCAAAGCCCAAGAGGTAGGGGTGTGACCCCAAAGTAAGTTTGCTCATGACACGCCCTTTTTGCTTAAGCGACAGTGTGTAATCACAGGCCCCATTGTGGCAACCTGACTTCCTTTAATATGGGAAAGCTGCACCAGCTCTGCAAGAGCTTTGCGAAAATGCAATTTTTCAGTATCTTACAGGTCTTGACCCAAATGGAATCACAGCTCCCATGACTGCCCCCAATGACCTTGCGATGAAAACCGAAGACGTGCTGCGCGTTGAGCTTGACGTCTTCAAGCACGAGCATCGCGACCTTGATCAAGCAATCGAGGCTCTCGTTGAGAGAGGCACGGCAGACCAGCTCACCATACGGCGTTTGAAAAAGCAAAAGCTCCAGCTCAAAGATAAAATCGCCCTGATCGAAGACAGGCTGCTTCCTGACATCATCGCCTGAAACGGCGCGCCATTGCGCCGCCACCAAAACCGCCTATAGTGCGCGCTTCTTAAGGATCGGAGCCACGTCATGAGTGTCAAAATCGGGATCATTATGGGCAGCCAGTCAGACTGGGCCACAATGAAAGAAGCCGCCATCGTTCTTGACGAATTGGGCGTGAGCTATGAAACAAAAATAGTCTCCGCTCATCGCACACCAGACCGCCTCTGGACCTATGGCAAAGAGGCCGCCGCACGCGGCCTTCAAGTGATCATCGCAGGCGCTGGTGGCGCTGCCCACCTTCCGGGCATGATGGCCTCAAAGACACGCGTGCCAGTGGTCGGCGTCCCTGTGCAGACCAAGGCGCTCTCAGGCGTCGATAGCCTCTATTCTATCGTGCAGATGCCCAAAGGCTTCCCTGTCGCAACCATGGCCATCGGCTCCGCAGGCGCAGCTAACGCGGGCCTGATGGCCGCAGGCATCCTTGCCTTGCAAGATCCAGAGCTGGCCACCCGCCTTGATACATGGCGCGAGGCCCTCTCCGCCTCCATCCCCGAGGAACCCACAGATGACTAACCCTCTCGCCCAAGGCAGCACTATCGGCATTCTCGGCGGCGGCCAGCTTGGGCGTATGCTTTCCGTTGCCGCAGCCCGTCTCGGCTTCAAAACCTGTGTGTTCGAGCCAGCGGGTGACTGCCCTGCAAGCCATGTGGCAAACTACCATTTGCAAGCCAGCTATGAAGACGACAGCGCACTCAAGAAATTTGCCGATAGCGTTGATGTCATCACCTATGAGTTTGAGAATATCCCCACATCCGCGCTGGATACGCTCGAAGCGATCCGCCCCATTCACCCCTCACGCGAGGCGCTGCGCATCTCTCAGGACCGCCTGATCGAGAAAGACTTCCTCACAGGCCTTGGCCTGACAGTCGCGCCTTATGCACCCGTCACTTCCGAAGCGGATCTGCGTGCTGCCGTGGCTCAAGTCGGCCTCCCCGCTATCTTGAAAACCTGCCGTTTCGGCTATGACGGCAAGGGGCAGGCCCGCCTTGAAACCGAAGCCGATATTGCCCCCGCATGGGCAGCGATGGCAGGGGCTCCGTCTGTGCTGGAAGGTTTCATCAGCTTCACCAAAGAAATCAGCATCATCGCCGCGCGCGGTCCGTCGGGCGAAGTCTCCTGCTATGATCCAGGCGAAAACGTCCACGAAGGCGGCATTCTACGCACAACGACAGTGCCCGCTGCGATCCCCGCAAGCCTGCGCACAGATGCCGTCTTGCTCGCGGCGCGCATCCTCAATGCACTTGAGTATGTCGGCGTCATGGGGGTCGAGCTTTTCGTCACGCCCAAAGGCCTGATCGTCAACGAGATCGCCCCGCGCGTTCACAATTCAGGCCACTGGACACAAAACGGCTGCACGGTTGATCAATTTGAACAGCACATCCGCGCCGTCGCGGGCTGGCCCTTGGGCAACGGCGCGCGTCACGCGGATATCGTCATGGAAAACCTGATTGGCGAAGACATGGACCGCGTGCCCGAGCTTGCGAAGTCCGCTGATGCTGCGCTGCACCTCTATGGCAAGGCCGAGGTGAAACAAGGGCGCAAGATGGGCCACGTCAACCACATCAAGCGCCCATAAGCTTATTTAGCCTTTGCGCTTTGGCGCAAAGTTGCCGCCCTTGGCGCCGCTATCGCCCTCTGCACGGCGTGCCTTGTTCTTCTTTGAGTTCGGCTTGCCTTTGCCCTTGGGTGGGGCAGTGCCGTCACTCGGGCCTTTCTTGCCCGCTGTCTTCCAGCGTGGCTTGTCGCCGCCAGCCGCCGCCGCGCCGCGCGCAGGGCGCTTGCTCTTAGAATCCATCCGCTCTGAAGGATTTGCCGCGTTGCGTAGCGCAGGCTTCTTACCCGCTGGTTTCTTTGGCTCGCTCACAGCGCCTTTGGGGCGGCTGTCTTCGGGGCGCTTCGGCTTTGAAGGGCGCTCGCCTTTGGGCTTTTCATACTTCGGCTTTTCGCCCCAAGGCGTATCGCTCTTTGGTTTGTCAAAGCGCGGCTTGTCACCCTTGGGTTTGTCATAACGGGGCTTGTCGCCGCGCGGGCCATCGCCCTTGGGCTTGTCATAGCGAGGTTTGTCTCCGCCACGGCCTTTGTCAAAGCGCGGCTTGCTGTCGCGCGGCTTAAACGTCGGCTTGGGCAGATTGGCAAGATCAGGCGCTGTATCAAGCTTCTTGATCGCTGCGCCCTCCACTTTCATAGCCTCGCCCAAAGCGCTCAAAAAGCTCGCCACACTGGCTTGACGAATTTCGATATAGCTCTCATCCGGCCCAATACGGATCGCGCCGATATCGGTTTTGTTCAGCCCGCCTGCCGTGCAAACAGCTGGCAAAACGCGGCGTGGCTCGGCTCCGCCGTTGTTGCCGCCGGCCAAAGCAAACCAGACGCTCGGCCCAAAAGGCTCGCGCGGAGCGCGCGGCTCAGAGGCGCCAGAGTTCGCCAGATCTTCAGGGGCTGAGTGATGCTGTTGGTAAAGGCGTAAATATGCTGCTGCAAGCTGCTCGGCCGTAAAAGCCTCCGCCAACATAGCGACACGCGAAGCCTCCGATTCAGGCACAGCCTCGTGCCATGCAGGATCGGCCAGCATCCGCTCGGCGTCGCGCTCAAGAACCGCGTCCGCTGAGGGCGCTTCTGCCCAGTTGGCGCTGAGCTTGGCCCAGCTCAAAAGGCGCTCGGCCTTTTTGCGCGCCTTCGGCGGCACGATCAGAACAGAGGTGCCCTTACGCCCCGCGCGGCCTGTGCGGCCTGAGCGGTGAAGAAGTGTTTCGTGGTTGTTGGGCAGTTCAGCGTGAATAACAAGGTCAAGCTTGGGCAAGTCGATCCCGCGTGCCGCCACATCCGTCGCCACACAGACCCGCGCACGCCCGTCGCGCATCGCTTGCAAAGCATGGGTGCGTTCCGCTTGGCTCAATTCGCCAGACAGCGCCACAACCGCAAAGCCACGGTTTGAGAGCCGCGTCGTGAGACGGTTTACAATCGCACGGGTGTTGCCAAAAATGATCGTATTGGGCGCTTCGTGATAGCGCAGCACATTGATAATCGCGTTTTCCGCATCCCGCTGCGCCACATTGAGCGCCTCATAGGTGATGTCGGCGTGTTGCTTTTCTTCCGCAACCGTTTCAACGCGCACAGCGTCTTTCTGATAGCTCTTGGCCAGCTTGGCAATCGCCGCAGGCACAGTCGCCGAGAACAAGAGCGTCTGACGCTCTTCAGGGGCTTCAGAGAGAATAAACTCAAGGTCTTCGCGAAAGCCAAGGTCAAGCATCTCATCTGCTTCATCAAGCACAACGGCCTTCAGCTCAGAGAGATCAATGCTGCCGCGCATGATATGGTCCCGCAGGCGGCCCGGCGTGGCGACAACAATATGCGCGCCACGGTCAAGCGCACGGCGTTCGTCGCGCATATCCATGCCACCCACGGTCGAAGCGATCTGTGCGCCCGTGTTGCCATAGAGCCAAACGAATTCGCGCTTTACCTGCAAGGCAAGCTCCCGCGTTGGCGCGATCACCAAGGCCAGAGGGGCGGACGCGGGGCCAAAGGCCTCAGCCTCGCCCAGAACAGAGCCAGCAATCGCAAGGCCGAAGCCAACGGTCTTGCCTGAGCCTGTTTGGGCCGAGACAAGCATATCTTTGCCTTCTAGGTCGGTTTGGGTGACGGCGAGCTGAACGGGTGTGAGCGTGTCGTATCCACGCGTTTCAAGCGCTTGGGAGAGTGCATTTTTCAAGGGAGGGCCTGCTTTGGGCTAAAGGTCTGGTCAAGCGCCCGCGTTTAAAGCCTTTTGCACCGCTTGTATAGGGGCAAAGAAAAAAGGGCGGAAGCGCGCTCCCGCCCTCTTCATATCGTGTTCACTGGTCTTAGTGGCCCAAAATCTGGCTCAGGAACAGCTGTGTGCGGTCCGACTTGGGATTGTTGAAGAACTCTTCGGGTTCGTTCTGCTCCACAATCTGGCCTTGGTCCATAAAGATCACGCGGTTAGCGACCTGACGGGCAAAGCCCATCTCATGGGTCACGCAGAGCATGGTCATGCCCTCTTCCGCCAGCTCGATCATGGTGTCGAGAACCTCTTTGATCATCTCTGGGTCAAGCGCTGATGTCGGCTCGTCAAACAGCATGATCCGTGGCTTCATGCAAAGCGAACGTGCAATCGCAACCCGCTGCTGCTGCCCGCCCGAAAGCTGGCCAGGGTATTTGTTGGCCTGATCGGGAATTTTCACTTTCTCAAGGAAGTGCATCGCAATCTCTTCGGCTTCTTTCTTGGGCGTTTTACGGACCCAGATTGGCGCCAAGGTGCAGTTCTCCAAAATCGTCAAATGCGGGAAGAGGTTGAAGTGCTGAAAGCACATCCCCACTTCGGAGCGGATCTTGTCGATGTTTTTGAGGTCCGACGAGAGCAGCGTGCCGTCTACTTCGATCCTGCCCTGCTGGTGCTCTTCCAGCGCATTGATACAGCGGATCAGCGTTGATTTGCCCGAGCCTGACGGCCCGCAAATTACAATACGTTCGCCCTGATACACCGTCAGATCAATGTCGCGCAGCACGTGAAACGCGCCATACCACTTGTTCATATTCTCGATGCTGATCGCGACTTCGTCGGAAACTTTCATCTGTGCGGTCTCGGCCATAGCCCAACCCTCCCTTTAACGGTGATCTGTCGCAAGACGGCGTTCAAGCCACTGCGAATATTGTGAAATGCCGTAGCAAACGATGAAGAACAGCACGGAAGCGAACATGAACAGCTCCCAATAGATGCCGTTCCATTCGGTCGAGGCAAGAATAGGTCCGCGGATCATGCCGACGAGGTCGAACATGGAAATCACAGACACCAGAGTTGTGTCTTTAAAGAGGCCCACGGCCACGTTCACGATCCCCGGAATGGAGATTTTGAGCGCTTGGGGCAGAATGATCAGACGCATGGCCTGCGGATAATCCAGACCAAGGCTGTCCGCCGCTTCATACTGACCCTTTGGCAAAGCCGCGAGGCCGCCTCGGATCACCTCGGCAATATATGCCGCCGAGAACATGGTGATCATGATCACCACGCGCAAGAAGAGGTCCACGCCAGAGCCAGGCGGGAAGAAATACGCCAGCATCACGTTGGCCACGAACAAGAGCGTGATCAGCGGCACACCGCGAATGAACTCAATGAACACAACGCAGATGACTTTGATCAACGGCAAGCTCGACTGACGCCCAAGCGCCAGCGCAATCCCGATCGGAACCGAGAGGGATACACAGGTCAGACCCAGCATCATATTGAGCATAAAGCCACCCAAGTCACGGCTGGGAACAGCTTCGAGCATGGCTGTGTCATTGGCGCCTTCAGGGATCAGCATTCCACCAATAATCCAGACAGCAAAAGCCGCAGCGATGCCGCCAAGGAACCCCATGGCAAAGCTACCCTTCACAAAGCGCGCATAGACAAGATAGCCAGCAACCACGCCCAATAGCGCCACCAGAGGCGTCAGGATCGTGCCGCCCCAAATGAGCCAATAGGCTGTGAAAGGGAAAAGCGCGGTGATGATCAAAAGCTTGCGCGGAAGGTCAAAGAACAGCACGGGCGCAAGCGCGGCAAACATCATCACAAAAGCCACGGTTGGACGCCAGTATGCGTCTGGCGGATACTTGAACCCAAACAGCAGCTGGTTCCAGCGCTCAGTCAGCACCGAGAAACAAGCCGCCGAGGCGCCATCGAGTATCTCGCGACACTCCGAAAGGCTCTCGGTGTTCCAAAGCCCGTTGAACATCCAAGGCGCGGTTGAGGTCACCAGCGCATAGATCACATAGAGCGACACGATCGTCAGCAAGCCGTTGCCCCATGTGGGGAACAGATTGTCCTGCAACCACTTCACCACACCTGTGGTCGAGGCAGGGGCTGGCTGCTCTGCTAGGAAGGTCTCGCGCACAAAGGCGACAGAGTCTGCACGTTTATCTGACATGGCTCAGCGCTCCTTTAGCTTCATGGCGTTGTTATAGACGTTCATCAACATCGAGATCCCAAGCGAGATGACGAGATAGAAAAGCATCAACAGCAACACACATTCAATCGCACGGCCCGTCTGGTTGAGCGTGATGCCCCCCAGCGTCGCCGTGATATCAGCATAGCCCACAGCAATCGCGAGCGATGTGTTCTTGGTAATATTGAGATAGTTTGAAATCAGCGGCGGAATAATCACCCGCAAGGCCTGAGGCAGAACCACAAGGTTCATGATCCGCCCGGAGCGTAGGCCGAGCGCCGCCGCCGCTTCGGTCTGCCCTTTTGAGACAGCCTGAATACCAGCCCGCACGTTTTCGGCAATGAACGCTCCCGTATAGATCGAAAGAGCGAACCAAAGCGCAATCAAGGGCGCACCAATCTGGATACCGCCTTTAAGATTGAAGCGGTTGGCCAAAGGATCTGGCGCATCAAGACCAATCGGTTGGCCCATAACGAAAAAGGCCAGAACCACAGGCACAATCAAGATCGCAAGTGTCGGCCAGCCCGTTGGCAGCAGCTTGCCAGTCGCGTAAAGCAAGTTACGTGCATAGCGACGATAGGCAAAAATCCCGATGATTGAGGCGATAAATACGGCCACAACCACACCAGAGCCTGCATTCCAGATCGGCGCAGGCGCGTAGACGCCACGGTTGGTAAAGGCGAAATACCCAAGCAGCAATTCCTTGTCAGGCTCAGCGCCAAGATAGGCCCGCGACCCAGGCAAAACCGCCGTGAGAATGGTGAAAATAATGATGATCCAGATCAAAACCGGAATATTGCGGAAAATTTCCACATAGACAGCCATCAGTTTGCGCACCAACCAGTTGTTGGAAAGCCGCAGCACACCCGCAATCACCCCAAAGACTGTCGCGGTGGCGCAAGCCAGAAAAGCCACAAGCAAGGTGTTGATAATGCCGACAAACGCGGCCCGCAGGTTGGTGGACTGGCTGCTATAATCAATCAGCGTTTGGTTGATGTCATAGCCCGCAGGGCTTCCCAAAAACTCATAGCTGATATTTAGGCCCAAATCACGCAGGTTGGTCATCACGTTGTTGGCAAGATAAACCACAACAGCAATCAGCAAAACAAGCGCAATGCCTTGAAATGTGTAAGACCGATAGCGCGTATCATTCAGCAGCATTGAAAGCCGAAATGTACCCTCTGGAGGATCGGTGAGTGTCGACATCTGTGACGTCCCCGTTTTTGGCTGGCTCGCCTGTAATCAGTCGCGTCGTTGCACGCAAAGAGACCAGTTTCTTATTTTTGTGATCAAAGTCGATATGAAAAGGGCGCGGAGTGTCCGCGCCCTTTCCAGTCAAATCTTAGCGGAAGGGTGGTGAGTAAAGAAGACCACCGTTTGTCCACTGTGCGTTCAAGCCGCGTGACAGACCGATTGGTGTCGCTTCACCAATGTTCTGCTCGAAAATTTCGCCGTAGTTGCCGCTCGCCATGATGGCTTTGGCAGCCCAGTCAGCTGACAGACCGAGCATTTCGCCCAGGTTGCCTTCTGTGCCGAGCAGACGGTTGATTTCTGGGTTGCCACCGGCAGCTGCTGACATTTCGCCAATGTTGGCTGATGTCACACCGAGCTCTTCAGCTGTGATCAGAGCGTTAAGTGTCCAGCGGACAACATCGCTCCACTCGTCATCGCCGTGGCGAACAAGCGGGCCGAGTGGCTCTTTTGATACGATTTCTGGCAGCAGGATATGGTCGCCAGGTGCTTCAAATGTTGCACGTGTCGCCGCGAGGCCTGATGCGTCTGTCGTGAAAACATCGCAAGCGCCAGCAAGATACTGCTGTTGTGCTTCTGCGTTTGTTTCGATTGGAACAGGCTGGTAGCTGATGTTGTTGGCGCGGAAGAAGTCCGCGAGGTTCAACTCAGTTGTTGTGCCAGTCTGAATGCAGACTGTCGCGCCGTCGAGTTCCTTGGCCGAGCTTACGCCCAGTGCTTTCGGAGCCATGAAGCCTTGACCGTCGTAGTAGTTAACACCTGTGAAAGTGAACTTGAGGTCAACGTCGCGTGAGAATGTCCATGTGGTGTTACGTGCCAGCATATCGATTTCGCCTGACGCAAGCGCTGTGAAGCGTGTCTTACCTGTTGTCGGAACGAATTCTACGGCCGCTGGGTCACCCAGTGTCGCAGCTGCAACAGCGCGGCACACAGCAACGTCAAAGCCTTTCCATTCGCCATTGGCGTCTGGAGCAGCAAAGCCAACGAGACCAGTGGTCACACCACAGTTCAGCTTGCCGCGCGCTTTCACATCGTCAAGCGTGCCGGCAGCAGCAACACCGGCCGCGAGGCCTGCAACTGTCAGTGCGCCAAGAAATACGGTTTTTTTCATGATTACCTCTTCCTGATTGTCCGCCTTTGAGCAGACGGTTTATCTCGGTTCTCCCAAACCGAGGTGAGTTTGTCGAAGGGTTACCCCTCCAATGGCCACGAGTTTGGTCGCATTTCCGAGCAAAGGTCAAGCCTGCGAACTGCAAAAAGACCCTTAACAGGTGTTCGAATTCCCCTTGATTTACCTAGCGTTAAGCCAAAAAAAATCAGGATTTCACAGTGCCGTGATAGAAATCATAAGCGTGTCGGAATTGTGCCATCTTAATCAAAGCCATGTCACTGGCTTCTTCATCGACGCCCCATTGCTCTTCCTGCCATGTCTCATCGATTCTTGAGACATTCCATAGGTTTTCGGCTGAATCACAGCCCTCAGCGGCGCGCAGCCCGAGGACAAACGAGCCGCTCAAACTGACCAGATCGTGAAACGCCGTGAGAGCAAAAGGGCTCATCGCCTGTGTGATGGCAAGCGCCCGAGCAAGGCTCTCCTCAGCTTGCGCAACGGGCATAACCCCACGCGCAACCCCAAGCTGTAATCCAAAACTGTCCCGCGCCCACTCTAGCGGCCCGTCCCAAGCAGCGGCCTGACGCTCCTGTAGCTCAACAGGCGATTCGGCCCGATAACAGAGCAAATCGGTCTCCGCATAGGCCGCAATCAACGCAGCGACTTCGCCATGCTGGACCGCAACTTTATCAAGCGCTGCATTGGCCGAGCGCGTGTATGGCATTTTTGACGGATCAATTTCGCCATCAACGGCGCGCCACTCCTCTGCAACCCGCTCCGCCAATACCGCATTCGGCACAATCAGCGCCGCCTTGGCTGGCGTTTTGACTCTGCGCCCGTCAAGCTCGATGGCAAATCCAGCCTCAACCGCCTTTGGCGTCACGTCGCTCCAAAAGCGTTTCATCTTCCATTCGCTCATGCAGATACTCCCAACAGCGCGTTTACCGCGTCATAAAGCTCGTCAAAATGGCCAATCAGCCTGTCCGCGCCCAGTGTTTCAGGGGCGTGATAGCCCCAGCTCACACCGACAGTGGCAATCCCTGCCGCCCGCGCCATTTCCATATCAAATCTCGTATCGCCCACCATCACAGCCTGATGCGGCGCAAGCCCCGTGTCCTGCAAGACGGCCTCAAGCATGGCTGGATGGGGCTTTGACGGATGGTGATCTGCCACTTGCTCAGAGACGAAATACCCCGTCAGCCCATGGCCCTGCAAAAGCTTGTCCAGCCCGCGCCGCGACTTGCCTGTCGCCACGGCCAAAAGCGTTTCGTCCTCCGCCCGCAAGCGCTCCAAAGCGGCCATTGCCCCCTCATAAAGCGGCGAGGACGCTGCCGTGCCCTTTTCGGCCCGCAGGCTCATATAGGAAGCCTTATAGCCCTCTACGAGCGCGTCATGTTCGGCTGCGCGGTCAGGCGCAAGCACAGCCATCGCCTCAGGCAAGGACAGCCCGACAATCGCACAAATCTCGGCGCGGCTCGGCACATCCGCCCCCACGCGCCCAAAAGCCGCGCCCATGGCGGCACAAATATCATCTTGGCTGTCGACGAGCGTTCCGTCGACATCAAAGATCACTACTCTCATGACATCTCCTCAGTCGGATCAGACAGCGCATCGCTCTCAACCCACTGAAACGTGTTCCATGTCTCTTCCATATGATCAGGCAAAGGCGCGCGGAATTCCAGAACCTTGCGTGTCTCCGGATGCTCGATCCGCAGATAGCGCGCGTGAAGGTGCAGCTTCTTGCTCAAGCCGCCACCAAGCTGCGCGCCCCAGCCGTCGCCAAGGTTTTCCTGGCTTGAACCGCCGTATTTGCCATCGCCAATAATCGGATGCCCAAGCTCCGCCATATGCGCGCGCAGCTGGTGCGTTCGCCCTGTCACAGGCACCATAGCAACCCAGGCACAGCGCTGGCCCGCATTTTCAAGCACCATAAAGTCGGTCTGTGCACGCTTGGCGCCTTCCGTGCGGTCAACGGCCCGCGGATGCACACACATCATCTTTTCGCCTTCGCCCTTGGCCCCGTGGCCGCCTGCCTTCACAAGCCCCCAGCGGATCATCCCCATGCGCGGATTGGGCACACCAGCGACAGCCGCCCAGTAAATCTTGCGCGTCTCGCGGTGTCGGAACGCCTCGGTCAAGGCCTTTGCCGCAAGCCGCGTGCGCGCCAGAACCAAAATACCAGAGGTATCCTTGTCCAAACGGTGCACAAGCCGCGGCTTCTCATCAAAGCCAAACTTCAGCGCCTCGGCCAGCCCGTCGACGTGCTTGAGCTGCTTTGAACCGCCCTGTGTCGGCAGCCCTGTGGGCTTGTTCAGCACGATCATCTGATCGTCTTTATAGATCACACAAGATTGGATCATCTTGGTGTCCGCCGCCGAAACCTTGCTGGGCGGCGCATACTCTGGCGCAGGCGTTTCAGGCAGCGGCGGTATCCGCACGCTCTGCCCCTCTTCGACGCGGGTTGAGGTCTTCACCCGCCCGCCTTCAACCCGCAAATCACCCTTGCGGCACATCTTCTCGATTTGCCCCTGCTTGAGCATCGGAAAGCGCCGCTTGAGCCAGCGGTCAAGGCGCTGGTCGCCTTCGCCAGCCTCTACAGTAATCATTTGAACGCCGCTCATTGGAGGGCTCCTTTCATAAGGGTCATACCCGCAAACAGCGCGCCGATTGAAACCACCACAGACACAGTCACATACCCCGCCGCCGCGCCGATTTGTCCCCGCTCATAGAGCGTGACAGCGTCAAGCGAAAACGCTGAAAACGTCGTAAAGCCGCCAAGCAGCCCCGTCATCAGCAAAGGTGCCAAGCGGGTCGCATCCTTCTGGGCCAGAAGCACCACAAGCGCGCCCATTGCAAGGCTACCAATGACATTGACCACCAAGGTCGCCCATGGAAAGCCGTGGCCCAAAAGCCGAACGGCCCCCACGCCAACCAAGTAACGCGCGCTCGCGCCAAGGGCCCCGCCAAGAGCGACATGAAAAAGTGATGTTAACATGGGCGGTCTGTCTCAGGGGCGCGCCCCTTTGTCAAGTTTTGCCAGCTTTTTCCCGCGCAAGCCGTTGTTTGGCGAACCAATCGAGACGTTTTTTAAGCTCGCGTTCAAACCCGCGCTCAACGGGCTGATAGAGCACAGGCCGCTTCATGGTCTCGGGGAAGTAGTTTTGCCCCGAGAAGCCGTTTTCCGCGTCATGGTCATAGGCATAGCCCGCGCCATAGCCCTGATCTGACATAAGCGATGTTGGCGCATTGAGGATATGCTTGGGCGGCGGCTCGCTGCCTGTGCGCTTGGCCTCCTTGCGCGCGCCTTTATAGGCGACGTAAGCGGCGTTCGATTTCGGGGCAAGCGCAAGATAAATCACCGCTTGCGCCAACGCCAGCTCGCCTTCTGGGCTGCCAAGCCGCTCATAAGTCTGCCAGCTTTGCAAACACACATCCTGCGCCTGCATATCTGCGAGGCCAATGTCTTCCACCGCCATCCGCGTCAGACGCCGCGCCAGAAACCGTGGGTCTTCCCCACCTTCCAGCATCCGCGCAAACCAGTAAAGCGCAGCGTCCGGGTCTGATCCGCGCACAGATTTGTGCAGTGCGGAAATCAGATTGTAATGCTCATCGCCCGATTTGTCGTATTTCGCCGCCCGCCGCATCAGCCGCTTGGCGAGCGCCTCGCGGTCAAGCTTGCCTGTAAGGCTCCAAGCATTGACTTGCTCAATCAAACCCAGCAAGGCGCGCCCGTCGCCATCGGCCATCTCAAGCAAAGCTTCGCGCGCATGGCCATCCAGCGGCAAGGCACGCCCCAGCTCCTTCTCGGCGCGCTGTGCCAGCTTCTCAAGATCAGCCAGCCCCAAGCGCTCCAGAACCAGAACCTGCGCCCGCGACAGCAAAGCCGCATTCAGCTCAAAGCTCGGGTTCTCCGTCGTCGCCCCCACCAGAAGGATCGTGCCATCCTCCATAAAGGGTAAGAAACCGTCCTGTTGGGCTTTGTTAAATCGGTGGATCTCATCCACAAACAGAAGCGTCCCCTGCCCGTTGGCGTGCCTGTGCTTGGCCGCCTCAAAGACTTTCTTCAAGTCCGCGACACCCGAGAAGATTGCGCTGATCTGAACAAAATGCAGATCGGTTTCATCCGCCAACAGCCGCGCAATCGTCGTCTTGCCCACACCGGGCGGCCCCCAAAAGACCAGCGAGGTCAGCGTGCCTGACGCCAGCATGACCGTCAGCGGCGCGTCAGGGCCTATCACTTTGGGCTGTCCTATGACGTCGCCAAGCGCCTTGGGCCGCAGCTTGTCCGCCAAAGGGCGTGGCCCCGCCTTGCCTCTGCCGCCTTCGGGCGCGCTATCAAACAGATCCGCCATTTCAGAGCCTGAACTTAAGCTGAAGCGGCTTGCCGCCCCGCATAATGAGCAGACCAAGCCAGCGGCCAGAGGCGTCAAGCCTGCGCAGCGCCTCCCCCGTGTCAGAGACCCGCGCGCCATTGATCTCGGTGATCACATCCCCCGTGCGCAACCCGGCCCGCGCGCCATAAGGCCCTGTCTCAGCCACAACCACACCATCAGAGGACAAAGGCAAGCCAAACTCGGCCAAAACCTTCGGGTTGATGTTGATCACTGTCACCTCAGGCAATGGAGTTTCACGCCCCGTCACAAGCGGCGCGCGCTCTGGCACATCTGGCGCACTCATCAATGTGACAGCGCGGCTGTCGATCTCCTGCTCACGGAAAAATGTCACCTCCACGGCCTCTCCAATCCCGACAACACTCATCCGAAAGATCATCTCAGACGGCGTGTTCACAGCCTGACCATTGACCGAGAGGATCACATCTCCGGCTTGAAGCCCGGCCTTATAAAACGGGCTTACGCGGTGCATTTCAGTGATCATGATCCCGCTTGGAACCCCAAGCCCAATGCTCTCGGCAATATCACCGTCCACAACTTGCCCGTTGATCCCGGCCCAAGGCCGCTCAAACCGCGTATTGCCTGCCTCGGCCTGCTCCATGAACGCTTGAACGAGCTTCGCAGGGATCGCAAACCCGATCCCGTTGGAGCCACCCGAGCGGCTCACAATCCGCGTATTCACGCCAATCAACGCACCGTTCACATCAATCAAAGCGCCACCCGAATTGCCCGGATTGATCGGCGCATCGGTCTGGATAAAATACCCACGCGCCGAGCCCATCGCCCCGCCTGAGCGCGCCAGCCCCGAGACAATCCCAGAGCTGACAGTCTGCCCGACACCAAACGGGTTGCCAATCGCGAGGACAAGCTCGCCAACATCCACAGTGTCACTGTCACGCAGCCTGAGATGCGGCATCCCTCTTGCGCCTTCAAGCTGAAGGAGCGCCAAGTCGCTCTCTTCGTCGGCGAGAACAACACGCGCCGCATATTCGCGGCGGTCATTGAGCACCACGCGAATATCTGTCGCCTCGCCGACCACGTGATAGTTTGACACCACATAGCCATCGCTTGACAGGATCACCCCAGAGCCAAGCGAGTTCTGGACCCGCGGCTTCAGCTCGCCAAAATTACGGAACATATCGGCAAAGAGCGGGTCGTTCTGAAACGGGCTAGAGCGCGTCTGCACCACGCGTTTGACGTATATATTCACAACAGCAGGGGCCGCAGCCTTCACCAGCGGCGCAAAGCCAAGGCCGATCTCGGCTTGGCTCGTTGGCACACGGGTTTCGGCTCTAAGCGGCGCGCAAAGCAATGTGGCAAGCAGTATGGCGGGCAGTGTGGCAAGCAGTATGGACAACGCAGCCCTATTCAAACACGGCATCAGGAGGCTCCTTCTTGCCCCATGATATGCGGAGCGCGGGGGCAGATTGCAAGCGCGCACAAAAAAAGCCCCCTGCTCTCGCAAGGGGCTTCTGTCTGCGCAATTGCGCCAAGTCTTATTCAGCAGCGGCTTCTTCAGCAGCAACGCGGGCTTTGTCGTTTGCGCCCTTTGCGTTGACGTCGCGCTCAACGAATTCGATGATCGCCATTGGCGCCATGTCACCATAGCGGAAGCCCGCTTTCATGATGCGCACATAGCCGCCTTGACGGTCTTTGTAGCGTGGGCCGAGGATCGCAAAAAGTTTCGCAACATAAGCGTCTTGCTTAAGCTGGCTTGCGGCCTGACGGCGCGCGTGCAGGTCGCCGCGCTTGCCGAGCGTGATCAGCTTTTCGATGATCGGACGCAGTTCTTTTGCTTTTGGCAAAGTTGTTTTGATTTGCTCATGTTCGATGAGCGAGCCTGCCATATTGGCAAAGAGCGCCTTGCGGTGCTCATGTGTGCGGTTCAGGCGGCGGTATCCACGTGCGTGACGCATAGTCTTCTCCTAAATGTGCTCTCTACGAGCGTTTTTGCTTTGTCTGGCGGCCGATGCGTGTCAG
>NZ_CBFHPP010000013.1:0-935 GCF_965657785.1 Lentibacter sp.
GCTAAGACATGAAGAAAATTCTAGTTTCCCGTGCCTTGACCGATGCGGTCATGCAGCGCGCCCATGCCAGCTATGATATCACGCTGCGCAAGAGTGATAGCCCTATGAGCGCGGCTGAAATGCGCTCCTCACTCGTGCTCTATGATGGAATGATCCCAACGTTGGGCGATATGTTCTCAGCTGATATTTTTGCAGAATTTGGCCGCACCAAATGCAAAATTCTGGCCAACTTCGGAGTTGGCATCAACCACATCGATGTCGCCGCTGCCCGTGATCACGGCATTACCGTAACAAACACACCTGGCGCGGTCACAGACGCCACCGCCGATATCGGCCTGACGCTTCTCTTGATGTCCGCCCGCCGCGCAGGCGAAGGCGAGCGCCTCGCCCGATCGGGCAATTGGGCGGGCTGGACCCCGACCCAGATGCTTGGCAGCCACGTCACAGGCAAAACCGTCGGCATTGTCGGCATGGGCCGGATCGGACAAGCCATCGCACGGCGCTGTCACTTCGGCTTTGGCATGAGCGTCAAGTTTTTCAATCGCTCGCCCAAAGAAGTTGAGTTCCCCGCCACGCAAATCGCGCGTCTTGACGCCCTCGCCGCCGAAGTCGACTTTCTCGTCGTCGCCACACCGGGCGGCGCAGAAACGACCCACCTGATCAACAAAAGCATCTTTGACGCCATGAAGCCAACCGCGCATTTCATCAATATCGCGCGCGGTGAAATTGTTGACGAAACCGCCCTGATCGCAGCCCTTGAAGCGCGCGCCATTGCGGGCGCGGGCCTTGACGTCTATGAGCACGAACCCATCGTGCCGGAGGCGCTGCGCAAGCTTGAGAGCGTCACGCTGCTGCCCCATCTTGGCACAGCCACAGAAGAGGTGCGTGACGCCATGGGCCACATGAGCCTTGATAACCTTGACGCCTTCTTTGCG
>NZ_CBFHPP010000013.1:1123-83345 GCF_965657785.1 Lentibacter sp.
TCAATAAAGACCACGCCGAAGCCATCGCCGCAGGCGAGATCGAGGCCAAGGCTGGCTCCTCGGTTGAGTTTATCTTCAAGGCCTCAGGCATCGAGCAGCGCCACGTCATGGACAAAAAAGGCGTGCTCGACCCCGCCATCATGCACCCCGTCTTGCGCGAGCGCCTTGATGAAGAGCCGGGCATCATGGCCGAAATGGCGCTGGAAGCCTGCCAAAAAGCCCTCGCCCAAGCGGGCGTCGCGGCCAGCGAAGTTGATCTTGTCATCTGCGCCGCCTCCAATCACGAGCGCGCCTACCCTGCCATAGCTGTCGAAATCCAGAAGCTCCTCGGCGCAGGCGGCTTTGCCTTTGATATGAATGTCGCCTGCTCCTCGGCCACTTTCGGCATTCAAGCGGCGTCTGATATGATCCGCGCAGGCTCTGCCAAGAAAGCCCTCGTGGTCAATCCCGAGATCTGCTCGGGGCATCTCGAATGGCGCGACCGCGACTGCCACTTCATCTTTGGCGATGTCTGCACAGCCACCCTGATCGAGCGCGAAGCCGAAGCCGCGAAGCCGCTCTTCAAAATCCGCTCCACACGCTGCGCCACCGAGTTTTCCAACAATATCCGCAACAACAACGGCTTTTTGCGCCGCACCCGCACCTCAGAGCAGGACCTTGAGGACCGCCGTGATATGCAGTTCATGCAAGAGGGGCGCAAGGTTTTCAAAGAAGTCGTGCCCATGGTCTCAGACCATATCCTCGCCCATCTGGACGCCGAAAACATCACCCCAGCGGCGCTCAAGCGGATGTGGCTGCATCAGGCCAACAAGAGCATGAACGATTTTGTCGGCCGCAAGGTCCTTGGCCGCGTGCCAGAGCCTGAAGAACAGCCCAATATCCTGCAAGACTATGCCAATACCTCTTCCGCAGGCAGCATCATCGCCTTCTCAAAGCACCAGTCAGGCCTCGCGCGCGGCGACATCGGCGTGATCTGCTCCTTCGGCGCGGGCTACTCGGTTGGCTCGGTCCTGCTCGAACGCCTTTAACCCTTTTTCTTTCTATAAATATCCCGGGGGGTCCGGGGGGCTGGCCCCCCGGCTTAGCCTGTGGTCCGGGGGGCTGGCCCCCCGGCTTAGCCTGTGGTCCGGGGGGCTGGCCCCCCGCTGTCCTGCGGTCTGGCGGCTGGCCTCTAGACGTCGCCCACGGCCTCGCGCCAATGGCGACGGCAAAGGCTCACATAAGTCTCGTTGCCGCCCACCAGAATCTGTGCCCCGTCCATCAGCGGCGTGCCGTCTGGCCCGTTGCGCACAACCATGGTGGCCTTGCGCCCGCAATGACAGATCGTGCGCACTTCGCGCATCTCGTCGGCCCAAGCCAGCAGGGCCGCCGAACTCGGGAAAAGCTCACCCCGAAAATCAACCCGCAGCCCATAGCACATCACAGGAATGTGAAGGTCATCCACCGCCCGCGCCAGCTGCCAGACCTGCTTTTTCTCCATAAAATGCGCTTCATCAATAAACACACAGGCCACAGGCCCTTGTTCCAGACGTGATTTGATCTTCCCATAGAGATCATCGCCCTGAGAAAACGTATCCGCATCCGCGCCGATTCCGATTCGGCTTGCGATCCGCCCCTTGCCCGCACGCTCGTCAAACGCCGCCAGCATAAGATAAGGCACCATCCCGCGCTCGCGATAGTTATGCGCCGCCTGCAACAGCACAGCAGATTTTCCTGCATTCATGGTCGAGTAATTGAAATAAAGCTTAGCCATGAGGTGTTTTAGCTCCAAACCACAGCTTTTCAAGCCGATTGGCGCGAAAAACAAGCCCTCTCCCCGCTTTAGGACGGCCCATAAAAAACCCTGCTGTCTGAGCAAACAGACAACAGGGCGCACTCGTTACGTGCTGGGGCCGCGCGGCTTATCCGTGCAGACAGGCCACTGGGGATGGAGCATACACGCACCACGCGACCCCGAGGGCTTCAGCAAGACGCATACAAGTCTTGCGCAAAGCCCCTACGCTTGGCGACTATACCATACGTCGCCCACTCACTAACACCTGAAAACCGCAGGTTAATACACCATGACATTTACCAACAAACCGTTTAATGGGAAACCCATTGTTCAATTCCCCTATGATTGGTCTACAGGGGAAAAGTTGGGAAAGAGTTAATGACAGGCGTTGGCAGCTACTTAAAAAAGCACACAGAAGCTCTGGTAAAAGATGTCGGCATAGAGCCCGCCTGCACCCTGACAGGCAAGTCCAAGGCCACTTTGGGCCGTTATTATTCAGACAATGACGAACACGCAGACCGCTTCATGCCGATTGACGCCGTGGCCGCTCTTGAAGAGGCCGCAAGCTTTCCTCACGTCACCTCGGCCTTGGCCGATCTCAAGGGAATCACCCTCTCCTACGACGATCGCCGCCGCAACACTGAAGACAAAGGCGGCATCAACGCCGATGTCATCGCGCTCAGCCAGCGCTTTGCCATGCTCATGGCCGAATACCAGCAATCCATTCAAGACGGGGTGATCACGGTCAACGAGGCCAAACGCCTGCTCAAAGAAACAACCGCCTTGCAGCAGGTTCTGATCGAGATGAAGCTTCATCTGGAAGACGGCCCGCTCTAAGCCGCGCTACCCCGTGATGCCCTCCCCATGCTCGCGCAACAGCCCGGCGAGGGCAGGGTGGGCAAATTTGCGAGGCGTGCTGACCGCATAGAAGGTCTCGACAATTCCAAGCTCGTAGGGCGCCGTGGTGACAGTGCCAGCCGCAATCTCGTCTGCCAGCACAACAGCAGGGGCGACCGCCACACCAACGCCTTCGCGCGCAAGCAGACGCACCATCGCCATATCATCCACATAAGCCGCGATGCGCGGCTCGATCTCCAGCCGCGCCACAAGCCCCTCAAAACCCGTGCGGATGGTCTTCTCCTGCGGCAAAATCAACGGCTCACAGCGCAACAGCGCTTTCAGGCTCTGATGGCCAAGCCGCTTGGCCACCCCGTGTAGCCCCACAGGCTGTTGCGCAATACGCTGGCTTGCAAAGAGGGCAGCGCCCTCATTCTTGGGCACCTCCGTGCTCAACACCACATCCAGAGAGAGCGCCTCAAGCTCGCTCAACAGGCCGCTCATATTGCCGGATTTAAGGTCAATGCCCCACTGCCCCTTCTCCAGAAGCGGGCGCAAGAACTGAAGCTGGAAATTGCGCGACAAGGTCGAGAGCGCCCCAACCCGCAGCGGCAGGCTGGCCTGTGATCGCTGCGCCAGACGCGCGACAAGCTCCTCCCCCGCCCCGAATATCTGCTCGGCATGATCGAGCGCAATCCGCCCCACCTCGGTCAGCACAAGCCCCCGCCCGATCCGCTCAAACAGCGCATGACCCAGCCGCTCCTCAAGCTGCTTGATCTGGATCGACAACGCCGGTTGCGACAGGTTGAGCCGCGCAGCCGCACGCCCCAAATGCCCCTCGCGCGCAACCTCGCGAAAATAGCGCAAATGATGATAGTTCAACTGGCTCATTCTTTTACTAAATATATCAAATTCTGATAAAAGATATATTTTTATTAGCAAATTGGCCCCGCTATCACACAGGCAGTCAAAAAAAGGGACACCAAATGGACAGCCTTCTCACCATCGCAAGCACCCTCGCAGATCAGCTGCAAAAGCCCACACTCGCCTTTCTCATCGGCGGTATGCTCCTCGCCGCGCTGGGCAGCCGCTTTGCAATCCCCGAGCCGGTTTACAAATTTATCGTGATCCTCTTGTTGCTCAAGGTCGGTCTCGGCGCGGGTATGTCGGTGCGCGACGCCAATCTGACAGAGCTTCTCATACCCGCCCTCGGCGCTGCCGCTGTCGGTGTGGCTATTGTCTTGCTCGGAACGCTCACCCTCGCCAAATGGCGCGGCGTGTCAGAGGTTGATGCTCTCGCCACAGCAGGGCTGTTCGGCGCCGTCTCCGCCTCCACACTCGCCGCAGGTATGACCGTGCTTGATGACAGCGGGATCTACTATGAAGGCTTCATCGGTGCGCTCTACCCCTTCATGGACATCGCCGCTCTTGTCACGGCGATTGTGCTGGCCAAGCTCTCTCTGGCGCGCAGAGCCGCCAGCACAGCCAATAGCACAACCGCCAGCGGCGGCACCCTGGCCCTCGGTGGCGGCGGCAGGGGCCCGAGCCTTGCCCCCCGGAGCGATGCTGCACAGGGCATGGTCAAAGCCATAGCGCTCGATACGTTTCGCAGCCCCGCCATCTCGGCCCTTCTCGTCGGCCTCGCCATTGGCACGTTTGCCCAGCCCGACAGCGTTTACACTAGCTTTTATGAACCGCTCTTTCGGGGCCTGCTGTCGATCCTCATGCTGATCATGGGCATGGAGGCTTGGGCGCGCCTCTCCGAGTTAAGGCGCGTCGCCCACGCCTATATCCTCTACGGGCTGACCGCCCCGCTCCTCCATGGCCTGCTCGGCTTTGGCGTCGGTCTCGCCGCCCACGCGCTGACAGGCTTCTCCGCAGGCGGGGTTGTTCTGCTCGCGGTTATGGCCGCCTCCAGCTCTGACATCTCGGGGCCGCCCACCCTGCGCGCCTCCCTGCCCGAGGCCAACGCTTCGGCCTATGTCGGAACCTCAACAGGCCTCGGAACGCCGGTCGCCATACTGAGCATCCCGCTCTTCATGGCCCTCGCCGAGATCATAATCGGCACATAGGGTCGCGGGCCTCACCACGCGGTCAAGCGGGGCGGGGGCGGAGGCAAGAACGGGGCCCTAGCGCCCCTCCGCCACCGCCCCATAGCCGCGACGGGTGTGCAAAAGCGGCGTTGCATCCGGCCCCAAAATCACCTGCTGTACAGCCCCGAACAAAACATGATGCGTGCCCACAAGGCTCTGCTCGCTCAAGCGGCAATCATAGCTCGCCAGCCCGTCTTCAAGCCGCAAAACACCATTGCGAGACCGCGCCCAACGCCCTTCGGCAAAGCGGTCCTCGCCCTGCCCGCTGCGCCCTGCAAAACGCTCCGACAGGCTCTCATGGGCCGCACTCAAAACATTGACGCAAAACACACCATTGGCGCGGATCAGCTGCGCAGTGCTGCTCTCATGATGCAAACAAATGAGCAAGCGTGGCTCCGCCACATCCGCAGACACGCTGGAAAACGCCGTCACTGTGGCGCCACCGCACCCCGCAACACCATCCGTCGTCACGATATACACAGAATTCGCAGAACGGCTCATCGCCTCCAGAAAATCCCCGCGCAAATCGCCCGTTGCCTCAATGCTCATAGCGCCTGTCCTGCCTGCTCCATTTTTCGCCTTCGCTCTGCCACGCCCTCGGCAAGGTTACAACCCATGCAACCCTCTCAAGAACAGCCAAACACCTCCCAACCCATAGCCCCTGCTCGCCTTTTTCTTTCCAAAAATATCCCGGGGGGTCTGGGGGGCTGGCCCCCCAGCTAGGTTGCGGTCTGGGGTCTGTCCCCATCTTGCCCCTCGCTGTGGGTCGGATTTCGCACAAGCGAAATTCGATCCCTAGCCCGCAAACGCCACAAACTTGGAAAACGGCATCTCCCTCAGCCGCACACCCGTCGCCGCATAAATCGCGCCCGCCAGCGCAGGGGCCGCAGGCGGCACAGGCGGCTCGCCCACGCCCCTTACGGCCGCGCCGTTCTCCAGCCCACGCACCACAATCTCGGGACATTGGCTGATCCGCATCCCCTCAAAGCTGTCAAAATTGAGCTGCTCGGCCACCCCGCCCTCATAGGTGATCTCGCAATTCATCGCATGGCCCAGCGCCCAGACAACGCCGCCTTGCACCTGATTTTCAAAACTCACAGGGTCCAGCACACGGCCAACTTCAGCCGCCACATAGACCTTGTCGATCCTGAGCCCCGCGTCCGTATCCGTTACGTCCACCACTTCAGCACAATGCACCCCGAAAGAGCGCGTCATCGCAATGCCCCGCCCCCGCCGCGGCCCCAGACTGGCCCCGCTCCAGCCCGACATCTCGCCAACGGCCTCAAGCACTTTCTGCGCCAACGGGTCGCGCGCAAGCCGCAGCCGCTCTTCCAGCGGGTCAGCCCCCGCTGCCTCGATCAGCTCATCCAGTCCGAGGTTATAGAAAAACCCGTTGGTTGAAGCCCCCACAGAGCGCCACGAACTGATCGGCGCCAGCGGCGCGGCGCGATACCCCGTGACCCGATGATGCGGGATCGCAAAGGGCTGCTCAAACGCCCCGGCCACAATCTGGCTGTCCGGCCCGGGAACACTCAGCCCCTGCCGCCCCATCTGGCTCACAATCACGCTGGGCATGGCAATCGCAAGGTCATACGCCTCCACGCGCCCGTCCTTCACCGTGCCGCGCATCTTTGCCGCCGCAATCTGGCGGGTATAGTCATGCGCCATATCGGTCTCTCGGCTATACGTAAGTTTCACAGGCACGCCGCGCATCTTTACAGCGACTTCTGCCGCCTGCCGCACAACATCATCCTCAAGACGGTGGCCAAAACTGCCTCCCATCATCAAGACGTGCACATGAACGGCCTCCGCCTCAACCCCGGCAATCTTGGCCACAGAGGCCTGCAAAAATCGGGGGATCTGCGTCCCCGTCCAGACATCCACACGCCCCTCGCCCACCAGAACAGTCGCGTTCACAGGCTCAAGCGGTGCGTGCGCCAAATAGGGTGCGCGATACGCCGCACTCACAGCCACGCCCTCCTCCAGAGCCGCCTCCACATCGCCGTCGTCGCGCACACGGCTGTCTTGCTGGCTGGGCACAAATGCGGCCTCAAGCGCCGCCCAATGGTCGGCCATGCTTTGTGGCATCTCGGGCGCACTCCATTCGGCCTCAATGGCCTCCGCCGCCTGAAACGCCCGCCACGTGTTGTCTGCCACAACAGCCACACCGCCGCTCACAGGATAAACCCCGAGCACCCCGCGCATCGCAAGTGCCGCAGTTGCATCATAGCCCACAAGCCCACCGCCCTGCGCAGGTGCAAGCGTCACAGCCGCATGGACCATACCCTCGATCTCAAAGTCGATCCCGTAGGCCTGCGTGCCTGTGGACTTGGCAAGCATATCCACCCGCTGCATCGGCTTGCCAAGATACCGCCACGCACTCGGATCGCGCAGCGCCACATCCTGCACAGGCTCCATGCCTGCAACAGCCTCGGCCAGCGCTTCATAGCGGATCCTGCGCCCATCGGGCGCAATCACTTGCCCCGCCTCGGTGCGCAAATCGCCCACAGCCACACCGAGTTGCGCCGCCGCCGCAAGCTTCAGCGTCTCCCGCGCACTCGCCCCCGCCGCGCGCAGCTTCACAAATCCGTCCGGCACAGTGGTTGACCCGCCGGTAATCTGCACCCCTGCAAATTTCATCACAGAGCCGAGAACACCCGTCAAAGCCTCGCGCATAAAGCCGTCTTCAGGCGCGCTGAACTCGGCGGCCTCAGGCGCAAGGGCCGTATTCCAATAGGCCCGATCCGGTGGGCCCGGGTCGATCGCCACAGCCTCCAGCGCCACATCCAGCTCCTCGGCAATCAAAGCCGCCTGCACATGATAGGCGCCCTGCCCCTTGTCCGCGCGCGGGGTGATCAGCGTCACACCATTGCCGTCAATCTTCACATAGGGCGTCAGCGCCGCCTCCCCCGCGCCCAGCCCGTCAAGAAGCGGGTTTGCGTAAGGCGTTTTGGCGCGCCAGACCCCAAACGCCACACCGCCAGCAAGCGCCGCAGACCCGATGAGAAAAGAGCGCCGCGCAATCGTTTTGACCTTGCCCATATCTCAGCCCTCCGCCAGCGTCTTGGCCGCTGTCTTCACAGCCGCCCTGATCCGTGGATAGGTGCCACAGCGACAGAGGTTCCCGCGCATCGCCGCATCGATCTCGCCATCACTCGGCGCCGCGACCTCGGCCAGCAAAGCCGCCGCCTGCATCATCTGCCCGCCCTGACAATAGCCACATTGCGCCACCTGATGCGCCGCCCAAGCCGCCTGCACCGCGTGCATCGCCTCAGGGCGACCCAGCCCGTTGATCGTCGTCACTTCGCCCCAAACATCCTCAGCAGCCACCTGACAAGAGCGTACGGCTTCCCCATCAATATGCACAGTGCAAGCGCCACAGGCCGCAATACCACAGCCGTATTTCACACCCTTTATGTTGAGCGCATCGCGCAAAACCCAAAGAAGCGGCATCTCGCCCTCAACATCGAGATCATGCGTCGTTCCATCCACCGTCAGTTGCATATCCGTCTCCTTGCGCACATCACTTTTGTCTTATTACGTCAGATCCCTCGCAAAAGGTCAAAACAACACAGCCCTACCGTGGCGTCAAACGCCGCCCCGTCTTCCTCTTTCCAGAAATATCCCGGGGGGTCTGGGGGGCTGGCCCCCCAGCTAGGTTGCGGTCTGGGGGGCCAGCCCCCCAGCTTAACTGCGGCCTTGGGCGCTGCCCCCCAGCTCACTCCCCCAAGACGGTCGGATTTGCGAAGCAAAATTCGAAAAGAAAGCCCTTACTCCGCAATCTCTTTCATCACCGCCAGAAACTGGCTCACATCCTGTCGCGAATTATAGTGACACAAAGACACCCGCACACAGCCCTCAAGCCCAAGCGGCGTCAGAATATTGCCCGAGTAATGATCCGCCTTGCGCAAATGCGTGCGGATCCCCGCCGCATTCAACCGCTCGACAACCTCAACAGACGGCACGCCCTCGACCACAAGCGAAACAAGCCCCTCGCGCGCGTCGTTGTCCGCCCCGCCAAGGATCGTCACACGCTCCATTTCGCGCAGCCCCGCAAGGTTGCCAACCCCGTCAATCATCGCATCCGTGAGCGCTTTTTCCTGCGCATGGATCGCCTCCCCCGCCGCAATGATCCGCGCGCGGCGGTCACTTTCGCCCGAGACTTCCCCCCCAAGCCACTCCAGATACCCGCAAACATCGCTCAAAGTCGCATAAGCCCCCGTGTCGCGCGTGCCCATCTCCCAGTTGAGCGCCGGCCCGCCATCGAGCGCATTATGCGCCACACTTTCCAGCGCCTCCGACATCCAAGCAAGCCCGAAGCCATGACGGGAAAACATCTTGTAAGGGCTGATCACATAGCCATCAACATCATAAGCCGCCAGATCAATCGCACCATGCGCCGCGTGCTGGATCCCATCCACAATGATCAGACAGTCGGGCGCCTTGGCCCGAATGGCGCGGCTCACAGCGCCCACATCCACCCCCATTCCCGTCACAGGCGAGGTGTGCACTATCGTCGCCACAACCGTGTCCTCCGTCACAGCCTCGGCGTAAGCGGCCGCTTCAATCGTGCCGCGCCCGTCGTCATGGGCGATCACAACATGATGCAGCTCTGCCTCTCCCGCCCAGCGCGCCGCCGCCGAGCGGCTCGCCGGATGCTCCAGAGACGAGCTCAGAACCTGCCCCTGCCCCTTACGCGCCAGACAAGCGTTCATAATGAGACGAAACAAAAGCTCCGTGCCGCTCTCGCCCACAAAAAACTGCCCGCCCTCAGGCGCATTCATCATCAAGGCCATATCCGCCTTGGCGCGGTCAATAATCTCGACAAGCGCACGGCTCGCCCCGTTGGCGCGGCCTTGGTTGTCAGGAATAGCGGCAAACTTCGCGCTGGTCTCAACCACAGAGTTAAGCGTCAATGCCCCCCCCGCGTTCTCAAAGAAGACCCGACGCCCCTCAAAAGGACAGCTGTCCACATGCGCAAACCGCCCGCGCACCTGCTCCATCACCCCGTCTGAAAAACCGTTCTGCATCATTTGCTCCCTTGCTTGCCCACATCCTGCTCCAAACGCCGCAGATTGAATTTGCCCTTTGCGTCACAAAACAGCGCCGCAACGCCGCTTTCAAGCCAAAAGAAAAGCCCCCCGCGTTTCCGCGAGGGGCCAATCCGTAGGGTGGGTGCTAACCCACCATGCGCAATCTCAAAGGTTCGGATACAGCGGGAAACCCTTGAGCATCTCGGCCACTTCGCCGCGCACTTTGGCTTCCACAGCCTCGTTACCCTCTGGCCCGTTGGCGGCCAGCCCGTCGACCACTTCGACGATCCAATCGGCAATCTGGCGGAACTCGGCTTCCTTAAAGCCGCGTGTCGTGCCCGCAGGCGTGCCAAGACGGATCCCCGATGTCACCATCGGCTTTTCCGGGTCAAACGGGATCCCGTTCTTGTTTGTGGTGATATGCGCACGCCCAAGAGCGGCGTCGGTGATATTGCCGGTGACTTTCTTGGGCCGCAGATCCACAAGCATCACATGGGTGTCGGTGCCCCCCGTGACAATATCCAACCCGCCTTTGATCAGCTGGTCTGACAGAGCCACCGCATTGGCGCGCACCTGCTTCATGTAGTCTTTAAATTCGGGGCGCAGCGCTTCGCCAAAGGCCACAGCCTTGGCTGCAATCACGTGCATCAGCGGGCCGCCCTGAATGCCAGGGAAGATCGCCGAATTGAACTTCTTGGCCAAAGCCTCGTCATTGGTCAGGATCATGCCGCCGCGCGGGCCACGCAGGGTTTTATGCGTGGTGGTTGTCGCAACATGGGCATGAGGGAAAGGCGACGGATGCTCGCCTGCCGCCACAAGGCCCGCAAAATGCGCCATGTCCACATGAAGATATGCGCCCACAGAATCGGCAATCTCGCGAAAGCGGGCAAAGTCGATGACCCGTGGCACAGCCGAACCGCCCGCAATGATCAGCTTGGGCTGATGCTCTTTCGCCAGCGCCGCAACCTGATCATAATCAATCAGATTGTCACTCTCGCGCACACCATAGTGAACAGCGTTAAACCACTTGCCCGACTGGTTCGGCTTGGCACCGTGTGTCAGGTGGCCGCCCGAGGCAAGGTCCATGCCCAAAATCGTATCACCAGGCTGCAACAGCGCCGTGAAAACACCTTGGTTGGCCTGCGAGCCCGAGTTCGGCTGAACGTTGGCAAAGCCACAGTCAAAGAGCTTGCAAGCGCGCTCGATGGCAAGCTCTTCGGCCACATCCACATACTGACAGCCGCCATAATAGCGACGGCCCGGATAGCCTTCGGCGTATTTGTTGGTCAGAACAGTGCCCTGCGCTTCCATCACGGCAGCCGAGACAATATTCTCGGACGCGATCAGCTCGATCTCGTCGCGCTGGCGGCCCAGTTCGCTTTCGACTGCGCCCCAAAGCTCAGGGTCGCGCGAGGCCAGCGCCTCGGTGAAGAAACCTTTATCAGACATGGTGCTTCCTTATGAAATGACTTCCGATTCCAGCGTTTCCTATTGGAAACTTTTGCGAAAAGGAACACCAATTGCGACCAATCCCAACACCAGCGCGCCAAAAGCGGCCCCCTGCGGTGGACAAGCCGTTTTTATAGGCTAATCTTGCCGCCTATAGGAAACGAGGACGCGCCCATTATGGCCCTGAAAATTGCCTTCACCGCCTCAGAGGCGCCCTTGGCCCAAACGGCGCGCGCCGCCCTGATCAGCCGCTATGGTGAGACGCCCGAGGCCGACGCCGATATCATAGTGGCGCTCGGCGGCGACGGCTTCATGCTCCAGACCCTGCACAGAACACAAGCGCTCCCCGCCCCCGTCTACGGGATGAACCGTGGCACCGTCGGCTTTTTGATGAATGAATATAACGAAGCCGAGCTGATGGCGCGCCTTGAAGCCGCCGAAGAAACTACAATCAACCCGCTCGCCATGCGCGCCACCTGCACAGACGGAACAGTGCACGAAGCACTGGCGATCAACGAAGTCTCCGTGCTGCGAATGGGCCCACAAGCCGCAAAGCTGAAAATCACCGTGGATGGCCGCCTGCGCATGGAAGAGCTCGTCTGTGACGGCGCGCTCGTCGCCACGCCCGCAGGCTCCACAGCCTACAACTACTCCGCCCATGGCCCGATCCTGCCGATCGGTTCGGATGTGCTCGCCCTCACAGCCATCGCGCCGTTTCGCCCCCGCCGCTGGCGCGGCGCGCTGCTGCCCAAGACCGCCATGGTCACAATAGAAGTCACAGAGCCTGAAAAGCGCCCCGTCATGGCCGACGCCGACAGCAACTCGTTTCTCAATGTCGCGCAGGTCCAGATCCGCTCCCAGCCCGACATCACCCACCACATTCTGTTTGATCCAGAGCACGGCCTCGAAGAGCGCCTGATCCGCGAGCAATTCGTCTAAATCAACACATCATCGAGCCGCGCCCGCCCCGAAGGCCGCCCGCACGCCGCCGCTGGGCCGCTTACGCTTTCTTGTCGCGCGCCGCTTTTTCCTCACGGGTCAGCTTGTTGTTCCACTGGTTGTTGCTCAGGCCAAGCTCGGGGTTCGCAGGCTTGGTCTTGCCCACCTTCACTTCGCCGCCCTTGTTCAGAAATTCCTGAATAAGCGCATCATCCGTGGTTTCTTTTGGAACGTGTTTCATAAAATCAAGCCTAGGCCGCCCCGCGCCCTATTGCAACAGCAGAGCCGCCTTTCGCTTTGTCCGCCCGCTCTTTCTTTTTGCGCCAAATATCCTCCCCGAAGGGCCGGCCCGCCACAGACGCTCAGCTGTCTTGCAAAAGCGCCCGTGCCACATCCTCGCGAATCTCCATCCGCTCGATCATCAGCTTGGCAATCCGCTCGATATCCGCGCCCTTGGCCCCTGCCACAATCGCCAGATTGCGCGCATGAAGCCCCATATGCCCGCGCTGGATTCCCTCACCCGCCAAAGCGCGCAGCGCCGAAAAGTTCTGGATCAGCCCGACAGACGCCATAACCCGCGCCAGCCGCCCCCCCTGCGTGATCGCCATGATCTTGAGCGCTTTTTGCGCCGTCGGGTGGGCGCGCGTCGCCCCGCCGACAATGCCGACAGCCATAGGCAGCTCGATCTCGCCCCAGAGGTCGCCCGCCTCGGTCACACCATAGCGGCTCAAAGGCCCATAGCCGCCCGCCTTGCCCTTGGTTGCCGCAAAGGCGTGCGCCCCCGCCTCCAGCGCGCGGGTGTCATTGCCCGTCGCCAGCGCCACAGCCGAAATCCCGTTCATAATGCCCTTGTTGTGCGTCGCCGCGCGGTAAGGGTCATGCGCCGCAAATTCATAGGCCGAGACAATCCCGCGGACCATCTCCGCGCCAATCACGTCGGCCCGCCACACAGCCCTCGCGCGCACAAGCCGGCGGTCGGCCAGATTGCTCAAAATGCGCAGGCCCACTTTGCCGCCCGTCCAGCCCTCCAGCTTGGGCGCCAGCGCCTCGGCCATGGTGTTCACCGCATTCGCCCCCATCGCATCGCGCACATCGACAATCAGATGCACAACAAGAAACGGGCCACAAATGCGCACCTCAAGCGCGCGAAACCCCCCACCAAGCTTCACAAACATCGGATCGCACGCATCACAGAGCTTACCGATCTCGTCCGCGTGGCCTTCAACAACAGCCTTCGCCGTCGCCAAGTCCGCCAGCCCCGTGATCTGCACCTGCGCAATCATGCAGGGGTCATCGGCCTCGGTGACCACACCGCCCGTGTCGCGGCACGCCCGCGCGCCATTGCTCACCGCCGCAACAACAGAGCTTTCCTCCGTCGCCATCGCGACAAGCACATCCGCGCCATCCACCGTCAGGTTCGTCGCCACACCCAGCGGCACAGCCACAGCCCCGATCACATTCTCCGAAAGGTTCTCGGCCAGCTCCGCGAGCGGCCCCGCCTCAAGCGCAAGCTCAGCGGCCTCACGTCCGCTCAAAAGCCCAAGCGCGACAAGCTTTTCAAGCCTCTCCGCGCGGCTCAAATTGTGAAATCCTGCAATCCGTGACGTTGTCATCAAAGCCTCCCAACCCTGTTGCAAGAGAGCTTACCGACACCGCCCCAAAAGAAAAGGCCCGCCTCAAAGGACGGGCCTCGTTCAAGCTCAAATCCGATGCCTACTTCGCAAAGCCAATCCCTTGCAGCGCAACCTTGATCTCGTCCAAAATCACGGGGTCATCAATCGTCGCCGGCATCTTGAACTCTTTGCCATCAGCAATCGACACCATCGTGCCCCGCAAAATCTTGCCGCTTCGTGTCTTTGGCAAACGCTCGACAACACAAGCCAGCTTGAACGCCGCCACAGGCCCGATCTTCTCGCGCACCAGCGTCACACATTCCTTGACGATCTCCTCATGCGGACGGTTCACCCCATTGGAGAGACAGACAAACCCGACAGGCAACTGCCCCTTCAGCTCGTCGCTCACCCCGATCACAGCGCATTCCGCCACATCAGGGTGCGACGCAAGAACTTCTTCCATGCCCCCCGTGCTCAAACGGTGGCCCGCCACATTGATCACATCATCGGTCCGCGCCATGATATAAAGATAGCCATCCTCATCAATCATCCCCGCATCACCCGTCTCGTAATAGCCAGGGAAGGTGTTGAGATAGCTTTTCTGAAAGCGCGCCTCGGCGTTCCACAGGTTGGGCAGCGTTCCGGGCGGCAGCGGCAGCTTGACGGCAATCGCGCCCAACTCGCCTGCAGGCATCTCATGCCCCGCCTCATCCAGAATATGCACATCATACCCCGGCATCGGCACAGACGGAGAGCCAAGCTTCACAGGCAACATTTCAACGCCAACAGGGTTCGCCGCAATGGCCCAGCCCGTCTCGGTCTGCCACCAATGGTCAATCACAGGCACCTTAAGCTGGTCCTGCGCCCAGACAATCGTATCAGGGTCGGCCCGCTCGCCCGCAAGATAAACCGTCTTCAGACAGCTCAGGTCGTATTTCGCGACAAACTCGCCCTGCGGATCGACGCGTTTCACAGCGCGGAAGGCCGTGGGAGCCGTGAAAAAGCTCTTTACCTTATGCTCGGAAATAACCCGCCAGAATGTCCCCGCATCAGGCGTGCCCACGGGCTTGCCCTCAAAGACAATCGTCGTGTTGCCGTGTATGAGCGGCGCATAAGCAATATAACTATGCCCCACAACCCAGCCCACATCCGACGCCGCCCAAAAGACATCGCCAGGGTCGACGTTGTAAATATTCTTCATACTCCAGTTGAGCGCAACCATATGGCCCGCCGTGTGGCGGATCACGCCCTTGGGCGCGCCCGTCGTGCCCGAGGTATACAAGATATAAGCTGGGTGGTTGCCCTCCACAGGCACACATTCGGCAGGCTCAACGCCATATTGAAACCCGTGCCAGTTAAAGTCACGCCCCTCTTTCAGCTCTGCAACCTCTTGTTCGCGCTGAAAAATAACGGTGAACTCAGGCTTATGCTCGGCCATGTCGATGGCCCCGTCCAGAAGCGGCTTATAATGCACAACGCGCCCCGGCTCGAGGCCACAGGAGGCCGCGATAATGGCCTTGGGCTTGGCGTCATCAATCCGCACGGCAAGCTCGCTCGCCGCAAAGCCGCCAAACACCACAGAGTGCACCGCGCCCAGCCGCGCGCAGGCAAGCATCGCCTCCAGCGCTTCAGGCACCATCGGCATATAGATAATGACGCGGTCGCCCTTCTCGATCCCCTTGGCGCGCAGTGCGCCCGCCAGTGTCGCGACGCGGTTGCGCAGCTCGACATAGGAAATCTCGCGCTTGGTCTGGGTGATCGGGCTGTCATAAATAATGGCCGTCTGCTCGCCGCGCCCGGCCTCCACATGGCGGTCCACCGCGTTGTAGCAGGTGTTGCACTTGGCGTCGGCAAACCACTCATAGAGGTTATCGCCCTTGTCAAACAGCGCCTTTGAGGGCGCCACGTCCCAGTCAATCGCCTCAGCCGCCGTCATCCAGAAGGCTTCGGGGTCGGCCTTCCAGCCCTCATAAAGCGCTTTATAGCCCGCAGTCTTACCCATAGTGTTCTCCTCCACTTTGACAAAAGAGGTAAAGGCCCGCCCGACCTCTAGGCAAGCAAGGAGTCACGTGGCGCGGCAGTTTGGCGCAAATATTTTGCAATTCCACCTGCAAATTTTTGCAAACACGTGGGTTAAGCCTAATCTTTGCAGGCAATATTGCCTCATTTGCAAACTTGCGAAGCCCCGCCTGAATACTCAGCCGTAGCTTTTCACAGGCGTCCCCGCAATCGCCGCCATATTGAGCAGGCCCCGCGCCGTGATCCCCGGGCTGACAACATGGGCACGGTTGCCCATCCCCATCAGGATCGGGCCAACTTCCAGACCGCCCGCCTTCATCTTGAGAATATTGCGCGCCGCCGAGGCCGCATCGGCATGACCAAAGATCAGCACATTCGCCACGCCCTCAAGCCTGCCAGATGGAAGCAAACGCTCGCGCAGCTCAGGGTCAAGCGCCGCATCGACATTCATTTCGCCCTCATACTGAAAGTCCCGTGGGGCGGCGTCCAGTATCTCAATCGCCGCGCGAATCCGCTCGCCCGACCCATGCGGCTGGTTGCCAAACTGACTCTGGCTGCACAGCGCCACTTTCGGCTCAACGCCAAAGCGCTTGGCATGGCGCGCCGCCCCGATCGCCGCCTCGGCGATCTGCTCGGGCGTTGGAAGCGTATGCACGTGCGTATCCGCAATAAACAGCGGCCCGTCTTCCAAGATCATCATCGACAGCGCCCCGTGCGGGCGCAGCCCCTTACCGCCCAAAACCTGCTGCACATAATTGAGATGCCAGCGAAACTCGCCAAATGTCCCGCACAGCAGGCTGTCCGCCTCGCCGCGATGCACCGCAATCGCGCCGATCGCTGTTGTGTTGGTGCGCATGATCGCGCGCGCCAAGTCTGGCGTCACGCCCTTGCGCGCCATGATCTCGTGATAGCTGCCCCAAAAGTCGCGATAGCGCGGGTCGTTCTCGGGGTTGATCAGTTCAAAGTCCGTGCCCGCCTTTGCAGTAATGCCAAAGCGTTCGCAGCGCGCTTCGATCACCTCTGGCCGCCCGATCAGAATGGGCCGCTCCGTTGTCTCTTCCAAAATCGCCTGCGCCGCGCGCAGCACGCGCTCGTCTTCGCCCTCGGCAAAGATAATCCGCCGCGAAGCATGGCTCGCCGCGTCAAACACAGGCCGCATCAACAGCGCCGACTTAAAGACCGACGCATTGAGCCGCTCTTTATAGGCCTCCAGATCGGCCAGAGGCTTGGTCGCTACGCCCGTTTCCATAGCCGCTTTCGCCACAGCCGAGCTGACAACAGCCGAAAGACGCGGATCAAACGGCTTGGGGATCAGGTAGTCCGCGCCAAAGGTCAGCGCCTCGCCCTTATAGGCCGCTGCCGCCTCGGCACTTGTGGTCGCCCGCGCCAGCGCCGCGATCCCGTCGACACAGCCGATCTGCATCGCATCATTGATCTCGCTCGCGCCCACGTCGAGCGCGCCACGGAAGATAAACGGAAAGCACAGCACATTGTTGACTTGGTTGGGATAGTCGGACCGCCCCGTCGCAATCACCGCATCAGGCGCCACAGCGCGCACCTCGTCAGGCATAATCTCGGGGGTCGGGTTCGCCAAAGCAAAGATCACAGGCCGCTGGCTCATCCGCTTCACGTGCTCAGGCTTAAGAACCCCCGGCCCCGACAGGCCCAAAAACAGATCCGCGCCGTCAACAACCTCATCAAGCGTGCGCTTGTCTGTCTTTTGCGCAAACGCCGCCTTCTGCGGGTTCATGTCCTCCTCACGGCCCTCATAAACAAGGCCGTGAATGTCACAGAGCCAGACATTTTCACGCTTCACACCGAGCTTCAAAAGCAGATTCAGGCAGGCAATCCCCGCCGCCCCGCCGCCGGTGCTGACAATCTTGATGTCTTCAAATTTCTTGCCCACCACGTGCAAAGCATTCGTCGCCGCAGCCCCAACAACAATAGCTGTGCCGTGCTGATCGTCATGAAACACAGGGATACCCATCCGCTCACGGCAGATTTTCTCGACAATAAAGCAATCAGGCGCCTTGATGTCCTCAAGGTTGATCGCCCCGAAGGTCGGCTCCAGCGCACAGACAATCTCGGCCAACTTCACAGGGTCGGTCTCGTTCACTTCGATATCAAAACAATCAATCCCAGCGAATTTCTTGAACAAAACAGCCTTGCCCTCCATCACAGGCTTGGAGGCCAGCGCGCCGATATTGCCAAGCCCAAGCACAGCGGTGCCGTTTGTCACCACCGCGACAAGATTGCCCCGCGCCGTATAACGGCTTGCATCCGCAGGGTTTTTGGCAATCTCAAGACAGGCCTCGGCCACGCCGGGCGAGTAAGCGCGCGCAAGGTCGCGCCCGTTTGCCATCGGCTTGGTCGGGCGGATTTCCAGCTTCCCGGGGCGCGGAAATTCATGATAGTTCAGCGCCGCTTCGCGGACTGTTTCATTCTTATCAACCGACATAATATCTCCCTCGGCCCAAAGCCTTTTCAAAAGTAGTTTAACATTAAACTAATTAATGTGAAGCCAAATTTCATACCCGTTTTCAAAGCGCTGCGAATCTCCTCTTGCACTTTGACACCCGCCTCTCCCAAGATACCGTAAAACAAACGGAAAGACACACAATGTCCCTCGCTGATGCCGCCCGCGCCGTGCGCGCCAATGCCTATGCCCCCTATTCCAACTTCAAAGTGGGGGCCGCCATTCGCGCCGTTTCGGGCGAGGTCTTCTCTGGCTGCAATGTCGAAAATGTCGCCTACCCCGAAGGCACCTGTGCCGAGGCAGGGGCGATTGCGGCCATGGTCGCGGCGGGGCAAACACGCCTCACCGAGGTCTATGTGATCGCCGACAGCCCTGCGCCCGTGCCGCCCTGCGGCGGCTGCCGCCAGAAGCTGATGGAGTTCGGCGAGGCCGACACCCGCGTGACCCTCGCCACGACAGAGGGCCGCGAAGCCAGCTACACGCTGGCCGAGCTGCTCCCCGGTGCCTTTGCCAACGCCCATATGGACAAGGCATGAGCAACACCCGTGCTCTGCTTGCTGCGCTGCGCCGTGGTCAGCCCATAGGCGCGGCGGCGCTTCGCGGCTTTGCTCAGGGGCTGGCCGATGGCTCCGTGTCTGATGCCCAAGCAGGGGCCTTCGCCATGGGCGTGGTGCTTTCCAAACTCTCGCATGAAGATTCCGTCGCGCTCACCCTCGCCATGCGCGACAGCGGCGATGTGACGGCCTGGGATCTGCCCGCCCCCATCGTTGACAAACATTCCACAGGCGGGGTCGGGGACTGTGTCTCGCTTCTGCTCGCCCCCGCGCTCGCCGCCTGCGGGGCGTTTGTGCCCATGGTCTCGGGCCGTGGCCTTGGCCATACCGGCGGCACACTCGACAAGCTCGACGCCATCCCCGGCTTCAAAACCGCGCTCAGTATGGAAGAGTTCCAACGCTCTGTGCGCGACAACGGCCTCGCCATTGTCTCCGCCTCGCCCAATCTCGCCCCCGCCGACAAGCGCCTCTACGCCATCCGCGATGTCACAAGCACGGTCGAAAGCCTCGATCTGATCACCGCGTCGATCCTTTCGAAAAAGCTCGCCGCAGGGCTTGAAGCGCTGGTGCTCGATGTCAAATGCGGCTCGGGTGCCTTTATGAAAACCCCTGAAGAGGCCCGTGCGCTGGCGCAGTCTCTCGTCTCCACAGCCAATGCCGCAGGCTGCAAAACATCCGCCCTGATCACCGATATGAACGAGCCGCTGGTGGCCTCGCTCGGCAATGCGCTCGAAATTTGCGAAATCATGCGCGCGCTCACCTCTCCCGCGCCCTCGCGCCTTGCCGAAATCACTGCGGCCCTCGGCGGCCAGCTCCTCTGTGATGCTGGCCTCGCAGCAACGCTGGAGGACGGCACCGCCCAGATCAGCCATGCCATCGCCTCAGGCCGCGCCGCCGAAGCCTTCGCGCGGATGTGCGCAGCCCAAGGCGGCCCGCTCGGCTTTGCCGACAATTGGGCGCGCTACCTGCCAGAAGCCAATATCATCCGCGAAGTCAAAGCCCCCGAAGCGGGCCATATCGCCGCCTATGACGGCGAGGCGCTCGGCCTTGCCGTGGTCGCTCTCGGCGGCGGGCGGCAGGTCGAAAGCGATAGCATTGATTACGCCGTCGGCCTCTCGGATATGCTCCCGCTCGGCACCCGCGTCGAAAAAGGCCAGCCCATAGCCCGCGTCCACGCCAGCCGCGAAGACGCCGCCCAGCGCGCTGCAGAAGACGTCCTCAAAGCCACACAGATCGGCGCAGCGCCCGCCGCAAAGCCGCTCGTATTGGAAAGGGTCACGGCATGAGCCGCGCCTTTCTTGTCGTGCTCGACAGCGCCGGCATCGGCGGCGCGCCAGATGCCGACCGGTTCTTCAACGGGGCCTTGCCCGACACAGGCGCCAACACGCTGGGCCATATCTATGAGGCCTGCGCCCCCGCGCTGCCCCATCTGGAAAGCCTCGGCCTCAAGCAGGCGATCACGCTCGCCTCTGGCCTCGCCCTACCGCCCAGCGCGCCCCTCATAGGCCGCTTTGGGGCCGCCACAGAAACCAGCCTCGGCAAAGACACCCCCTCAGGCCATTGGGAGCTTGCGGGCGTGCCCGTCCCTTGGGCATGGCACTATTTCCCCGACACAGAGCCCGCCTTTCCCGACGAGATCACAGCACTGGTGCAGCGCCTCGCCGCCACAGACGGAATCCTCGGCAATTGCCACGCCTCAGGCACCGCGATCATTGAGGCGCTCGCAGACGCGCACATCAAAACTGGCTGGCCGATCTGTTACACCTCCGCTGATTCCGTCTTCCAGATCGCGGCGCACGAAGAACACTTCGGCCTTGAACGCCTGCTAAAGCTCTGCACAGACCTCGCGCCACATCTGCACGCCCTCAAAGTCGGCCGCGTCATCGCCCGCCCCTTCACAGGCGCAAACGGCAGCTATACACGCACCAAAAACCGCCGCGACTACGCCATCGCCACCCCCGCGCCCACCCTGCTTGACTGGGCCCAAAGCGCAGGCCACCAGACCCACGCCATCGGCAAGATCAGCGATATTTTCTCAGGCCGTGGCATAGACACCGCCACCAAGGGCCGCGACACAGAGCTGATGAAAGACCTCCAAGCGCGCCTCCAGACAGCCCTCGACGGCGCGCTCACCTTCGCCAATTTTGTCGAGTTTGATACAGAGTTCGGCCATCGGCGCGACGCCAAGGGCTATGCCCGCCATCTGGAGTGGTTTGACAGCGAGCTGGGGCAGATCCTCGCTGCGCTCAAACCCGACGATCTGCTCATTCTCACCGCCGATCACGGCAATGACCCGACATGGCACGGCTCTGACCATACCCGCGAGCGCGTGCCCGTTCTGGTTGCAGGTGCGGGTCAAGGTGAGATAGGACAGGTCCAAATGAAAGATGTCGCCGCCACAATCGCGGCCCATCTTGGCCTAAATGAGCGCGGATCAGGGGCGAGCTTCCTCTCAGGCGCAAACCGAAAGCGAGACAAAAGATGAGCCAAAACCTGACAGTCGTTGATCACCCGCTGGTCCAGCACAAACTCAGCTTCATGCGCGACAAAGCCACGCCCTCCGCGCACTTCCGCCAGCTCTTGGGCGAAATCGCCCAGCTCCTCGCCTATGAAGCCACCCGCGATCTGCCGCTGGAAATGCGCGAGGTTGAAACCCCGCTGCAAGCCATGCAGTCGCCCTATCTTGCCGGTAAAAAGCTCGCGCTTGTCTCGATCCTGCGCGCTGGCAACGGGATGCTCGACAGCCTGCTACACCTCATCCCCTCGGCCCGCGTCGGCTTTGTCGGCCTCTACCGCGACGAAGCCACGCTCAAACCCGTTCAATATTATTTCAAAGTGCCCGAAGATATCGCCGCCCGCGATGTGCTCGTGGTCGATCCGATGCTCGCCACAGGCAACTCCTCTGTCGCCGCGATTGATCTGCTCAAAGCCGCAGGCGCGCGCCGTATCCGCTTTCTCTGCCTGCTCGCCGCCCCCGAAGGCGTTGCCCGTATGCAAGAAGCCCACCCCGATGTGCATATCATCACAGCCTCGCTCGATGAATGCCTAAATGCCCAAGGCTATATCGTCCCGGGTCTAGGGGATGCGGGTGACAGGATGTTCGGCACAAAATAGCGCATATTTTCGGTATTCGCTCCTAGACACGTCTTGGGTGATCAGGCATATTTCCCGCAGACTTGTGGGGACAATGTATGAGTATGAACCGTTTTATCGCGCCTGGCGCCTTTTTTCTGTCGCTGTTTTTTCTGTCACTGTCACTTTCAACAGCGCCCCTTTCAACGGCACAGGCCCAAGCGCTGCGTGATGTTGACGGGCCGGTGAATTACCCGCCCGCCTCCTACAAGGGCAAGCAATTTGTCGACAATGACGGCTGCGCTTTTGTGCGCGCAGGCATTGATGGCCGCGTCAACTGGATTCCGCGGGTGTCACGCTCCCGCAAGCTCCTCTGCGGGCTCAAGCCGACTTTCTCAGGCGCAGAGGCCAATATCGCCTCCGCCCAGACCGCCGAGGCTCCGGTGCAGATCACAAACAACGAAGCGCCTGCCGCCGTCGCGCCAGCGCCAGCGCCCGTGGCGGCCCCCAAGCCAGTGGCTGCCAAAGCCAAGCCCGTGGCCCCTGCGCCGCGCGTTGCCAAAGCCGCGCAGCCCCGCGTGATTGACGCAACCCCGACAACACGCCCCGCGCCCCAGCGCGTTCAGCAAGCCCGCCTCTTTCAGCCTGCGCAAAAGCCAGCACCAAAGCCTGTGATGCCTGTGCAGCCTGTCGCGCAAAAAGCCAAAGTCGCGCCTCTTGCCCCCGCCGCGGCAGCCCAATCCGCCCAGCGCAAGACCCGCACCACAAGCTGCCCCAATTTCACAGGCATCAGCGCCAAGTATGCAGGCTCCGGTAAAAATGTGCGCTGTGGCCCGCAATCACAGTCGCCCTTAGGCCGCGCGCAAGCCAAGCAACAGCCCGCCGCACAGACAAGTGGCCAGACAGCCCAGATCAAAAATACAGGCCAAGCCCGCGTCATGCCGCGCCATGCCAATACAGAGCAAACGCGCTCAACAGTCGGCACCAAAATTCCCAAAGGCTATCGCAAGGCGTGGGACGATGACCGCCTCAATCCGAACCGCGGCCAAATGACCGTCGAGGGCATTCGCCAGTCCGATCTGATCTGGACCCGCACGATCCCGCGCAGGCTCTACATCAAAGACACAGGCCGCGTGGTCAACACCCTCTTTCCCGATCTGCGCTACCCCTACACAAGCATGGCCGATCAGAACGCCGCCATGGGCCTGACCGCCTCCTCGCGCAGCAAGCCCGCAAAAGCGGCCGCGCCGCGCACACAGGCCGCCGCAGCCACACCCAAAGCAACGGGCAACCGCTACGTTCAGGTTGGAATGTTTGCCAATGAAAACAACGCAAAGCGCGCCGCACAGCAGATCACTGCAGCAGGCCTGCCCGCCCGCTTCGGCACCCTGAAAAAAGGCGGCAAATCCTACCGCTTGGTGATGGCAGGGCCGTTCCCGTCCAATCAACTCAAGGCCGCTGTTGCCACAGCCCGCCGCGCAGGCTTTTCTGACGCCTACGCGCGCTGAGCCACGCCCCTCTCAAAACAACACAAGCCCGCGTTTCTCAAACGCGGGCTTTTCTGTCTGGCAGGTCCAAGCCTCAAACAAAGCCGCGCAACCGCAGCACAACAATCACAGCCGTGATCACAATCAACAGATTGAACGCCAGCCCCGCGCCGCCCCTTATCCACTGGCGGCGCCTCACTTCGCCACGGTCGATCCGTTCCAGATAAGCCTTCAAGCGGCCATGCGCCTTGATGATGGCCGCCGCGTCGAGCTGCGCATAAAGCTTCGGATGCGTGGCCTTCTCAAGCGCCTCGGTGATCCGCGCAGCGTCCCGTCTGTGCCGCAGAGGAAGCCCCCGCCCGACGGCGCGCAAGCTCTCGGCCAAACTGGCGCGCTCCACGCCCAGATGCGCCGCCATCAGCCCGCGCAGCTCACGCTCCATCTCGCTCAAACGGCTCGGCTCGATCACGTCACACCCCGTCTCACTTGCGCCTTTTCCTTCCTCTGGAAAATAGCGTATCACGCACCTATGTTACACACTATCTTCCATGGCACCGCCACCGCCAAGCCCCCGCTGCTGATCGCCCATGGCCTCTTCGGATCAGGCCGCAACTGGGGCGTTATCGCCAAGCGCCTGTCTGACGAGCGTCAGGTGATTGCCGTCGATATGCGCAACCATGGCAGCTCGCTGCACTCAGATGATCACAGCTATCACGCTCTCGCCGACGACTTGGCCGACGTGATCGCGGCGCAGGGCGGGCGCGCCGATGTGCTCGGCCACTCGATGGGCGGCAAGGCGGCCATGGTGCTCGCCCTACGCCACCCCGATCTCGTCATCCGCCTCACTGTCGCCGACATCGCCCCCGTGAGCTATACCCACTCCCAGCAGCAATATATCAACGCCATGCGCGCGCTTGATCTGGCCGCGCTCCACAGCCGCGCCGAGGCCCAAACGGCCCTGCTCGAGCTGGTCAAAGACCCGACCCTCGCAGCCTTTTTCACTCAGTCTCTGGATGTGAAAGCGCAGGAATGGCGGCTCAATCTAGCGGCGCTTGAGGCCAATATGCCTCAGATTCTCGGTTTCCCCGAGATCGACGCCCGCTTCACTGGCCCCACACTCTTTCTCACAGGGGCCAATTCGCACTACGTCACGCGCGAGCACCGCCCCCAGATCAAGGCGCTCTTCCCCGAGGCCCGCTTTGCCAAAATCCCGGAGGCGGGACACTGGCTTCACGCCGAGCGCCCCCGCGCCTTTGAGGCCGCGCTGCGCACATGGCTCAACGCCGCCAAGACTGCTTAAGCACCCGCTGCACCGCAGGCAAAAGTGCATCGGCCGCCTCCTCATGCGCCGCTGGCCCCAGAAGTTGCATCGCCGCCAGAGCCTCATGATCGGCAAAGACCATGCCCTCCTGACCATGCGCCAGAGCCGCAGGGCTGACCCGACAGATCACAACCTGCGCCACATCCCCGCCAAGCTGTTCGATCATATCCTCGGTCACAGCAAAAGGCGCGCTCGCCGCATGGACAAATCCGCGCTTCTCCGCAGGCTCATGATCGGCAAACCATAACAGCACCACAGGCTTGCCCACCCGCTCCGCCAAAAGCTTCATCCGCGCAACCCAAGCCTGCTGCAACTCCCGCATCAGCAGAATAAACCCCTCAGGGTGATAGCGCGCCAGATGGCGCAACAGATGATTGGTAAAGTGAAACTCGGTAAAATCCACACCACGAAACAGCTTTCTCATCTGCTCGGAGGCCCGCAAAAAGCGGTCGTTGCGGCGCGGATGCACCGTGTAAAAACGGTTCGACAGATTATGCGCGCTCATCGCCTGCACAATCACAGCCTCGGCCCGCGCCGCCATGCTCAAGACACCAAGATCGCTCGCAAACGCATCCAGCCCCGCGCTCATCACCCCGAGATTGACACAGGGCAGTTCGAGCTTGTCCTCCAGCCGGTCGGCAAAAGGACGCGGCACAAATTTGCCAAACGTCTCTGTGCCCCCCAATAGGGCCACATAAGGCGCCTCAAGGTTCCGCTTGGGGCCGCGAAAGCTCAGCCGCGATCCGTCATATTCGCAGAGTCGATAGTCAAGGGCTGCGCCCCCTATTCGTTCATAGGACATAGTTCCCACCACAATTTTAGTTCACCCAAAATCGAGGATGCGCCAGAGCTGTTGCGAATTCCCTAACAGATAAAATACGCAGGATTTAATGGCCGATCTTTCGCCTTGCAGCCCGCTCAAGGCGCGGCTTATTGTCGTGATTAACCCTGAAGGAGAGCATCATGGATATCAAAACAGTCGGCGTCATCGGTGCAGGCCAGATGGGCAATGGTATCGCGCACGTCATGGCCCTCGCAGGCTATAACGTGACCCTCAATGATCTCAGTCCAGACGCGCTCACAGCCGCGCTCGCCAAGATCGAGAAAAACATGGTGCGCCAAGTCTCGCGCAATCTGATCACAGAGGCCGATATGCAAGCCGGCCTCGCCCGTATCAGCCCCGCGCTCGACGTCGCCGCGCTCGGCACCGCTGATCTCGTGATCGAATCCGCCACTGAAAACGAAGAGATCAAAATCAAGATCCTCGAGGGCCTCGTGCCGCATCTCCCCGACCATGCCATCGTGACCTCCAACACCTCTTCAATCTCGATCACCCGCCTCGCCGCGCGCACGGACCGCCCCGAAAAATTCATGGGTTTTCACTTCATGAACCCCGTGCCGCTCATGCAGCTGGTCGAGCTGATCCGTGGCATCGCCACAGATGACGAAACCTATCAGAGCTGCCTCGCCGTGGTCGAGCGCTTGGGCAAAACAGCAGCAAGCGCCGAAGATTTCCCCGCCTTTATCGTCAATCGGATCCTGATCCCCATGATCAACGAGGCCTGCTATACGCTCTATGAAGGCGTCGGCAATGTCGCCTCGATTGACAACGCCATGAAGCTCGGCGCCAATCATCCGATGGGTCCCTTGGAGCTTGCCGATTTTATCGGCCTTGATACCTGCCTCGCGATCATGAATGTGCTGCACGACGGCCTCGCCGATACCAAGTATCGCCCATGTCCCTTGCTCACAAAATATGTCGCCGCCGGATGGTTGGGCCGTAAAACAGGCCGTGGCTTTTACGACTATCGCGGCGAAGGCGCGCCTGTCCCAACACGCTGAGCCACTCAGGCGCACGAAGTGTAAATTCACAACAGATTCAAGGTCAGCCTCTGGGGTGGCGATCCGAAGGTTTTGAAAATGCGCTTTATGTCTGCCAAATACCACCTCAGAACGAATGATGCGCCTGCATTTGCCAAATCGCCAGCCCAAGGGAGGGGCTGACCCACTCTCAGCAGAATTGGCGTAGCCAATTCGCCTGCCGTGGCAAAGGATAGCCGGGCCGCTGCGCGGCTGTTAAACGGCTCGGTGTTTCCAACAGAGGTCTCGCTCCCGCCTCAAATCCGCCCCCTCACATCCCCTAGGGTGCGCATTCCCTGCGCACCAACCCTTCAGATCAAAAAAAGCCGCCGAAGTCTCCCTCGGCGGCTCTCTTTTTCTCGGCTCAAAACTTACGCGTCGATCCAGACGTTTTCCAGATGCATCTCGCGGAACTGGTGGCGCGTCACATTCTTCACAGCCGCCACATGGTGCAAATCAAGATTATACCAATACGGCTGCACAACCGCGCCGCTGTCTTGCAACATCGCCTGCAGGTCTTTCATAATCTCGCGCCGCGCATCCGGATCAAACACCCCCGAGGCTTCGGCAAGCTTGGCGTCAAACTCGGGGTTTTCATGCCCGCTTTCGTTCCAAGCCGCGCCAGAGGTATAGGCCAGCGTCAACACCTGAACGCCCAAAGGCCGCGCGCCCCAGTTGGTGGTCGAAAACGGATATTTGGTCCAATCGTTCCAGAAGGTGCTCCCTGGAATAACCGTGCGCTTTACATTAAAGCCCGCATCGCGCAGTTGCGCGCCAATGGCGTCGGTTGTGACAGTGCGCCAATCCCCGTCGATCGAAATCAGTTCAATTTCCGTATCCCCATGGCCCGACTCCTCCAGCATGGCTTTCGCCTTCGCCGCATCAGGCGCAATCTTGGGAAGCGCGGCATACTCTGGGTGCATCGGGCCGACATGATGGTTCTCTGCAGGAAGCCCCTGACCATTGCGGCCAAGCTCAAGCACAACAGAATTATCGACCGCCAGTTGCACAGCATTGCGCAGCATCTTGCTGTCGTAAGGGGCAGTGTCCGCCCGCATCCGCGCCACAATCGTGCTCGCCGTCGCCTGTGATTTATGCTCAAGCCCAAGCCCGTTCAAAATGTCGATATAATCCGCCGCCGTTTCATCGTTGAGGTGGATTTCACCCGCCTCAAAGGCCGCCAGAATATTGGACTGGTCCGTGCCATAATCGATAAATTCGATCCCGTCCAAAAGCGCCTTGCCGCCCCACCAGCCGCTCTCGCGGCGCTTGAAGCTCGCGCCCACACCGATCTCGAAGTTGGTCAGCTCAAACGGGCCTGTGCCAACAGCATTGCTCTCAAAGTCGGCCTCAGGGTCATAATTTTGCGGCACAATCATCGCAGGATAATCTGCCATACCGGCAATCAGGCTGATATCGGCCACCTCAAGATTGAGCTGGACCGTCATATCGTCGATCTTCTGGATCGCGCCCGCGCGGGCCATGCCTGTGGCCTCGTCAATCAGCGGCGTAAAACGCGCCGCCATTGAGTTGCCCTCGGCGTTCTTTTCACACCAGCGGTTGAGGTTGAAAATAACGTCATCCGCCGTGAAGGTGTCGCCGTTGCTCCATGTGGCCCCTCGGCGCACATTGAGCGTATAGGTCTTGGAGTCGTCCGACACAGTCCAGTCTTCCAGCAGCAAGCCCGAGAAGGTAAAGTCGCTGTTCCAGCGCACCAGCGTTTCCTGATACTGGCGGGCCACATTGCCATGCTCTGTCCAGTCAAACGAGCGCGGATCCTTCATCGCCAAAATGCGCATCCCGACTTTCAATATTCCGCCCGGCTTGCCTTCGCCTTCCGCCAATGCGGGGCGCGCTTGCCCCAAGAGACCATAAGCGACAGCTGCGCTCGCGCCAAAGGTGCTTGCCAGCGCAAGAAATTCGCGGCGCTCCATTTTACCCGCGCGTGTGGCTTTCGCCCAGTCCTTTACTTGTGACCGTACCGATGGATTTTGAAAATCGTCTTTCATTGAGGTTTCTCCCGTTGGATGTCCGCCGTCATGCGTGCGGCGGTCCTCACAGGCTACGCCAACTTAGCCGATTCGCAGAAACTCTTTTTGGACAGAGCTGTCCAGAGCCTGACCTCAGCCCAAAAAAAGGCCCCGGATCAACCGGGGCCAGGTGCGGAACAACCGCAGGGAAAATCAAAACGTCAATGTCACCAGTCGCTCGGCCCCTTGTCGCCAAAGGCATGAACCAGAAAGTCGATAAAGGCGCGCACCTTGGGCTGCGTAAAGCGCCCGGGCGGATACACCGCATAGATGCCCTGCGTCTCCATCGGCAGATCAGGGATCGCATCTTCCACAAGCCCCTTTTCAAGCGCCTCCGCATAGAGAAAACTCGGCAGATACGCGATCCCAAGGCCCGACACAGCCGCATTCAGAAGCGATTGCCCGTCATTCACAGTCAGCCACCCCGCCGTGCGCACTTGGCGCTTCTCGCCCGAGGGTGCCGTGATCTTCCAGACATTGCCCGCCGAATGGTTGGAGTAATGCAACAGCTTGTGGTCGTTGAGATCGTCAATCTTCTGTGGCCGCCCGTGGCGCTGGAAATAGCTCGGGCTGGCAATCATGCGCATACTTGTCTCGGTGAGCTTGCGCGCCCGCAAAGAGCTGTCCTCAAGCTCGCCAATCCGGATCGCCATATCAAAGCCCTCCGAAATCAGCTCCACATAGCGGTTGTTAAGCACCATATTGACGGTGATATCAGGAAAATCCGCAAGGAACTCGCCCAGCACAGGCGACAGATGGTTCACGCCAAAGTCCGTCGCCACAGAAATGCGCAACAGCCCCGAAGGATCAGACTGCATCGAAGAGACAAGCGCATCCGCCTCCCCCGCATCATTCAGCACGCGCCGCGCTCGGTCATAGTAAGCAAGGCCAATCTCGGTCGGGCTGACCCGCCGCGTCGTGCGGTTCAAAAGCCGCGCCCCCAAACGGGCCTCAAGGCTGGAAACGTGCTTTGAAACCGCAGATTTGGAAATCCCCATCTTCTTCGCAGCGTCGGTAAAGCCGCCTTGGTCCACGACCATAGCAAAGGCTTCCATTTCAGTCAGTCGGTCCATGCGCGACAATCCCTCGATTATTCTTTTCTCAAACCAAGGTATCGCCGCACAATCAGGCACAATCTGGGCGCTCATGAGATAATATCAGGGTTTTCCCAAGGATCGTTCAAGACCGCGAAACAACGAAACAGAGGTTTCCAAAACGCCCCCTGTTCCCATAAACGCCCCCGCCCCTTTCTTTTTGCCTTAAATATCCAAATCCAACAGATCCAACGCGCGCCGCCCCCGAGAGTGGGCAACACCCATCTGCACACACCAGCGCACGCCCCATTACCTAATTTTCTCTTAACAAAGCCGGCGATCCCCCGGTGCACGCATGGTGCACGCCCGGTGCACACAAAACACCCCCCTAGAATCAGGCCGTTTTCGCCCCGTTAACCAATCGGGACGCTGCGTTAACAATTGCATTTGAGAACATCCGCCAAAACCACGGCCCACCAGCCCCTAAGCGACCATCGCCGCCGCCTTTTTCAGGTCCACAGACACAAGCTGGCTCACGCCCCGCTCCTGCATCGTGACCCCAAACAGACGGTCCATCCGGCTCATCGTCACAGCATGATGCGTGATGATCAAAAACCGTGTGTCGGTCTGGCGGCACATCTCGTCAAGCAGGTCACAAAACCGCGTGACATTGGCGTCATCCAAAGGTGCATCGACCTCGTCGAGCACACAAATAGGCGCAGGGTTCGCAAGAAACACCGCAAAGATCAGTGCCATCGCCGTCAGCGTCTGTTCCCCCCCCGACAGAAGCGAAAGCGTCGCCAGCTTCTTACCCGGCGGCTGACACATAATCTCAAGCCCCGCATCCAGCGGATCGTCGCTTTCCACCAAAACAAGGTTGGCATCGCCGCCGCCAAACAGATGCTTGAACAACATCGAGAAGTTGTCGTTCACTTGCTCGAATGCGGTCAAAAGCCGCTCGCGCCCCTCGCGGTTGAGGCTGGCAATCCCTGTGCGCAGCGCGCGGATCGCCTCTTCCAGATCGGTCTTTTCAAGCAATAGCCCGTCATGCTCCAGCGAGACGTCCTTGGCGTCTTCCTCGGCCCGCAGGTTGACCGCGCCCAGCGCATCGCGCTGGCGCTTGAGGCGGTTCACATCCTGCTCGATCATCTCCGAAGCGGGCATCTTTTCGGGGTCCGCCCCAAGGCTCTCCAAAAGCGCCTCTGGCGTTGTCTCCTGCTCCTCCTCGATCCGCTCGGCAGCATAGGCCACTGTCTCGCCCGCCGCATCCGAGCGGGCCTCCGAGCGCGCCCGCGCCTCGCGCGCCTCGCTGGCCGCCCGTTCGGCCTCGCGCTCGGCGATCGTCGCGTCCCGCTCTGCGCCCTCGGCGGTGGAGAGCGCATCAGAGGCCTTCGCCTTGCGCGCCTCGGCCTGCGCAATCGAGTGGCCCAGCTCCTCGCGCTTGGCGGCGATTTCCTCTGGTGCCGCCGTGGCGTCTTTCAGCTCGGCTTCGCTCGCCGTCTTACGCTCGCCCAGCTCGGCGATCCGCTTGCCCGCCGTCTCCAGACGGTGACGCCAGCCCGACAGCTCCTTGGTGACATCCTGCCCCCGCCGCGTGCGCGCCTCGCCCTCGCGGCGCAGCTCGTCGTGGCTTGAGCGCTTGGCCATCATGGTCATGCGCGCCGCCTCAACCGTCATCTTCACATCTTCGACTTCGGCCCGCGCCGTCTCAAGGTCGCCCAGCCCAGCAAGCCCGCGCTCCGCCTCCTGCAAAGAGCGCCGCGCCGCCATGGCTTCCTCCTCATGACGCTTTACAGCAAGGCCCAAAGAGTCCAGCCGCGACTCCGCCAAGGTGCGGTCCGCTTCCGCGCGGCTGAGGGCCCGCGCCGCTTCTGCCACGGCTGTATCGGCAGCGCGCCGCGCCTCGCGGGCGGCCTTATCGGCCTCGCCGTCGCGCTTGAGTTGCTCGGTCAGAACCTGATGCGCCAGCCGCGCGCCCTGCGCTTTTGAGGTGGCCGCTTCCATCTGCTGCTTGAGCGCTTCAAGACGGTTCATCTGCTCCAGACGCAGCGCCGCCGCGCTCGGCGCATCCTCGGCCCAAGCGCGGAATCCGTCCCAGCGCCACAAATCGCCATCAAGGCTCACAAGCCGCTGCCCGGGCTTCAGCTCGGCCTGCAAAGCAGCGGCCGCCTCGGCCTCCACAAGCCCGATCTGCGCCATCCGCCGTGTCAGAACCGCAGGCACATTGACATGAGACGACAGCGGCTCGACGCCCTGAGGCAGGGCTTGCGCCTCTCTATAGGCAGGCAGGCTCGCCCAGCCAGACGGCCCGTCCTCTGCCACTTCAGGCGCGCGCAAATCATCCGCCAGCGCCGCGCCCAGCGCCTTCTCATAGCCCGGCGTCACTTGCAGCTGGTCAATGATCTGCCCGCCCTCGGCGGTGTCGCGCTCCACAAGCCGCGCCAAGGCGCTGGCCTCTGCGGAGAGTGCGTTGACTTCGCCATCGGCTTCGCTCAGCTCGGCCCGCGCATCTGCCTCGCGCGCTTGCGTCGCCGCCCGCGCCGCTTCGGCGGCGATGAGCGCCTCTTCGGCCTCCTGCGAGCGCTTGTTCGCCGCGCTCTCGGCCTGCTGGGCCGCTTCAAAATCGACCGCTGCTTTTTCCAACAGCGCCTTGGCCTCGCCTGCGGCGCGCTTGGCCTTTTCGGCCTCTTCGCTGGAGCGGGCTTCGGTCTTGCGACTGTCCTCAAGCAAGCGCTGCGCGGATTGGTGCCGTGCGGCCAAGCGGGCCACATCTTCGGTCAGCTCGGAGAGGGCATTCTCACGCGCCTGCAAGACTTGGGCGGCCTCTTGAGACGCCTCTGCCGCTTGCGCCAGCTTGGCCTCATGGCCCGCGCCGGCCTTTTTCAGCTCTTCAGCCTCCCATTCAAGCCGCGCGATGGTTTCGCCTGCGTCACGGTTGAGCGCTTCCTCACGCTCCATATCCGCCGCAAGCTGGCGGATCCGCGCCTCCAGCGTTTCAATCGTCGCGAGCGCGCGGGTTTCTTGATCTTGCAGCGTGTCACGCTGCACTGAAAGGCGCTGAAGCACGGCCGCTGCAATGGCTTCTTCTTCGCGCAGGGCGGGCAAGGCGTCTTCGCGGCTCTGGCGCAGCTTTGTCGCCTCCCGCGCCGCCGATTCGGCCTGCGCCGCCGCCACCGTGCGCTCCTTTAGGACGTTCTGCTCCTCAAGATGCGATACTTGCGCTTCCTTCCACCGCCGATAAAGGAGCAACCCCTCCGCCCGCCGCAACTCCTCCCCGATCTCGCGATAGCGTGCCGCTTGGCGGGCTTGGCGCGCAAGCTGCGCCAGCTGTGCCGCCAGTTGCTCAAGCACATCGTCGACACGGGTCAGATTTGTTTCCGCGCCCTTGAGCTTGAGTTCGGCTTCATGGCGGCGCTGATAAAGGCCCGAAATCCCTGCCGCCTCTTCCAGAATGCGGCGGCGGCTCTTGGGCTTGGCGTTGATCAGCTCGCTGATCTGCCCCTGCCGCACAAGAGCAGGGCTGTGCGCACCTGTCGAAGCATCGGCAAACAGCATCTGCACATCACGCGCGCGGGTGTCCTTGCCGTTGGCCTTATAGGCGCTACCCACATCGCGGGTGATACGGCGGACAACTTCGAGGTTGTCCATGTCGTTAAAGCCCGCAGGGGCAAGGCGGTCTTGGTTGTCGATATGTAGCGAAACTTCGGCAAAGTTGCGCGCAGGCCGCGAGGATGCGCCCGCAAAGATCACGTCTTCCATCCCGCCGCCCCGCATGGCGGTGGGGCGGTTTTCGCCCATCACCCAGCGCAGGGCTTCCAGCAAGTTGGACTTGCCGCAGCCATTGGGGCCGACAACGCCTGTCAGACCGTCCTGAATAATCAGGTCGGTCGGATCGACGAAGCTTTTAAACCCCGTAAGTCTGAGCTTATGAAATCGCACTGCCCGTTTTGCGCCCTTGATTCTGACTGTTTGCCAGTCTGAGGGGCACAGCTGCGCCTTGTCAACGTTTCAGCCCTTCATGTGGGGCCTCAACAGAAGTTATCCACAAGATAACGGGGTTTAACCCCGCCCATGCGGCTCCATAAAGTCGAGCACAGGGTTGGTCGGAAGAATCCGATTGGGGTTAATCGTGTCGTGGCTGTAGTGATAATGGCGCACGATATGCTCCATATTCACCGTCTCCGCGACGCCCGCAGTCTGATAAAGCGCGCGTGTGTAAGCCCAGAGATTGGGATAATCAATCAGCCGCGCGCGGTTGCACTTAAAGTGCAAATGATAGACCGGATCAAACCGCACAAGCGTGGTAAACAACCGCAAATCCGCCTCGGTGAGCTGATCCCCCATCAGATAGCGCCGCTGGGAAAGCCGCGCCTCAAGCCAGTCCATCGTCTCAAACAACGGATCAATCGCCGCATCATAGGCCGCCTGCGTGGTGGCAAAGCCCGCCCTGTAAACACCGTTGTTCAGCGTGTCATAAATCCGCGCGTTGACCTCTTCAATCTCATCGCGCAGCGGCTCAGGCCAATAGTCGTCACTGTTCCCCGTCAGCCCGTCAAACGCCGAGTTCAGCATACGGATGATCTCCGAGCTTTCATTGCTCACAATCGTCTCGCGCTCCTTGTCCCACAAAATCGGAACCGTCACCCGCCCCGATATCTGCGGATCCGCCTTCAGATAAACATCCCGCGCAAACTCAAGCCCATAGAGTGTATCGCCCGTGGCCCCATGCGCATCTTTCTCAAAGGTCCAGCCCTCAGAGAGCATATCAGGATGCACAGCCGATATGCTGATATGCGCCTCAAGCCCTTTCAGCGCCCTGAAAATAAGCGTGCGATGCGCCCAAGGGCAGGCATAGGAGACATAAAGATGATAGCGCCCGCTCGCGGCCTCAAATCCGCCCTCGCCTGTCGGACCCGCCGCGCCATCCGCAGTGATCCAGTTGCGAAACTTGGCTGTCGTGCGCTCAAACGCACCGCCCGTTGACGCCGTATCATACCAAACATCATGCCATGTGCCGTCTACCAACTGTCCCATCGGGGTCTCCTCATTTCGGTGTTGCCCCTACCTAGCCCCACAGCCCCGCACGATAAACACCCGCCCCCGCGCAGCGCCCCTGCGCTGACGCACAGAGCGAGAGTCACACAGCTGCAACATTAAACCTCTAGAAAGAATTCGTTACTTGTTTCTCAACCAAACCGTGCAAATCTATGGGTCACAGGAAAGGCGCGAAAAATGACAGACTATCTATCCCCCGAGATCGAGGCGGCGCTCAAAGCCGCCCGCAAAGCGGCCATGAAAAAGTCCTCGCGCTTGCGCGTGCAGATGGGCGAGGCCCAATATCCCGTTCTCAAACTCTGGGACAAAGGCTTTGCGCTGGATGTCTCAGGCGCGCCCAAGCTGCGCGGGCTGGTCGATATCTTTGATGGCACCAAACATCTGATGAACGGTCTGATCATTGCCACCGAAGAAGAGGGCGACATGATGCACTACGAGTTCAAACGCGTCACCCAAGCCCATGACAAAGCCCCGCTGGATTACGAGCGCGATACAAACGCGCCCGTAGCTCTCATAGGCAAGGCCGCGCCCTCACCGCATTGATCACTGAAGATCGGAAAAGGCCTTCTGAAGCCGCTCGACCGCCTGCTCGACATAGGCACGTGGCGTGGCCAGATTAAAGCGCATGAAGCTCTCGCCGCCTGTGCCAAATGTCGGCCCGTGGTTCGCCGCGATCTTGGCGTCTTCCTCCACGCGGCGGGTCACTTCCTCTCGGCTCATGCCCGTGCCTTCAAAATCAACCCACGCCAGATAGGTCGCCTCAAGCGGCATAGACTTCAGGCCCGGAATGCTGTTGATCCCCGCATCAAATATCTCGCGGTTGCCGTTGATATACGTCACAAGCGCATCCACCCATTCCGCCCCCTCAGGGCTATAGGCCGCTTCGGCCATCTCAAGGCCAAAGGAGTTCGCCGAAATCCCCAGACCCGCCATCTTCACCCCAAACTGCGCACGCAACGTCTCATCGGGGATGATCACATTGCCCGAATGCCCGCCCGCGATATTAAAGGTCTTGGTCGTCGCCGTCATCATGACAAGACGGTCCTCAATCCCCTCGATATTGGCCATCGGCGTATGCTTGGCCTCAGGCATCACAAGATCATGGTGGATCTCGTCTGACACCAAAATCAAATCATGCTTTTTGGCAAATTCAGCCACCTCGCGCAGCTCGGCCTCGCTCCAGACCCGCCCGCCGGGGTTATGGGGTGAGCACAGAATAACCATCTTCTCCGAGCCATCGAGCAGCGCATCATAGCTGTCAAAATCCATTTCATAGCGCCCGTTCTCAAGCACCATAGGGCACTCGACAACGCGGCGGCCATTGGCCTTAATCACCTTGGCAAACGCGTGGTAGACGGGCGTAAAGAGCACGACCCCGTCGCCCTTTTCGGTCCATGTATCCACACAAAGCGCCGTGCCGTTGACAAGCCCGTGGGTCGTAAAAATCGCGGCAGGGTCAACCTCCCAGCCGTGGCGGGTTTTCATCCACCAACAAATCGCCGCACGATACTCCGTATCGCCGCCATAATAGCCGTAAATGCCGTGCGAAAGCATCTTCTCCAAGGCGCCCTGCACACAGGCAGGCGGGCGAAAATCCATATCCGCAACCCACATCGCGATCCCGTCTTGCGCAGGCACATTATAAAGCTTGTCCATCATGTCCCATTTCGCAGAATGGGTGCCCTTGCGGTCAATGATCTCGTCAAAATTCATGGGGTGCTCTCCGATGTTGGGCGCGCATTTCATCTGGGCAAAAGCTAGCCGATTAAAAACCGAGCGCAAGGCCATGTTGCACAGCGTGTTGCAGTGCCCCGCCGCATCGCCTAAATGAGCCTTATGAAAAGGCCCATTCTGATACACCCCGACCCCCGCCTCAAAAAGGTCTGCGCGCCTGTGCCAGACCTCTCGGATGATCTGCGCAAACTTGGCGACGATATGCTCGTGACAATGTATGACGCGCCGGGCATTGGCCTTGCCGCGCCCCAGATCGGCGTTCTCTCGCGGGTGATCGTGCTCGATTGTGTCAAGGAAGAGGGCGAGACGCCCAAACCGATGGTGATGTTCAATCCCGAGATTGTGGCCGCCTCCGACGAGACCAATACCTACGAAGAAGGCTGCCTTTCGATCCCCGATCAATACGGCGAAGTGACCCGCCCCAAGACCGTTGATGTGCGCTGGATCGACCGCGACGGACACGCGCAAAGCGATACCTTCGATGGCCTCTGGGCGACTTGCGTGCAGCACGAGATTGACCACCTCAATGGCAAGCTCTTCATTGATTATCTCGGGGCCATGCGCCGCCAGATGATCACCCGCAAAATGCAAAAGCTCAAACGCGAGATGATGCGCGCATGAGCGTATTGCCTATCGTTCAGTGGCCTGATCCGCGCCTCTCTACGGTTTGCACGCCTGTTGATCGGCCCGACTTTGGCACGCGCCTGACAGATATGTTTGACACAATGTATGCCGCCAAGGGCCGTGGCCTCGCTGGTCCGCAAGTTGGCGTGCTGGAGCGGCTCTTTGTGATGGACGCGGGCTGGAAAGACGGCACACCCACACCGCGCGTCATGATCAATCCTGACATCGAGCCACGTGGCGCGGCGGTGCCGCTCGCGGAAACGTGCCTCTCCGTGCCTGATGTGGCTGTGCCTGTCGCGCGCGCGCCTCGCGTCTTTGTGCGCTGGCAGGATGAGCACGGCGGCACGCATGAGGCCCTCTTTGAGGGCGCCGAGGCCCGCATTATCCAGCACGAGTTTGATCATCTCGATGGCAAGCTCCACTTTGACCGCGTATCCCCCGAGCTGCGCGCAGACCTAGAAACGCCCTACCTGAAAGCGCACTCATGACAGCCAGACTTTGCATTCCGTGGCCCGACAAGCGCCTGCGCACCAAGGCCGCACCCGTAGAAGCCGTCACCGACGAGATCCGCGTCATCTGGGCCGATATGGTCGACACAATGGAAGCCATGCCCGGTGTCGGCCTCGCCGCGCCCCAAATCGGCGTGATGCTGCGCCTTGCGGTCGTGGACGCCAGCGAAGAGCGCGGCAAAGCCGTTCTCATGGCCAATCCCGAGATCATCGACGCCAGCGGCGTCTTTCGCGAACATGACGAGGCCAGCCCGAATCTCCCCGGCGTCTCCGCCGTCATCAAACGCCCCCGCGGGGTCAGCGTGCGCTTCCTTAACGCCGAAGGCATCACCGAACGCCGCGACTTCGTCGGCCTCTGGGCCACCTCCGTCCAACACCAACTCGACCACCTCAACGGCCAAATGTATTTTGACCGGCTTTCAAAAGTGAAGCGCGATATGCTTCTGCGCCGCGCAAGGAAGCTGTCATGAGACTTGTTTTTATGGGGTCTCCAGACTTCAGCGTTCCCGTTCTTGAGGCGCTGGTCACAGCAGGCCACGAGATTGTGGCCGTCTACTGCCAGCCCCCGCGCCCCGCTGGGCGTGGCAAAAAGGAACGCCTCACAGCGGTTCATGCACGCGCTTTGGAGCTGGGCTTAGACGTGCGACACCCCGTCAGCCTCAAGTCTGAGGCGGCGCAAAAAGACTTCGCCAGCCTTGCGCCTGAAGTGGCCGTGGTCGTCGCCTACGGGCTGATCCTGCCACAAGCCATTTTAGGTACGCCTACGTATGGTTGCCTCAATATCCACGCCTCCCTCTTGCCGCGCTGGCGCGGCGCAGCGCCCATTCATCGTGCGATCATGGCGGGCGACGCTGAGACAGGCGTCTGCATCATGCAAATGGAGGCAGGTCTTGACACAGGCCCTGTGCTGCTGCGCGAAGTGACCGCGATCGGCCCAGAAGAAACCACACTCCAGCTCCATGATCGCCTCTCCGCTCTTGGCTCTGCGGCAATTGTCAAAGCGCTCGACAGTTTGTCAGGCCTCACGCCCGTTACACAGCCCGACGAGGGCGTCACCTATGCCGAAAAGATCAGCAAGGACGAAGCCCGCATAGACTGGTCCCGTCCCGCAGAAGAGATAGACCGCCAGATCAGAGGCCTGTCCCCCTTCCCGGGCGCATGGTGCGAGTTGAACGGCACGCGCCTCAAGATTTTGGCCTCCCGTCTGTCAGAGGGCCATGGCGCGGCGGGCGAAGTGGTCCATACCCCTGCGTATGTTGCTTGTGGAACAGGCGCAATAGAACTGCTTCGCTTGCAAAAAGCAGGCAGTCAGGCGCAAGATATCTCAGAGTTCACACGCGGCACACCCCTCCCCAAGGGAACGCGCCTCAGCTAAAGCGTTTTGAAATAAAATCGGATCTCGAATTTAATTCAAAACGGCCTCTACATGAATTAGGTTTCGCGCGTTTCGAGCCTAAGCCATGGCTCGACTTAAACTCGAAACGCTTTAAGGAGCAAACCCTATGTTTCCCTCCATGATCGGAACCGTCGTAATCGCTGGTATCGTCGGCTATCTGAGCGAACGCTCGGGCTTCACGCGCAACGGCATCCTTCAATCCATCATCATCTGCGTTGGCGGAGCCTTTGTTTTTTACTTCATCAGCCTTATGTTCAACATAGGCTTCAAAAGCCACGGCATGAACGCAATTGCCGCCTCCATCGGCGCGCTCGTCATCATTCCAACCCACTGGAGAAGGTAAATGGCGCTCTATCTGATCATCATCGGCGCGGCAGCGGGCTTCCTTGCAACCCGCATGATGCGCCTTGAAACCGACATTGTCACAACCATGGCCATCGGTATCGCAGGCGCGCTGATCGGCGGGTTTCTTCTGCGCTTCTTACTCAGCGTCATGGGGATGCTCGGCGGCCTCATCGGCGCAGTCATGGGCGCGATGCTCGTCATATGGGTCTGGCAGAAATACTTTAAGCGCTAAAGTTTTGGCGGCCTCGCGCGATAGACAGGCAGCCGCCAGCCAAAGGCGATAGACCCCGCACGCAAAACAAACGTGCTGACGACACAAGACCCAAAGACAACCAGCGGCGCGCCCGAAATACCCGCCGCCAAAAGCGCCACAATCGCGCCGCCAAAGGCCGCCGACACATATAGCTCTCCCTGCCTGAGCACCAAGGGAACCTCATTGGCCACAACATCCCGCATCAGCCCGCCAAATGTCCCCGTCATAATGCCCATCATCAGCACAACCGGCGCGCCGTGGCCAAGCGACATCGCCACACCCACACCCGCAGCAACCGCAACACCAAGCGCCAGAGCATCAAGCCAAAGCAAGAGCCGCGCACGGCTTTCAAACAGATGTGCTGTAAAGAAAATAAGCCCCGCAGCGCCGCAAGCAATCGCGATATGTTCGGGCTGCGCGATCCAGAATACAGGGTTCCTGTCGAGCAAAAGGTCACGCAACGTGCCGCCGCCAACGGCTGTCAAAGAGGCCAGAAACGCAAATCCAATGATATCAAGCTGCGCCCGTGACGCCGCCAAAGCCCCCGTCAGCGCAAAGATAAAAACCGAGGCATAATCCAGCAGAGCAAGCGCGCTCATGCCTCGTTCCGCGCGGGCTTGAACGGCGCCATACCCGCACGCGCCAAAGCGTCGGCGCGCTCGTTTTCGGCGTGCCCCGCATGGCCCTTGATCCACTTCCACGTCACGCTATGGCGCTCCTGCGCCGCGTCAAGGCGTTGCCAGAGATCGACGTTTTTCACAGGCTTCTTGTTTGAAGTCTTCCAGCCGTTGCGCTTCCAGCCAAAGATCCACCCCGTGACCCCGTTCTTCACATAAGCGCTATCCGTCACGACAGTGAGCTGTGAGGGTTTTTCCAGCCGTTCCAAGGCGTTGATCGCGGCCAAAAGCTCCATACGGTTGTTCGTCGTATCCGCTTCACCGCCCTTCAACTCACGTTCCTTGAGCACAGCACCGCCCTCAACCGCGCGCAAAAGCACCCCCCAGCCACCAGGCCCCGGATTCCCCGAACAGGCCCCGTCCGTGTAGGCAAAAAGCTCAGCCATGGGCGCGCACCAGAATGAATTTATCGACGGATCCTGACAAGCCGGCCCCCTCTCCTTTAAAAATATCATAAGGCTCAAAGCCCGCATCAGCCAAAAGGCCGAGAAGCTCGGCCTCGCTGACATATGTATAGGCGCGGCCCAGCGCATCCCGCGCCTCGCTGTCGCCAAGCTTCATGCCAATGTGAAACACACCGCCCGCTTTCAAGGCGCGCTTGATTTGGCCCAGATGCTGCGGCAGCTTGTTCCGCGGCGCATGAAGCAGCGAGAAGCTTGCCCATACGCCATCGTATGTATCAACAGACTCCAGATCGTCAAACAAAGCCTGCGCAACATTCAGCCCCTCGACCTGCCGCGCCAGAGCGATCATTTCAGCAGAGCCATCCGTTGCATCCACTTTACATCCCCGCTTGAGCATCTCGGCGGCGTAATGCCCCGGCCCACAGCCCAGATCGAGCACATAAGCGCCCTCAGGAAGATCATCGACAAAGCCGATCAGGCTCTTGTGCTCGGCCTTGCTCACAACGATTTTTGCATAGTCCTCGGCCTTCGCATCATAAATCGCCAGTGTTTGCGCATCCGCTGTCATGCCAACGCCCCCAAAACAAGGCAGGCGAGCACAACCGAAGTCAGCACCAAACGCAATGGCATCCACCAGTCAGGCGCAGCGCCCGCGCGCACAAACCACATATCCAGCGCAAGCAGCGCCGCAAAGCCCAGCATCAAAGCCAGAAGCGATCCTGCACCGCCGACACAGAAAAACGCCCAAAGCGCAGGTATAACAGAATAAATGTAGCCGCGCAGGGCTGCCGCCCCAGTGAGCCGCGTGGCAAAGCCCCACAAGACGCCCGACATGAAACACAAAATCACCGTGCCATAAGACACAAGCGCCGCCCCCCCGACGAGCCGCGCGCCCAACAGCGCATCAGCCCCAAAACTGCCCAGATGCGCCGTAAGCGCCCCCCAAAGGAAGGGCAACAGCCCGGCAAGCCCCAAGACAAGCGGCGCACGCGGAACCCGCAGCAAAGCCGCCCTCATGCGGGCATCCGCAGCACACGCGGCACTTTGAATTCGACATTCTCTTTGGCCGTTTCGAGCACTTCTATCTCAAGCGCATAACGTTCGCCCAAAGCGTCAATCACCTCCTGCACCAGAAGCTCAGGCGCCGAGGCGCCTGCGGTGATCCCGATCGAGCCGATCCCCTCAAGCGCGCGCCAGTCGATATTGGCTGCCCGCTGCACAAGCTGCGAATAGCCACACCCCGCATTAGAGCCAACTTCGACAAGCCGCTGCGAATTGGACGAATTTGGCGCCCCCACCACAAGCATGGCCTCCACGCGCTCCGCCATGGCCTTCACGGCTTCCTGACGGTTCGTGGTGGCATAGCAAATGTCCTCTTTGTGCGGCCCCACAATCGCGGGAAAGCGCGCCTGAAGCGCCGCCACGATCCCCGCTGTGTCATCAACAGACAGAGTGGTCTGCGTCACAAAGGCAAGCTTGGACGCGTCGCGCACCGTCACGCCGACCACATCCGCTTCTGTCTCCACAAGCAAGACCTCGCCCTCAGGCAGCTGGCCCATCGTGCCGACGGTTTCAGGGTGCCCCTCATGGCCAATCATAATGATCTGCAAGCCAGCCACATGATGACGCTCGGCCTCGATATGCACCTTGCTCACAAGCGGGCAGGTCGCATCGACAAAAACCATCTCGCGGCGCGCCGCTTCGGCCGGCACAGCCTTGGGCACACCATGCGCCGAGAAAATAACAGGCCGATCATCAGGGCAGTCTTCAAGCTCCTCGACAAAAACGGCCCCCTTGGCGCGCAAATCGTCGACCACATATTTGTTGTGCACAATCTCGTGGCGCACATAAACAGGGGCGCCCCATTTCTCGATTGCCAGCTCGACAATCTTGATGGCGCGGTCAACCCCCGCACAAAAGCCGCGCGGGGCGGCAAGAATAACTTTGAGAGGTGGTTTTGTCATCGGCGCGCTCCTCGTCCCCCTGAGCTAAGCGATGCGCCTGCGCAGGTCCAGACCTACGGACAAAAAAAGGGCGCGATGCCCCAAGACAACCGCGCCCCGCGTTGGCCTAAAACCTAGTCAAGATCATCAAGATCGCCGTCATCCCCTTGAGCATCCTCGCGCGCCGGGCGTCCAATGACGTCTTTGAGATCGTTTAGCTCGATGAAATTATCCGCCTGACGGCGCAGCTCGTCCGCAATCATAGGGGGCTGGCTTCGGATCGTGGAGACAACAGAGACCCGCACGCCTTGACGCTGAAGGCTCTCCACAAGCGGGCGAAAGTCGCCATCGCCTGAGAATATCACAATATGGTCCACATGAGGCGCAAGCTCCATAGCATCGACAGCCAGTTCGATATCCATATTGCCCTTTACTTTGCGCCGCCCTTGACTGTCGGTAAATTCCTTGGCGGGCTTCGTAACCATATTGAACCCGTTGTAATTCAACCAGTCGACCAGCGGGCGAATAGGCGAATACTCGTCGTTTTCAAGCAAGGCCGTGTAATAAAACGCGCGCAGAAGCTTGCCACGGCGCATAAATTCGCTCCGCAAAAGCTTGTAGTCAATGTCAAACCCGAGCGACTTCGCCGCCGCGTATAAATTTGAGCCATCAATAAAAAGCGCAAGGCGCTCATCCTTGTAAAACATAAACAGTCCCTCTAAAAACCGCAGGCTTGCTCAGGGTCGGATGGTTGAAAGGCAAGCAGGGCCAAAACACTTTGGTAACACTATAAAAACCGGTTACAGGCATCTAATCAAGAGAAGGATAGGGCGTTGGAGCCAAAAGCGCAAACATACCTGATCGCCCTCGGCGGCAATATGCCGTCCGCCCTCGGAGGCCCCGAAGTGACCCTGCGCGCAGCGCTCGCGCGCCTGCCCGAAACAGGCCTCACACTGGAGGCCGTGAGCCGCTTTTTCCAGACCCCCTGCTTTCCCGTCGGGGCGGGGCCGGATTATGTCAATGCCGCCGCCCGCCTGTCGTCTAACAAATCGCCTGCAGAAGTCTTGCATATCTTGCACCAGATCGAGGCCGAGTTTGGCCGCGAGCGCATTCAGCGTTGGGGGATGCGCAGCCTTGATCTTGATATCCTCGCCGCAGGGCAAACTGTGCTGCCCGATCAGCAAACCTATGATCACTGGCAAACGCTCGGCGTCGAGGCGCAGCGCACCACCGCCCCCACCGAGCTTATTTTGCCCCATCCCCGGCTGTCAGAGCGCGCGTTTGTCCTCGTTCCGCTCGCCGATATTGCGCCCGATTGGGCCCACCCCGTCTTGCGGCGCACCGTGCGCGAGATGCTTGCCGCGCTCCCTGCCAAAGAAAAAGACTCGGTTCTTCCCTGTTAAGGTGGCTTTTTGGCCTTGTGTTTCAGGTGCAAGGCCCCTAAATACGGGCCTTCACAAGACTGATCTGGAGTGACCCATGGCCCGTGTGACCGTTGAAGATTGCGTAGACAAAGTTCCAAACCGTTTTGAGCTTGTCATGCTCGCGTCGCATCGTGCCCGCGAAATCTCTGCTGGTGCATCGCTCACAGTAGAGCGCGACAACGACAAAAACCCCGTTGTGGCCCTGCGCGAGATCGCTGACGAAACCCAGACAGCCGACAATCTGCGCGAGCGTCTGATCGAAAGCAACCAGACCCAGATCGAAGTTGATGAGCCTGAAGATGATGCTATGGCGCTTCTGATGGGGGCCGAGGCTGACAAGCCGTCTGATGACGACATGACAGAAGAGCAGCTCTTGCGCCAGTTGATGGAAGCACAAGGTCAGGGCTAACCTGCCAGAAGGTGATCTAGCGGATGATTCCTCCAGTCGATGAGCTTCTAAGCCTCGTCCGCGCATATAACCCGAAAACAAATGAACGCCTCATCACCGAGGCCTACGAGTTTGCCAAGGCCGCACATGACGGCCAGAAGCGGCATTCTGGCGAATCATACTTCACCCATCCGTTTGCTGTTGCTCAAATTCTGGCAGGCCAACGGCTGGATGACAGCACGCTGATCACCGCCCTGTTGCACGATACAATCGAAGACACGGGCGCCTCTTATGAAATCGTGAGCGACAAGTTCAGCCGCGAAGTCGCCGATCTTGTCGATGGCGTCACCAAACTGACCAATCTTCAGCTCTCCTCCACCGAGACCAAACAGGCCGAAAACTTTCGCAAACTGTTTATCGCCATGTCCCGCGATCTCAGGGTCATTCTGGTCAAGCTCGCTGACCGTCTGCACAATATGCGCACGATCAAGGCCATGCGCCCTGACAAACAGGCCCAAAAAGCGCGTGAAACAATGGATATCTATGCGCCCCTCGCAGGCCGCATGGGGATGCAGTGGATGCGCGAAGAGCTGGAAGACCTCGCCTTCAAAGTCCTCAATCCCGAAGGCCGCGCCAGCATTATGCGCCGCTTCATCACGCTGCAAAACGAAACCGACGATGTAATCGAACGAATCACAGCCGATATGACACTAGAACTCGACAAAGCAGGGATCGAGGCCCAGATTATTGGCCGCGCCAAGAAGCCCTATTCGATCTGGCGCAAAATGCAGGAAAAGGAACTCGCCTTTTCCCGCCTGTCCGACATCTACGGCTTTCGTATCATCTCCCGAACCGAAGCCGATTGCTACCGTATCCTTGGCGTGATCCATCAACGCTGGCGCGCGATTCCGGGCCGCTTTAAAGACTACATCAGCCAGCCCAAATCCAACGGTTATCGCTCGATCCATACGACCGTTTCGGGCCGTGACGGCAAACGTGTCGAAGTCCAGATCCGCACCCAGCAAATGCATGATGTCGCCGAAAGCGGCGTGGCGGCGCATTGGTCCTACCGCGACGGTGTGCGCACAGAAAATCCCTTTGCCGTTGATCCTGTCAAATGGGTCTCGGGCCTCACAGAGCAGTTTGACGCCGAGGAAGACCACGACGCCTTTCTCGAAATCGTCAAACTCGAAATGTATGCCGATCAGGTTTTCTGCTTTTCGCCCAAGGGCGATGTGATCAAACTGCCCCGTGGCGCAACGCCGCTTGATTTTGCCTATGCCATTCACACCCGAATTGGCGATGCCTGCGTCGGCGCCAAGATCGACCATATGCGGGTGCCGCTCTGGACCCGTATCCGCAACGGCCAATCTGTCGAAATCATCACAGCCGAAGGCCAGACGCCCCAGCCGACATGGCTTGATATGGCCGTCACGGGCAAAGCCAAAAGCGCCATCCGCCGCGCCCTGCGCGAAATGGACCGTGACCGCTTCATCAAACTGGGCCGCGAAATCGCCCGCGCCGCCTTTGAAAACGTGAGCAAAAAAGCCACAGACAAAGTCCTCGACACCGCCGCCAAAAAACTGCGCCTTGAAGGCCGTGACGAAGTGCTCGCCCGCCTTGGAAGCGCCGAAATCGAGGCCCGCAGCGTTGTGCAGGCGGTCTACCCCGATCTGATCGAAGACCGCGCCGAAGCCGTGGCGCCCGAACGCGCCGTGATCGGCCTCTCTTCCGATCAACACTTCCAGCGCGGCACCTGCTGCCAGCCGCTCCCGGGAGAACGCATCGTCGGGATCACCTATCGTGGCAAAGGGGTTGTCGCGCATCGCATTGATTGTGACAGGCTGACAGATTTTGAAGACCAGCCGGAGCGCTGGCTCGATCTCCATTGGCAGGCCGGAAACCACCCCGCCATCTATCCTGTGACCCTTGAATTGACGATTGGCAATGACGCTGGCGTTTTAGGGCGGGTCTGCACCTTGATTGGCGAGGCCAGGGCCAATATCTCAAATCTGGTCTTTCTGGACCGCAAACCAGACTTTTACAAACTGCGGATTGATGCTGACTTAAGCGACGCCGAGCATTTGCACACGCTCAGCTCGGTGCTGGAAGCGGAGAATGATGTCGCACTTCTCGAACGTGTTGTTGACCCCGAGGCCAGCAACGTTGAAAACGGGGCCGAGGCGCAGTAACAAAATACGGCAAGGACAGAAGTTTTGGTCTTTAAACGGCGAGACAAACGGGCGTGGTGGCAAATTGTCACCGAATTCCTCTACCCGAAAGGGGGATGGGCACGCGCCTTTCACTATGTCCGCCACCGGCTTCACAGACTTCCCGACCCGCCCCACAAGATTGCCCGCGGCATCTGGGCTGGCGTGTTCACAACCTTCACACCGTTCTACGGAATGCACTTTATCGTGGCGGCCCTCATCTCGCGCGTGATGCAAGGCAATCTGATTGCAGCGCTCTTGGCGACTTTTTTTGGCAATCCGCTGACCTATATTCCGATCGGCGTCGCCTCGCTCAAAACGGGCCACTGGCTTCTGGGAACAGAGTTTGAAGTCGCCGAACAGAAACTCGGCGGCAAATTCTCCGAAGCGGGCGGCGACCTCTGGCACAACTTTCTGGCGATCTTCACCTCAAGAACCGCCGATTGGCACGGGCTGGCAATCTTTTATGACGAGGTGTTTTTTCCCTATCTTGTCGGCGGAATCATCCCGGGCGTGATCACGGCCTCGATCTGCTATTACATGGCCGTGCCCTTGATCCGCGCCTACCAAAACCGTCGCAAAGGCCGGATCAAGGAAAAGCTCGCCGCCCTGCGCAAAAAGAAGGCTAAGGATGCGCCTTAACCGCATTCGAATTGCACTGCGTGCAATCCGACCCGCTGGGGGACCCGTCCCCCAGACCTCAGCCAAGCTGGGGGACCAGTCCCCCAGACCCCCTGGGATATTTCTAGAAAGAAAAAGGTTGGGCTTGGCGTAAGAATTTGATCAAATCAAGCCAATCCATCCGAATCAAAAAAACATAGGACCCGTCATGGTGAATGCTGCCAAATTACGTCTCGGTGTGAATATTGACCACGTGGCCACCGTGCGCAACGCGCGCGGCAGCGCTTATCCTGACCCTGTGCGCGCCGCCAAGCTCGCCGAGGCGGCGGGTGCGGATGGCATCACGGCGCACCTGCGCGAAGACCGCCGTCACATCCGTGACGCTGACATTGACGGGTTGATGGCGGCGCTCACCACACCGCTCAACTTCGAGATGGCCGCAACACTCGAGATGCAGTCGATCGCGCTCGCCCACAAGCCCCACGCCGTCTGTATCGTCCCTGAAAAGCGCGAAGAGCGCACAACCGAGGGGGGCCTTGATGTGGGGGGGGATGACAACAGGATCGCAAGCTTTATCGCGCCACTGCGAGACGCCGGCTGCCGCGTGTCGCTCTTTATCGGCCATGAGCCAAGCCAGATCAAAGCCGCCGCCCGCATCGGTGCCGCCGTCGTCGAGCTTCACACAGGCGCTTATTGCGACTATCATTACGACGGCGCTTTCGCCAAACGTGACGCTGAACTCGCCGCTCTGAGGGAGGGTGCAGCCTTGGCCCATTCGCTCGGTCTTGAGGTTCATGCAGGCCACGGCCTCACCTTTGAAACCGTAAAGCCCATCGCCGCCATTCCCGAGGTGATGGAGCTCAACATCGGGCATTTCCTGATGGCGGAGTCGCTCTTTATCGGCATGGACGCCGCGATTGCAGAGATGCGGCGCCTGATGGATGAGGCGCGCGCTTGATCCTTGGTATCGGAACCGATCTTGCCAATATCGAGCGGATCGCCGCCACGCTGGAGCGCTTTGGCGACAGGTTCCGCACCCGTGTCTTCACCGAGACAGAACAGGCCAAAGCCGAGCGCCGCCTTGATACACCCGGAACCTACGCCAAACGTTGGGCCGCCAAAGAAGCCTGCTCCAAAGCCTTGGGCACAGGTCTGCGCATGGGCATCGCCTGGCGCGATATGCGCGTGAGCAACCTGTCCACAGGCCAACCCGTCATGGAAGTGACCGGCTGGGCCAAAGAGCGGCTCGACGCCATGACCCCCGCAGGGCATGAGGCCATCATTCATCTGACCCTGACAGATGATCACCCCTGGGCGCAGGCCTTTGTGGTGATTGAAGCGCGCCCGATTGCCGCCATATGATGGCTCAATAGCCCGCTCACCTCCCCTCTGGGTTGACAGACCCGCCTGCGCGGCTCATGAAGCCCCTAGCTTTTAGGGATAATCTCAATGACCACAGAAGAGAAAAAACGCAGCGGCGGATTTGTCGAAACGATCAAGACAATCGTCTATGCTCTGCTCATCGCAGGGGTGTTTCGCTCGCTGTTTTTCCAGCCCTTCTGGATCCCGTCAGGCTCCATGAAAGACACGCTGCTGATTGGCGATTTTCTCTTCGTCAACAAAATGGCCTATGGCTACTCCTACGCCTCCTGCCCGTCTGTGCGCCTCCCCGCGATCGGCATTAATATTGACGCCGAGGATGTCTGCGGCTGGTCGCGCGGCGAAAACAACCGCCTGTTTGCCGGTCAGCCCGAGCGCGGCGATGTCGTGGTCTTCCGCCATCCCGTCAATGGCTCTGATTTCATCAAGCGTCTCATTGGCCTGCCAGGCGACACGGTGCAGCTCAGCAATGGCGTGCTGATCCTCAATGGCAGCCCTGTTCAGCTTCAAGATGGCGGCGTCTTTAGCGAGACATTTGAGCTGCAAGGCCCACAGCGGATGCGCCCGCGCTGTGAAAACGGCTCTGTCGGCATGGGCGCCGAATGCACCAAATCGCGCCAGATCGAAACCCTGCCCAACGGGCGCTCGCACGCGATCCTCAATATTGGCGATCAGCGCGCCGACAATACCCCTGTGTTTACGGTCCCTGCGGGGCATTTCTTCTTCCTCGGCGACAACCGCGACAACTCCACCGACAGCCGCTTTGACCAGCGCGTTGGCGGCGTCGGCTTTGTTCCGTTTGAAAACCTGATCGGCCGCGCCGACCGTGTGATGTTTTCATCCGGTGGCAGCTCTATGCTCTATTTCTGGACATGGCGCAGCGACCGCTTTTTCAAGAGAATAGAGTGAAACTTTCCGCCGATCTTCAAGCCTTTGAGGGCGTATTGGGGCATAGCTTTGCGCGCCCCGAGCTGCTCAACCGTGCGCTCACGCATAGCTCCATGTCGTCCCCCACACGGCCCGATAACCAGCGCCTCGAGTTTCTCGGGGATCGCGTGCTTGGCCTCGTGATTTCCGAAGCCCTGCTCAAAGACGACATGAGCGCAAGTGAAGGCCAGCTTGCGCCGCGCTACAACGCTCTCGTGCGCAAAGAAACCTGCGCCGATATTGCCCGCGACATAGACATCGGCGCCGTGCTCAAGCTCGGCCGCTCCGAGATGATGTCAGGCGGGCGGCGCAAAACTGCGCTGCTTGGCGACGCCATGGAAGCCGTGATCGCTGCGGTTTATCTCGACGGCGGGTTTGACGCCGCCAAGGCCCTGATCCTGCGGCTCTGGGCCAAACGCATCACAACAGTCGAAAGCGATGCCCGCGACCCGAAGACCGCGCTGCAAGAATGGGCGCAGGCCCGCAAGCAAAATCCGCCCAAATATGTTGAAACCGCGCGCCAAGGCCCTGACCATGCGCCCGAGTTCACAATTGAGGTGCGCCTCGCCAGCGGCGAAACCGCCGCCTCCACAGCAAACTCCAAGCGTGCCGCCGAGCAAGCCGCCGCCGCCCTCCTGCTGGCCCAGATCGAAAGCGCTTCATGAGCGCCAATCAATCGGGCGCAGGCTTTATGATCCTCGCCATGGCCGCCTTTGCGCTTGAGGACAGCTTTTTTAAGGCCGCCACAGAGCTGACATCGGTCGGCACAGCGCTGATCTCCTTTGGCCTCATCGGGCTTCTGGTCTTTGCGAGCCAGTCCCTGCGTGTGGGAGAGCCTGTTTGGCATCCCGCCTGCCTCAAGCGCACCATGCTAATCCGCTCGGCCTTCGAGCTGATGGGGCGGCTCTTCTTCGGCCTCGCCCTTGCCCATGCACCGCTCTCCAGCACATCTGCTATCCTCCAGGCCGCGCCCATCGTTGTGACACTGGGTGCAATCTTGGTCTTTGGTGAGGCCGTCGGCTGGCGGCGCTGGCTGGCCATGGCCTTGGGCTTTCTCGGTGTGCTTGTGGTGATCCGTCCGGGCTTTGAGAGCTTTCAGATCACATCGCTCTATGCCCTTCTCGCGACAATCGGCTTTGCGGGCCGCGATCTGGCCACGCGCGCCAGCCCGCCCGCCATGTCCACAGCCCAGCTCGGCAGCCTTGGCTTCGCAGTTCTGAGCGCTGCGGGCCTGTTGCTCACAGCCCTTGAGGGCAGAGTCCCGACCTTGCCAACAGGCCAAAGCCTGCTCCTGACGGCAGGGGCAGCCCTCGTGGGCGTGCTGGCCTATGCCGCGCTCACCCGCGCCATGCGCTCGGGCGATGTGGGCTTTGTTGCGCCCTACCGCTACACGCGGCTGGTCTTTGCGCTCCTGATCGCCTTCACGGTGTTTGGCGAGCGCCCCGATCCCCTGACGCTGCTTGGCGCGGCCCTTATCGTGCTCGCAGGTCTTTATAGCTTTGCGCGCGCACGCAGTGCTGGCAGCGGGCGCTGAAACCCGTTAAAGAGCGCCCAACCCTATTGGAGCCGATCACATGACCACACGCGCAGGCTTTGTTGCCCTCATCGGAGAACCGAACGCTGGCAAATCCACCCTGACCAACCGCATGGTTGGAGCGAAGGTGAGTATTGTCACCCACAAGGTGCAAACCACCCGCGCCCGCATCCGTGGCGTTGCGCTTGAGGGCGAGGCCCAAATCGTCTTTGTTGACACACCTGGCCTCTTCAAACCCCGCCGCCGCCTTGACCGTGCCATGGTCGCCGCCGCATGGGGCGGTGCCGCTGATGCCGATATCGTCGTGCTGCTGATCGAGGCGCACCGCGGGATTTCGGAAGGCGTAAAGCACATCCTTGAAAGCCTCAAAGGCCTCAACCCTGATCAGAAAGTCGCCCTCGCGATCAACAAGATTGATAAAGTTAAGTCTGACTCCCTGCTCCAGCTGACCGAGCAAATGAACTCGCTGCATCCCTTCCTGCAAACCTTCATGATCTCTGCCGAGCGCGGCCATGGCGTCCCCGCCCTGCGCGAATGGCTCGCCTCCGAGCTGCCCGAAGGGCCTTGGCTCTACCCTGAAGACCAGATCGCCGATCTGCCTATGCGCATGATCGCCGCCGAAATGACCCGCGAAAAGCTGACCCTTCGTCTGCACCAAGAGCTGCCCTACCAGCTCACCGTCGAGACAGAAGCTTGGGAAGAGCGCAAAGACGGCTCCTGTCGCGTTGACCAGATCATCTACGTGATGCGCGACGGCCACAAAGGCATCCTGCTCGGCAAGCGCGGCGAGACAATCAAAGCTGTCTCCAAAGCCTCGCGCGAAGAGCTGGAAGAGTTCTTGGGCCGCAAGGTTCACCTGTTCTTGCAGGTTAAAGTGCGGCCCAACTGGCTGGACGAAGCCGAGCGCTACTCCGAGATGGGCCTTGATTTCAAGGACGGCAACACGTGACACGGCTGACATCTGAGTTCTGGGTCTCCGCCTACCTCACACGCCTGCGCCTTTATGATATCCCCGCCTTTGTTGTGCGTCATGGCGACGATACCGCAGGCGCCGTGCTGATAAAACTCAACACCCTTGATGGCCGCGCACAGGCCTTTCAGCGCCGCTTTGACTTCATGACAGACAGCCGCGCGTGGGAGCTTCTCGCCGAAGGCGAAGAGGCCGTGGTGGATGCGTCTCTCGCCAAACAGCGCAACATGGACCCTGATCTCTGGATCATCGAAGTGGAAGACCGCCAAGGCAGACATTGTCTTGATGAGGTAGGATTGTCCGACTAACCTCCGCTTTAACAGGGGAGCGCAATTATGCTGACAGAACTCAAATCCATAGTCGGAGACGCCAACGTCCTGACCGCAACCGATATGGCCAAATACAGCCACGACTGGATGAACACCGAAAGCTGGACCCCCCTCGCCGTGGTCCGCCCCGCGTCCACAGAAGAGGTCGCAGCCGTTGTAAAGCTCGCCAGCGCGCATCACACCGCGATTGTCCCTGTCTCTGGCAACACAGGCCTTTGCGCTGGCACAAGTGCCGAGGGCGCTCTCATGATCTCGCTGGAGCGGATGAACACAATCCGCGAAATTCGCCCCGAGGCGCGCATCGCTGTGGTAGAGGCCGGCGTGGTGCTCTCGACCCTGCGCGAGGCCGCTGATGCGCATGATCTCATCTTTCCGCTCACCTTCGGCGCGCAAGGCTCCGCCATGATCGGCGGAAACCTCTCGACCAATGCGGGCGGCTCCAACGTCCTGCGCTATGGCAATACGCGTGATCTCTGCCTCGGCCTCGAAGTCGTGCTGCCCAATGGCGAGATCATGAATATCATGAGCGAACTGCACAAAGACAACTCGGGCTACAACCTCAAGCACCTCTTCATCGGCGCCGAAGGCACCCTCGGGATCATCACAGGCGCCGTGCTCAAGCTCGCACCCAAGCCCCGCGCCTACGCCACAGCCATGGTCGCCGTCAAAAGCCTGCCTGTCGCACTTGATCTGCTCGCCGCGCTACAATCCGCCACAGGCGGCAGTGTAGAGGCGTTTGAATATATGCCGCGCGGCTTTATCGACACCCACCTCAAAGTGGTTGAGGGCGCGCGCGCCCCGTTTGAGGAAAGCTATGATGTCAACATCCTCGTCGAAGTCGGCGCAAGCTCTGACGCCCGCGCCGCAGATGGTCGCGCCGCCGTTTCTGCCACGCTCGAAGACACCCTCGGCACCCTTCTGGACAGTGGCGAGGTGCTTGACGCCGTAATCGCCCAAAACGAGACCCAGCGCCGCGAAATGTGGGCGCGCCGCGAGGCCGCCGCCGAAATCTGTATGCCCTTCATGCCCATGGTCAGCGCCGATATCGCCGTGCCGACCGACAAGATGGAAGCGGCGCTTGAGATGATTGATGGCGAAATCCGCAAACTCGACCCCGACCCTTTCACCATTATCGTCGCCCACCTCGGCGACGGCAACGCGCATTATGCGGTCAAAACCGCTGATATGACACCCGCGCGCAAAGACGAGGTGACAGAAATCATCGAAGACTGCGTGCTTCACTTCGGCGGCAGCTTCTCCGCCGAACACGGCATCGGAACCTACAAACTCCCCTCCATGGCACGGCGCAAAAACAAAGTGGCTGTCGAAGCCATGCGCGCCATCAAACTGGCGCTCGACCCGCAAAACATCATGAATCCCGGGAAAGTTATTCCTGACTGACAGAGGCGTCATATCCGAACGGGCTGCTATCCGTTAACGGCGAGTTTGAGCCCAGAGCAGACCTTCGATTGGGAGCACCCAGCCGGTTAACAGCCGCAATAGCGGCCCGGCCATCGTCAGCCCCTCCCTTGGGCTGGCGATTTGGCAGATGCAGGCGCGCCATTCGGTCTGAGGATGTATTTTGCAGACATAAAGCGCTTTGCAACCGGCGTTGGATCGCCACCCCAGGGGCTGACGTTAGCCTCCGTCGCGACTGACGGCTTCGTCCGAAGAGCAGACCGCCCCTAAACCTTCCCAAACACCGCAACATACCCCACGTCATTCGCGTGGTCGCCTTCTGCCTTGTCGCCATAAATCCGCACGGTTTTCAGCTCCAAACCTGCAATCTGCCCTGCCAATGCCTCAAACTTCGCGGCAAACCCTGCCGCCTCCCAATGGGCGCGGCTCACAGAAATCGCGATCTGCGCACCGCGCGCCGCCACACGCAAAACTTCGTCCAAAGCCTCTGGCCCCACGTGCCCCGTGGTAAATGTCCCTGACGAAACAATGCTGCCATACGCCCCGTCGGCCACATCAAGCCGCGCGGTCATATCGCCCGTAAAAAGCCGCCGATAAACGCCGCGCACGCGGGCCACATCCAGCATCTCTTGGCTGATGTCGACGCCATCCACTGGCCCAAGCCCCGCCGCCGCAAGATGCGTCCCGACAAGCCCCGTGCCCGCGCCAATATCAAGCACAGGCCCACGCGGCCCGCGCGCCACAAAGGCCTGCACAACCCGCTCGGGCAGACAATACTCCATCCTTGCCGCAAAGCCCGCATCATAGCTCTTGGCCCAAGCCGCATAGAGCCGCTTGCTGTCTTCTGGGGTTTTTAGCCCGTAGGCTGCATCGAGGTCTGGTTCATCATCACTCATGCGCGAAGTGAACCAGCCCCTGTTCTATCAGGCAAGCCTTACTTCTTCGCAGCCGCCTTCTTCGCCGCAGGCTTGGCCGCTTCCAAAGCGTCCAGCCGCGCTTTCAGCGCTTCGTTCTCTTCGCGCGCCTTCTGCGCCATGGCCCGCACCGCGTCGAACTCTTCGCGCGTGACAAAATCACGGTCCGCCAGCCAGCGGTCCATCATCGACTTCATGGCCGTCTCGGCCTCGGTCTTTGCGCCTTGGGCCACGCCCATAGCGTTTGTCATCAGCTGGGAAATATCATCCAGAACTTTATTGCGTGTTTGCACGGGGTTTGCCTCCTTGGCGCATTGCTTATCCCCTATATGGGGCAGCGCGCGCATATTCTCAAGCTTGACCGCGCCCTCAAGGCAGGCAACAAGGTGAGATATGTTGGCACAAATTCCCTTCCCCGAAATCTCGCCCGAGATATTCACCCTTCCAATCGCAGGCATGGAGTTTGCCCTGCGCTGGTATGCGCTCGCCTATATCGTCGGGATCATCATTGCATGGCAAGTCAGTGTGCGCGCCGTGAGCCGCCCCGCGCTCTGGAGCGGCACAGCCCCGCTCACCAAGCCACAGCTCGAAGACTTGCTCACATGGATCATCCTCGGGATCATTCTTGGCGGACGCCTCGGCTTTGTGCTGTTTTACGAGCCGGCCTATTACCTCGCCAACCCTTCCCAGATCCTTCAGGTCTGGCAAGGCGGCATGGCCTTTCACGGCGGCTTCCTTGGCGTGGTCATCGCCGCATGGATCTGGTGCGCGCGCAACGGCGTCAGCAAGATCGCTGCCGCCGATACAATCGCCCTTGGCGTGCCATGGGGCCTCATGCTCGGCCGCTTGGCAAATTTTATCAACGCCGAGCTTTGGGGCCGACCCACAGATGTGCCATGGGCAATGAAATTCCCGACCATGTGCCGCAACACCGTGTTGCAAGGCTGCGAAAAGGCGGGCGAATGGTTCTACACAGGTGCCGAGCTGACGCGCCACCCGTCTCAGCTCTACCAAGCCGCCCTTGAAGGCGCGTTGCTTGGCCTCCTGCTCCTCTTTCTCGCCTTTTCGCGCGGCGCGCTCAAAACCCGTGGCCTGATCACAGGCGTCTTCATCGCCGGCTACGGCACAGCGCGCTTTATCGTCGAACACTTCCGCCAAGCTGACGCGCAATTCGTCACGCCAGACAATCCCTTCGGCCATGTTGTTCTCGGCATAACCATGGGCCAGCTCCTCTCGCTGCCCATGGTCCTCGCAGGCGTTCTGATCATTCTCTGGGCGCGCCGCAATCGCCCCGTATGAGCGCCCTTGAAAACCATATCACAGCGCTGATCCGCGCCAGTGGCCCGCTCACGCTTGCCGAGTTCATGGCGCTCTGCCTCCAGCACCCCGAGCATGGCTATTACACAACCCGCGACCCCCTCGGCGCGGGCGGTGATTTCACAACATCTCCCGAAATCTCCCAGATGTTTGGCGAGCTGATCGGCCTCTGCCTCGCCCAAAGCTGGCTTGACATGGGCGCACCCCAGCGCTTCACACTTGCCGAGCTTGGCCCGGGGCGTGGCACGCTCATGGCCGATATCCTGCGCGCCACCAAAGGCGTGGCTGGCTTCCACGCCGCCGCCGATATTGTGCTTGTCGAAACCTCCCCCGCCCTGCGCGCCCGCCAAGCCGAGGCGCTCAAAGCCTATGCGCCCGAATGGCAAAACAGCTTCGCTCCCAAGCCCCAGCCGCTTCTTCTCGTGGCCAACGAGTTCTTTGATGCCCTGCCCATTCGCCAGTTCATCCGCGATGAGGCGGGCTGGCGCGAGCGCGTGGTCGGGCTTGAGGCCGGCGCGCTCGCCTTCGGCCTCACAGACGCGACCCAGCTTGCCAGCCTTGAACACCGCTTGGACGATACCGAGATCGGCGATCTTGTCGAAGTCTGTGGCCCTGCCGAGGCCGTCGCTTGCGAAATCGGCGGCCATATCGCCGCCCACGGCGGATGCGCGCTCATCATCGACTATGGCAGCTGGCGCGCACAGGGCGACACGTTCCAAGCCGTCAAAGCCCATGAAAAAGTCAGCCCGCTTGCGAGCCTTGGCACAGCCGATCTCACAGCCCATGTTGATTTTGAGGCGCTCGCCAAGGCCGCAGCACCCGCCGCACACAGCGCGCTCACGCCCCAAGGCGTGTTTCTGGAGCGCCTCGGAATAACCGCCCGTGCCCAAGCCCTTGCCCAAAAGCTGACAGGCGCAGCCCTTGAAAGCCACATTGCCGCACATCGCCGCTTGACGCACCCCGAAGAAATGGGGACGCTCTTCAAAGTGATGGCGCTGATGCCACATGGCGCGCCCGCCCCCGCAGGACTTGAAGATGGTGCTTGAAATCATAACCGACGCAGGCCTCGCCCCGTTCCAACACGGGTTCTTCACCCGTAAAGGCGGCGCCTCTTCGGGTATCTTTTCTGGGCTTAACTGCGGCCAAGGCTCCTCGGACCAAAGCGAAATCGTCGCGCTCAACCGCGCCCGCGTCGCCGATGCCCTCGACCTTGCGCCAGAGGCCCTCGCCTCGGTTCATCAGGTGCACTCCCCAGATGTCGTGCATATCACAGAGCCGCACACCGAAAAGCCCAAAGCCGACGCCATGGTCACGGCCACGCGCGGCCTCGGCCTCGCCATTCTCACAGCCGATTGCCAACCCGTGCTCTTCGCGGATGCCGCCGCAGGCGTGATCGGCGCGGCCCACGCGGGCTGGAAAGGCGCACAAACCGGCGTGTTAGAAGCCACAGTCGATGCCATGGAAGCCCTCGGCGCAAAGGCTGCCAACATAACCGCCGTCATAGGCCCCTCGATCTCGCAAACCGCCTATGAAGTCGGTCAGGAATTTTTCGAGCGCTTCGCAGACGAGGACCCCGAAACCGCCCGCTTTTTCGCCAGCGGCGCAACGCCCGACAAATACCTCTTTGATCTGCCCGCCTTCGGCCTTGCGCGGCTACGCGCCCGTGGCGTGGGCACAGCCCGCTGGACAGGCCATTGCACCTACGCTGACGAAGAGCGCTTTTACAGCTACCGCCGCACCACACATCGCGGCGAAAAAGACTATGGCCGCCTCGTCTCGGTCATCAGACTGTAAGCGAAACAATCGCCCCTTAGCCTTGCTTTCGTTTCCAAATCACCGCGGTATTGTCGCCAAGCGGCCCAATCGACGCCCCATTTGCGGGCTTTAGTCTCTCCTGAGCAACAGTGAAGCCAGCCCCGACTGGCACAACATGAGGACTAATAAAATGCAGGCATCCCAAAAGCGCAAACGCTGGCTTGAAAGCATGATCAAAGCCGCCCAAAGCGAAACACCGGCCATGCCATGGGAGCGCGGCGCAAGGCGCGCCGTGTTTATCTCATCGCGTAACAAGCCGATGAGCCAAGCGGCCTAGTGTCAGGGTCCGAGTGGCGACGCGCTTTACGGCAGCCACTCAAGCCAAAGCCAAATGGTAAGCAAAGACAGGCTCGTCGCGACCAAAACAGAGGTCGCGGCAACTTTTTGCGCTTTGCCATACATTGACGCGAAAATATAGGTGTTCACCCCCGGCGCCATAGCCGCCGTCAGCACAGCAGAGCGGTATTGCCCCACATCAATCGCCATCACCTTGCCCATATTCCACACGACCGTAGGGTGCAAAACAAGCGACACAACGCAGACAAAGGCAACAAGCTTGATATCGCCCCTGATCTTGTAACGCACCAAAACGCCGCCCAGCCCAAACAGCGCCAGTGGCAGCGCAGCGCTCACAATCATCCCAAGCGCATCCTGCCCGACCTGTGGCAAATGCAGCCCCGAGAGGTTGGTCGCAAAGCCCAGCACAATCCCGACAACAAGAGCGTTGCGAAACATCGCCTTGCCGACAGTCGCAGGCAAAGTGCGCGCAGGCTGCCCCGTGGCATGGGCGCGGGCGATTTCCATAGCGGTGATGCCCAACCCGTAACAAAACGGCGAATGCACCGCGACAATAGCATAATTGGCGGCCAACGCCTCCGCGCCAAAGGCCCGCTCGGTTATGGCAAGACCCATCATCACCGAATTGGCAAAAAGACAGCAAAAGCCGATGGCCACAGAATCTTCCCAATCGCGTTTGAAAAGATAACGCGCCGCCAGTAGCCCCGCAAAAAAGCAGGTCGCCGAGCCGGTGTAAAAGCTCACCAAAAGTGCTGGGTCAAAGCTTTGCTCGAGATCAAGCCCCGAGATCGCCTTGAAAAGCAAAGCAGGGATCGCAAAGTTCTGGGTGAACTTCATGATCGCGTCGATCAAATCATCGGCAAACAACCCGAACCTGACAGTGCCATACCCCGCCCCGACCACAAGAAAAACAGGCAGGATCACATCCAGAAGCGCCTGCATCTTATGCCTCTAGCTCAATCACCATACCGTCAAAGGCGGGGGTGATATGCGCAGGCGTCTCCGCCTCCAAAGTGGCGTAATCAAGATCAATATGCATATTCGTCAGCACAGCGCGCTTGGGCGCAGCCCGCGTAATCCACGCCAGCGATTTTTCCAGATGCGCATGGGTCGGATGTGGCGTGCGGCGCAGCGCATCAAGCACCCAAACATCGGCCCCCTCAACAGCAAGCCAGCCCTCGTCAGACATCTCGGCCACATCTGGCAAGTAAACAAGCCCGCCCATGCGAAAGCCCAGAGCCTCGATCGAGCCGTGGTTGACCTCAAACGGCAAAAGGCTGATGACCCCGCCCTTGCCCGAAACCTCAAAGCGCCCGTCGATTGTGTTCATGTCCAAAATAGGCGGATAGGGGCTGTCTTTGGGCTGCACAAAAGCATAGCCAAACCGCGCATAAAGGTCGCGCTGCGTGTCGCCATCGGCCCAGACTTGCAAGCGTTCGCGCTGGTTGAAGACAATCATGCGCAAATCATCAATGCCATGCACATGGTCGGCGTGGCTATGGGTATAGACCACAGCATCAAGCGCCCCGACACCCGCGTCCAGAAGCTGCGCGCGCATATCAGGCGAGGTATCAATCAACACCCGCGTAATGCCCTCCGCTCCGATCCGCTCCACAAGCATGGAGCAGCGGCGGCGGCGGTTCTTCGGGTTTTCAGGGTCACAGGCGCCCCAATGCCCGCCAAGGCGCGGCACGCCCCCCGAAGAGCCACAGCCCAATATGGTAAAGCGCAGCCTATCGCTCATGAAAACACCGCCTTCGTGAACAGACGCTCAAAATTCTGCTCACACTGCGCGGCAAACTCTTCATAGCTCAGGCCAAAGACATCCGCCGCCACTTTGGCGGTATGCACCACATAAGACGGCTCGTTCTGCTTGCCCCTGAAGGGCGGCGGCGCAAGGTAAGGCGCGTCTGTCTCAACCAAAATGCGCTCCACAGGCGCGCTTGCAAAAATATCGCGGATCTCCTGACTTTTCGGAAAGGTCCCGATCCCCGACATCGACAGATAAAACCCGAGATCAAGCGCCGCCTCGGCCAGCTCACGGCTCGACGAGAAGCAATGCATCACACAGCCAAAAGCCGCATTCGCGTGCTCTTCGGCCAAAATCGCCGCCATATCCTCATCGGCTGCGCGCGCATGAATGATCAGCGGCAAACCCGCCTCCGCCGCCGCAGCACAATGAATCCGCAGGCTCTTTTGCTGAATATCCATGCTGTCGGCGGTATAATGATAATCAAGCCCCGTCTCGCCAATCCCGACCATCTTGGGGTGCGCAGCCATACGGCACAGCTCCTCCACAGTGGTCAAAGGCTCTTCCGCCGCGCTCATAGGATGCGTGCCCGCCGCATAAAAAACAGGCGCGAACTCTTCAGCAATCGCGCGCACGCTCGGCTCGTTTTTCAGGCGCGTGCAAATCGTCACCATACGGTGCACCCCCGCCGCGACAGCGCGCTCGACATATTCGGCGCGCGCGTGCTCAAAGTCGGGAAAGTCGAGGTGGCAGTGGCTGTCGGTTATCTTGGTGCTTAAAGTCATTTTGCGCTGTGCTCTGCCACGGATCGTTGAATACGCAAGAACGTATCAAGGATCAGCGCAGCAGGGTCAAGGTTCACCGCCCGCCCATGGCGCGCCCGCGTGAGCAACTCATCCGAAAGCGCCGCCCAGCGCTGCGCCGCGCTATGGTTCGGCGCAAGCCGCGCAAAAAGCGCCGGCTCGTTGGGGTGCGCCAAGGCCTGCGCCGCAGCCCCCAGCGCCCCCGCCCGCGCAAGACGAAACAGCAGTGTTTCCAAAAGCACGAGGAGCAGATCAAGCTTCTGCTCGCTGCCCCGCGCCGCAAAGGCCTCCGACAGCCGCATGACGCGCGCGCGGTCAAGCTTGGGCAGGCTCTCAAAAATCGCGATCAACTCGCCATATAAAACCAGCCCTTCAAGCTCAAGCATCCGCGCCGACGCGCCCACAGAGCCGCCCGACAGCGTGCTCAAAGCATTGGCGGCCTCCGCATTCAGCCCCGCCTCCACGCCCGCCGCCTCAAGGGCTGCGGCAATATCCTCGGCCTCAAGCGTGCCAAGCCGCAGCTCGCGACAGCGCGAGCGGATCGTCGGCAAAAGCCCTTGCGGCTGATGCGCAATCAGCAAAAAGGTGGTCAGCTTGGGCGGCTCTTCAAGCATCTTCAAAAGCGCGTTCGCCGCCTGCGTGTTCATCTCGTCAGCCGCGTCCAAAATTACGACGCGCCGCCCGCCTTCCGCCGCAGACATCGACAAAAAATGCCCCAGCTTGCGCACATCATCCACAACAATAACATCGCGCATCCGCTTGGTGTCGGGGTTCATCGAGCGGGTAATCTTAAAGAGGCGAGGCTCGCTACCCGCCAGAATCCGTTGCAAAACAGGATGGTCCGCGCGCACATCAAGCCGCGTGGGCTGCGCCTCGGCCATATCGCCAAACATCCCCGCCTCGGCCTGCTCTTCCGTGAGCAAAAACCGCGCAATCCGCCAAGCCAAAGTCGCCTTGCCCACGCCCTTCGGCCCCGTCAAGAGCCAGGCGTGGTGCAACCGCCCCGCATTAAACGCTTGCAAAAAGCGCGCCTCGGCAGCCTCTTGCCCAAACAGCCGCGCCGTGTCGCGCGGGTGCGGTGTGCCGTCCAGACGGTCAGGCTCGATCAGCGCCTCATCCGCCATCAGAGCGCCGCCTTGACAGCCGCAAGCGTATCCGCCGCAATCGCCTCGATATCGCGCCCCGCATCTATCACAGCAAAGCGCTCGGGCGCGCCCTTGGCCAGTTCCAGAAAGCCTGCGCGCATCGCAAGCTGCATCTCAAGACCCATGTCTTCAAAGCGCTCTTCGCTTGTCTGGCGCGCTTTGGCGCGGGCAAGGCCAAGCTTTGGATCCATATCAAACAAAAGCGTGAGGTCGGCCTCGCGCCCGATCATCAGCGCATGAAGCTTATCCACCACATCGCGCAGATCGCCGCGCGTCAGCCCCTGATAGATGCGTGTCGAATCCACAAAGCGATCACAGATCACAATGCTGCCCGCCGCAAGCGCGGGCAAAATCGTGCGCTCCAGATGGTCACGCCGTGCCGCCGTAAAGAGCAGGATTTCGGTCTCCGCCGACCAGCGGTCAGGCTCGCCCTCAAGCACAAGACTGCGGATTTCTTCGGCCCCCGGCGAGCCGCCCGGCTCGCGGGTGAGCAAAACGCTGTGCCCCTCAGCCTCCAGAGCCGCCTTCAAGAGCTTGGCTTGGGTCGACTTGCCAGACCCGTCCACGCCCTCCAGCGTGATAAACTGCGCTTTCATCTGGCTCAAAGCGCGCCCTCGGCCTCAGCCATCAGCTTTTTGACAACCCGCTGTGACGCCGTCTTGAGGCGGACCATAACCCCGCCCTGCGCCACAGTGCTGGCCGCCACCAAAGGCACCTCTGTCTCGGCCAGCCCCTCAGGGCGGATGATCAGCTTGCCAACAGTGGCCCCCGCCATCACAGGCGCCGTCAAAGGCCCGTCATAAACCACTTCCGCCTCAACCTTGCCATCACGCCCCGTCGGCAAAAGCGTCTTGAGCGGCGTGGCCGCCGTCAACGCCACAGTTGCCGCCTCGCCCATCCAGACCTCGGCCTCGGCCACGATCTGGCCCTCTTTCAAAAGCTCGGCCGTGCTAAACTGGCGAAACGCCCAATTGGTGATCGCCTCGGCCTCGCGGGCGCGCCCCTGCTCCGTTTCAAGCCCGGAGATCACAAAGATAATCCGCCGCTCGCCCTGCTTGACAGAGCCGACAAGCCCGTAGCCCGCCTCTTGCGTATGCCCCGTCTTGAGGCCGTCCGCGCCGATCCCAAGCCCCAAAAGCGGGTTGCGATTATAACGGTTCTGGCTTTCCTTCTTGTCAAAAAGAAATTCTTTTTCGGCAAACAATTCGTAGAACTCGGGGAAATCCTCAATAATCTTTGCGCCCAGAATCCCCAAATCCCGCATCGACATCCGATGGTCCGCGTCGGGCCAACCGCTCGAGTTGGCAAAGGTCGAATGGCTCATACCAAGATCTTTCGCACGCTCCGTCATAAAGCGTGAAAAGCCCTTCTCCGTTCCATCCGGGCTAAGCGCCTCGGCAATCACCGCGCAGGCATCATTGCCCGAAAGCACGATAATCCCCTTGATCAGATCGGCCACCTTCACCCGCTCGCCCGCCTGCAAAAACATGGTCGAACCGCCATAGCTCATCGCGTGCTCCGAGACCCGCAGCTCTTCGTCCAGCTTGAGCCGCCCGTCGCGCACGGCCTCAAAGGCCACATACAGCGTCATCAGCTTGCTCATAGAGGCAGGCGGCAAAGGCACATCCGCATTCTTCGCCAAAAGCACAGTGCCCGTGGTGTGATCCAAAACAAAAGCCGAGGTGGCACGCGTTTCAAACGCAGCAAGGCTCAAAGACTGCGCCATCAGCACAGCCCCAAAAACAATAGCAGTAAACCCCGCGCGCAGCATCAGCGCCTCCATCGGTCTTATGGTTAATTCTTCACAGCGTAAGCGTCGCTAAAGCCCTGAGACTGCACCGTCTTGATCAGCTGGGCCAACTCCGACTTGCTCTGCGCAGGCCCGACAATAACCCGCCAGAAGGTTTTGCCGTTCAGGCTCTGCTGCTTCACAGTCGGGATCATCCCCGCCGTGCGCATCGCCGTCGCGGTGTTGTTGGCGTTGGTCTCCACACTGAAAATCCCGATCTGTACAAAAGGCTTCGCCAAAGAAGAGGCCAAAACAGGCGCCGCAGCAGGCGTTGGCGCAGCCTCCAAGGCGGTTTCCGCCGCCTCAATGGCCGCTCCGGCACTTTCAATCGGATCAAGCGATGTTTCCGCCACAAATTCGGGCGCGCTCAGCCCCGCCGCAGCCCCATCCACAGGTTCCGCCTCCACAGCCACTTCTTCGCGGCGCAGTGCCGTCACATTCAGCTCCTTGGGCGCGCCCGCCAGCAGGCCCAAAGCCTCCGCTGCATCAGACGACACTTGCAGCCGCGGCCCGGGGTTCTCCCGTTCCCGACGGAACAGCGCCCCAACCACAAACTTGCCGCTGGCAGGATTGCGGATAATCACCCGCTCAGGCTCTTTCACATCAGGATGCGCGACCCAGACACCGCCCAGCGAGGGCCGGCCGTCCCAAAGCCCCGCTTCACTGACCTGAAACACATCTGGCGCTTCCACATCGCGCTCGACCGTTTTTTGCCCCGCAGGTGCCATGTCCACAGCCTCGCTCTGCGGTTTGGGCTTGAGAAAGCTGAAGTCAGCGCCGTTTTCGCAGCCCGTCAGGAGCAGAACCGCGCCCACCATCAGGCCAAATCCACGCACGCCGCCAAATCGAAAGGACCGAAACTGTTTATACATTCTGCTCTCTGCCAAATCCCGCTGCGTCACTCAAAAGACCAACGCCGCCCGCTTCATCACCGCGTTTTTTCACACGCATTGCATAAGAGCTTAGCCTTTTGGGGCGCTCATGAAAAGTCCAGCCTTCGCAATCGGCAGATTTTCGTCGCCCAAAACACCAGCAAGATGACACTTTCGTAAAAATCTTCGCCCAATGTGTGTTTTTGTGGTTTTCACTGCCACAATCTCAGGCTAAGGAAGCCGCGTCGGAGGAGTGGCAGAGTGGTTGAATGCACCGGTCTTGAAAACCGACGAGGGTTAACGCCCTCCGTGGGTTCGAATCCCACCTCCTCCGCCATTTAGGCAAACGACAGCACCCCCAAAAACGAAGCGCTCTAGCCCGACGCCAACACTGGGTTTGTGAGCAGCAAGGTCGGCAAGCGCTTTTTCGGCTCAAGGCCGCTCAGGGCGTTTTCGGTGAGCTTGCTTTCGATCAGATAGGCAAAAGACTGCGTGACCTCATGCAGCCGCGCTTCGGCGCGTTCGGCGCGTCTTTGGCTCGCGTTGGCGCGCTCTTTCAGGTCCTGAAGCTGCGCCTTGAGGCTCTGGCCCTCCGCCTTCACCATCTCCAAGGCAATGGCATAATTGAGTTTTTCGGCCTTTTCCTCATTCAGCCTCTGGGTCAGCTCAAACAGCTCGGCCTGAGCACTTTGAGAAAACGAACCCAGCTTCATAATCAGCCGCAGCGCATCATCCACATGAAGCCCGCGCTCAAAGCCCTCATCGGCCTCAAGCACGGTCTTGGCCACAAGCGAGAGCATGGCCTTCTTACGGCCTGTGATCTCTTCGAGTTTTTCCCACGTGATGGTCACGCAAGCCTCCTTGTTGTTCGCCTCATTGCGGCTGATCTGCCGCTGTCAAACGGCCCCCAAAGTCGCGCGGCCCGTCTCGGGCGTCAGCTCAAAGCCAGCTGACCGCCCCGATCCACGCAGGGGTCAAACCCACCTTATTCGCAAGAAAACTGCGATACCGTCATATGCAAAAAGTTTGTCTTATTGCCCAAAAAGATCGCCTCTTTGCCAAAGCGCGTGCAATGGTCTGTCGCGATGGTCTTCACATTCTCGGGCAGCTTGGCGCATTGGTTCAGCCTGCTTTGCATAGGGCTGAAGGCGTCGCACCCCGCATCAAACCCGATGGACGCCTGCGGATAGGTGATCTGGATCTCGCTGTCCGTCATCTTGCTGATCTTGGGCGGCAGCAAAGTCATCGTCTGTGCGCTCGAAACAGTCGAAACAGCGCGGGGCGGCTCGCCCGAGCTACAGGCCGCAACGCCAAGAAGCGCAACGAGAGAAGTCATCTTGAAAAACAGGGTCATGATCAGTCCTTTGAATTTTATGGGAAAAAAACAAACTGATCACAATCACAAGCAGCAAAAGGCCACTCGCCACGCCGCCTGATATGCCATAACGGCATTATCCGTTCAAATCTATAGCCCAGCGCAACAGCCTGTAAACCCTGCGCTAACGCCCCGTCAAAAGCTGGTATCCAGGCGTCGTCACAGAGCGCACCGTGGTGATCGGCGCAGCGCCGATCCACGTGCTGCGCTCAATCACCAGAAGCGCCGCCCCCTCGCGCACCTTCAGCCGCGCCGCCATCTCGCCGCTGGCATTGACCGCATAAAATCTCAGATCCATCCGGTCATAAGGCTTGTGCCTCACAAGCCATTCGTTCGCGCTCTGCACGCTCAGGTCCACATCCACAATCTCGGGACAGGTCGCCAGACTCACCCAGCGGTCCTCAAGGATAAACGGCGCATCATCAGCCAGATGCAGCGCTTCGATATGCAGCATCTCTTCAGGCAGAGACAGCCCGAACGCCGCCGCCACAGGCGCAGGCGTCACCTCGCGTCCGCGCGCCAGCATCTGGTAGCCATAGCGCGCGCCCTGCGCCTCGACCTCGACCCGCGTAATCGGGATATCGAGCGTCGCCCGCGTCACAGGATCGGGGCGCACCTGCGTTCCGCCCTTGCGCTTGCGCTCGACAATCCCCGCATCGTTCAGGTCCTGCATGGCGCGCTGAACCGTGGAGCGCGCACAGCCCAGCTCTTCGGCAATATCCTCATCGCGTGGCAGCTTGTCGCCGGGCTTATAACGGCGGCTCAAAACGCGACTGTGGATTTCGTCGCGGATGTCCTGCCAGCTGCGCCGCGCTGCGCGTATCTTTGAAACCTGCGTCAAATATCCTGTCCCAACCGTTCCACAACAGCGCAAAACCGCTCCGAGATTTCGCGCCGCTTTGCGTGCTCGCCCCCTCTTACTATATGTCGCCCCGCAGACCAAACCTCAGAAACACATTTCTGCCCATGCCCCCCAAAAACAAGAGTATCAAGCGCGGCATCGCCGCTGCGGTTGCAAACCCAAGCGTTGTCGGTGCTGATCCCCACAAGATCGGCCCAATGGCCCGCCACAATCGCGCCGCTCTGCCGCCCCGCCGCCTGCGCACCGCCTTGCAGCGCCGCTTCGATCAGGACCCGTCCTGTCGAGTGCTGCGCCGTGGCGAGTGCCGCGCGCGAGCGGTCCCGCAAGCGTTGGGAGTATTCCAGCGTGCGCAGCTCGTCAAAATAGGCAATGTGAATATTGCTGTCAGAGCCAAAGCCAAGCCGCCCGCCGTGGCTAAGATATGCAACGCCGTTGAATATCCCGTCCCCAAGGCTTGATTCCGTAATCGGACAGAGCCCCGCCACCGCGCCAGACGTGGCAAGCCTCTCTGTTTCACGCGCGTTCATCTGCGTCGCATGGATCATACACCAGCGCGCATCAATCTCGTGATGGTCAAAAAGCCACTCCACAGGCCGCGCGCCCCAAGCGGCCTCAACTTCCTCCACTTCGGCGACCTGCTCGGCCAGATGCATATGGATCGGCCCGTGGCCTGCCGCGCCGAGCGCCGCGCGCAGTCCGTCTGCGTCCACCGCGCGCAAAGAATGCGGCGCAACGCCGATGTGATAGTCCGCATGGCTGGCGCGCACGGCCCTTGCCGCCGCCTCATGCAGCCGCAGATACTGTTCGGGCGTATTGCCAAAGCGCTGCTGCCCGCCTTGCAGGGCGCGGCTGTCGCATCCGCCCCATTGATAGAGCACAGGCAAAAGCGTCAGGCCAATGCCGACGCCTTCCGCCGCCGCCACAATGCGCTCGGACAGCTCGCCAAGGTTGCCATAGGCCGCGCCGCCGACATCGTGGTGCAGGTAATGAAACTCGGCCACGCCCGCATAGCCCGCCTCCAGCATCTCAAGGAACACCTGCGCCGCAATCGCCTCTATGTCGTCAGGCGTCAGGCGGTCGAGGTAGCGATACATCAAGCGCCGCCATGTCCAGAAGCTGTCGCTCGGATCAGGCCCGCGCATCTCTGTGAGGCCCGACATGGCCCGCTGGAAGGCGTGGCTGTGCAGGTTTTGAGCAGCAGGCAACAGCATATCCACCGCGCTGTCGCAGGCCCCCTCCTGCGCCGTGAGCGCCGCGATTCTGCCATCCGCGCCAATATGAACAGCGCGGTTTTGCACCCAGCCCTCAGGCGTAAGCATTTGTTTTGCATGAATAACCGTCACAGGGCCACCTCTCCAAAGCTGGTGTTGACTTTTTTATGTAGCTACATATTAATGAGATCACCCGCCAATGCAAGGAGCCATCATGCCCGCGCCCCATGTCTATACAGAGGCCACCCTCGCCACGATGCAGCCCGATGCAGGCGACTATGGCCTCATTCCCGACGCCGCCCTCGTCACCGAAGGCGCGCATATCGCGTGGCTCGGGCCAATGGCCGATCTGTCCAAACAATACGCCAGCGTAGGGATTACGCCGCTCGCAGGCCGCCTGATCACCCCCGCGTTCATTGATTGTCACACCCATATCGTCCACGGCGGCAACCGCGCACTCGAATTTGAAATGCGTCTTCAAGGGGCGAGCTACGAAGAGGTCGCACGTGCGGGCGGCGGGATTGTCTCCACAGTCACCGCCACGCGCGACACCTCTGAGGCCGACTTGCTCGCCGCCGCCCTCACCCGCGCGGATGCCCTGATCGCGGAAGGCGTCAGCACGATCGAGATCAAGTCAGGCTACGGCCTTGACATCGAGACCGAGCTCAAAATGCTGCGCACAGCCCGCCAGATCGCCGCGCACCGCCCCGTCCGTGTTTCCACAAGCTTCCTCGGCGCTCATGCCGTCCCCAAAGGCGGCGACGCCGATACCTATATCGACGAGGTCTGCCTCCCCGCGCTCAAAGCCGCCCATGCCGAAGGCCTTGTTGATATGGTCGACGGCTTCTGCGAAGGCATCGCCTTTGACGTGCCCCAAATCACCCGCGTGTTTGACGCGGCCCACGCCCTCGGGCTGCCCGTCAAGCTCCACGCCGAACAGCTGAGCAACATCGGCGGCACAGAGCTCGCCGCCAAATATAACGCCCGCTCCGCCGACCACGTCGAATACGCCACAGAGGCCGACGCGAGAGCGCTCGCCGCCGCAGGCACAGTCGCCGTCCTCCTCCCCGGCGCGTTCTACACCCTGCACGAAACGCAAAAACCGCCCGTTGCCGCCTTCCGCGCCCACGGCGTCCCCATGGCCTTGGCAACCGACTGGAATCCCGGCTCCTCCCCTCTCGGCTCGCTGCTTCTGTCCATGAACATGGGCTGCACCCTCTTTGGCCTCACTCCCGCCGAGGCCTTGGCAGGCACAACCCGCCACGCAGCAGCAGCGCTCGGCCTCACAGACAGCGGCACGCTCACAGCAGGCCAGCGCGCCGACCTCGCGATCTGGAACGTCTCATCCCCCGCCGAACTCTCCTACGGCATCGGGATCAACCCGCTCCACGCGCGTATCTTCGCAGGCCAAGCCACATGAGTTTCCTTGAGATCACACAGGGCGACAGCCCCCTCCTCCTCGGCCTGCCGCACACCGGCACAGAGCTGCCCGAGGACGTGGCCGCTGCGCTAAATGCCACGGGCCGCGCCCGCGCCGATACCGACTGGCACATCCACACGCTCTATGACGGGCTGGTCGATAACGTCACAACCATACGCACTCGTATTCACCGCTACGTGATCGACGCCAACCGCGACCCAGCAGGGCAGTCGCTCTACCCGGGCCAGAACACAACAACCCTCTGCCCCACCACAGACTTTGACGGCGCGCCGATCTATCTCGACGGCATGGCCCCCAACCCCGCCGAAATCGAGCGCCGCAGCAAAGCCTACCACGCGCCCTACCACGCGGCCCTTGAAGCCGAAATGAAGCGCATCAAAGCGCTCCACGGCTTCGCAATCCTCTATGATTGCCACTCGATCCGAAGCCATATCCCCTTTCTCTTTGACGGCACGCTGCCTGATTTCAACATCGGCACCAACATGAGCCAGACCTGCGCCCCAAGCATCGAACGCGCCGTGCAAGACATCTGCGCGCAAGCCACCGATTACACCTCCGTGCTCAATGGCCGCTTCAAAGGCGGCTACGCAACCCGCCACTATGGCCGCCCAAGCCAAGGCTGGCACGCGATCCAGATGGAACTCGCCCAATCCACCCACCTCGCCTCCGAGGCCGCCCCCTTCGCCTATGACGCGGCCAAGGCTGAGCGCTTGCGCACGCCCTTAAAACAAATCCTCACATCCCTGCAAAACTGGAGCCCCTCATGAGCAACCCGCGCAAAAACACCCGCGACGTTTATCCGCCCACAGGCACAGAACTAAACGCCAAAAGCTGGCTCACAGAAGCGCCGCTCCGTATGCTGATGAACAACCTGCACCCCGACGTCGCCGAAAATCCGCACGAGCTTGTCGTCTATGGCGGCATAGGCCGCGCCGCGCGCACATGGGATGATTTTGATACCATCTGCGCCTCGCTCAAAGACCTTGAGGCAAACGAAACCCTGATCGTGCAGTCGGGCAAACCCGTGGCGATTGTGACAACCCACGAAGACGCCCCCCGCGTGCTGATTGCAAACTCCAATCTTGTGCCCCATTGGGCCAATTGGGATCACTTCAACGAGCTCGATAAAAAGGGCCTGATGATGTATGGCCAGATGACAGCAGGCTCTTGGATTTACATCGGCACGCAGGGGATTGTCCAAGGCACATACGAGACTTTTGCCGAAGCGGGCCGCCAGCACTATGGCGGCAGCCTCAAAGGCAAATGGATCCTCACAGGCGGCCTCGGCGGCATGGGCGGCGCACAGCCGCTCGCCGCTGTCTTCGCGGGCGCCTGTTGCCTCGCAGTCGAGTGCAACCCCGACAGCATCGACTTTCGCCTGCGCACCAAATACCTCGACGAGCGCGCCGACACGCTTGAGGAAGCCATGGAAATGATCGAGCGCTGGACAGCAGCGGGCGAGGCCAAGTCCGTCGGCCTTCTGGGCAATGCTGCCGATATCTTCGCCGAAATTCACGCCCGCGGCATCCGCCCCGATATCGTCACCGATCAGACTTCGGCCCATGACCCGCTCCATGGCTATCTCCCCCAAGGCTGGTCCATGGCCGAGTGGAAGCAAAAGCAGGAAACAGCCCCCAAAGAGGTCGAAGCCGCCGCCCGCGCCAGCATGAAGGTCCATGTCAAAGCCATGGTCGACTTCTGGAACGATGGCGTGCCGACACTGGATTATGGCAACAACATCCGCCAAGTCGCGCTGGAAGAAGGCTTTGAAAACGCCTTCGCCTTCCCGGGCTTTGTGCCCGCCTATATCCGCCCGCTCTTCTGCCGTGGTGTTGGCCCGTTCCGCTGGGTCGCGCTCTCGGGCGATCCTGAAGATATCTACAAAACCGATCAGAAGATGAAAGAGCTCTTCCCCGAGAACGAGCATTTGCACAACTGGCTCGATATGGCCGCCGAGCGCATTGCCTTCCAAGGCCTGCCCGCGCGCATCTGCTGGATCGGGCTGGGCGACCGCCACAAAGCGGGCCTCGCCTTCAATGAAATGGTCGCCAACGGCGAGCTGAAGGCCCCCGTTGTGATTGGCCGCGATCATCTTGACTCAGGCTCTGTGGCTTCGCCCAACCGCGAAACCGAGGCCATGAAAGACGGCTCTGATGCGGTCTCCGACTGGCCGCTTCTCAACGCGCTGGTCAACACCGCCTCAGGCGCAACATGGGTCAGCCTGCATCACGGCGGTGGCGTCGGCATGGGCTTTTCCCAGCATTCAGGCGTGGTCATCTGCGCCGATGGAACACCAGAAGCCGCCAAGCGCCTTGAGCGCGTCTTGTGGAACGACCCCGCCTCTGGCGTCTGGCGTCACGCCGATGCTGGCTATGAAGAGGCGCTTGATTGCGCTCGCGTCAACAAGCTTCGTTTACCGGGCATTCTGGGCAACTGACCGGCAGAGGCGCGCGGCCCCACCGCGCGCCCCACCGCGCGCCGCGTTAACTTAATTTCTGTTAACACATTCCGTGTTTAGGGGGTGCACGCATGGTGCACGCCCTGTGCACACTTATCACCCCCCTAGAATCAGATGTGTTTTGGCGCATTAACCATGCGGGACGCTGCCTCAGGCCTATCGCAAGCAACGCCTGCTAAACTGCTCCAAACCCCAATAAAAATTGGCTCTAAAGCTGCGCCAAGGCCCACTCCAGCCCCGCCACATAGCCCGCCACGCCCTGCCCGACGATCACATGATCGGCCCGCAAACTGACGTAAGAATGATGCCGGAACGCCTCCCGCTTGTGCACATCCGAAATATGCACCTCCACGACAGGCCCCTCAAAAGCGCTCAGCGCATCAAGGATCGCCACCGAGGTATGCGTGTAAGCCGCAGGGTTGATCACAATCGCAGCCGCCACCGCGCGCGCCTCTTGGATCCAGTCAACCAGCACGCCCTCATGGTTGCTCTGGCGAAACTCGATCACCGTCTCAGGCGCAGCCTTGCGGCACATCGCCTCCACATCCGCAAGCCTATCAGAGCCATAAATCTCTGGCTCCCGCACCCCCAAAAGGTTGAGATTCGGCCCGTTCAAAACAAAGATCGTCTGCGCCATAGCGTGTCCTTTTCAACTCACACCGACTTTGGCCAGAACGCAGCGAAAGTGCAAGCCAGACCTGCAAAAAGCCCCCGCATTATCTGCGGAGGCCCTTGATTTCATTGCGTTTTATCGAGTATTTAGTCCTGCGGAATACGCAGCACCTGACCGGGGTATATCTTGTCAGGGTCGCTCAACATCGGCTTGTTGGCCTCAAAAATTTCCATATACCGCGCGCCACTGCCCAGCGCTTTTTCAGACACGGCCCAGAGCGTATCGCCCTTTTCCACCGTGTGGAAATTGGCCTCGCCCGCGTCGTCCTCGACTTCGGCCACGCCATCAACATTGCCCACCGCAAGGATCACTTTTTCGCGCATTTCCTCGGAAACAGCGTTGCCCGTGACTTTGACTTTGTCGCCTTCAATCACAATATCGAGGCCCTCGGCGTCAAGCCCGAGATCGGCCACTTCCTTCTTCAAATCGTCAGCGGTTGGCTCTTCACTCTTGAGGCGTTTGCCCGAGCGCTTGAAAAAACTGAAAAGACCCATCTGGCCCTCCTTTACTCATAATACAGGCCGAGTTTGAGCGATCAGCGCGCCTCCCGCAAGGGGGAAATCACGCCGCCTCGGCCCCGTCCGTAAACTGAAGCCGCGCCAGCCGCGCATAAAGCCCGTTTTCCGCCACAAGCGCATCATGCGTGCCCTCAGCCACAATCGCACCCTCCTGCATCACAACAATACGATCAGCCTTTTTTACAGTCGCCAAACGGTGCGCCACAATCAATGTGGTGCGGTCCTTTGACAGCTGCTCGACAGCCTCCTGCACCGCGCGCTCGCTCTCCGCATCCAGCGCCGATGTGGCCTCATCCAGCAGCAAAAGAGGCGCATCCCGCAGGATCGCTCGCGCAATCGCCACACGCTGTTTCTGCCCGCCCGAGAGCATCACACCGCGCTCGCCGAGCTTGGTGTCATAGCCCTCGCTCAGGCCCGCGATAAACTCATGCGCCGCCGCCGCCTTGGCCGCCGCCTCAACCTCGGCATCGCTCGCCTCAGGGCGTCCAAAGCGGATGTTGTCGCGCGCGCTGCCCGAGAAGATCACAGGATCTTGCGGCACAACAGCAATCTGGCTGCGGAAGTCTTCCCGCAGCATCTCGCGCAAGTCGACACCATCAAGCTTGATCGCGCCCTCTTGCGGGTCATAAAACCGCTGGATCATTTGCATCACAGTGGTCTTTCCTGCTCCCGACGGGCCAACAAAAGCAATGGTTTCGCCTGGTTTCACAGCAAGGCTCACAGCATCCAGCGCCTGACGATCAGGCCGCGACGGATAGGCAAAGCTCACATTTTCAAAGCGCACATCGCCCTTCAAAGGCGCAGGGCAGCCCTTGGGCGCGACGGGGTCATTCACCCGATCCGTCGCATTGAGAAGCTCCACAAGCCGCTCGGTCGCGCCCGCCGCACGCTGCAACTCGCCCCAGATTTCCGACAGCGCCGCAACCGCGCCAGCCACCATCACGGCATAAATCACAAACTGAACCAGCGCCCCCGAGCTCATCTCTCCCGCGCGCACATCCCGCGTCCCGATCCAAAGCACCCCGACGACGCCCGCAAACACCAGAAACATCACCGCAACCGTCATGATCGAGCGCACCGTAATACGCTGCTTGGCAACTTCGTAACTCTTCTCTGTGACGCGCGCGAAATCGCTCCGCGCCACGGTTTCTTGCGCAAAGCTCTGCACAGTCTGAACCGCGCCCAGCGTTTCGGCCGCCTGCCCGGATGAGGCGGCAATCCAGTCTTGATTTTCGCGGCTCAAGACCCGCAAACGCCGCCCCAGCGTCAGGATCGGCACAACAACAAGCGGCACAATCAAGAGCACAAGCCCCGTGAGCTTGGCACTGGTGAACAGCATCAGGATCATCCCGCCCAAGAAGATCAGCACATTGCGCAGCGCCACCGAAACCGACGAGCCAATCACCGATTGGATCAAGGTCGTGTCCGTCGTAATGCGGCTCAGGATTTCGCCCGTCATCACCGTCTCATAAAAGCTCGGTGACAGCCCGATCACGCGGTCAAACACAGCCTTGCGAATATCGGCCACGACCCGTTCGCCCAAACGCGTGACAAGCGCATAGCGCAGCCCCGTGCCCAGCGCGAGCAGCGCGGCAACGCCAATCGCAGCCACAAAATAAAGGTCCAGAACCTCAACATCTTTTGTGCCAAAGTTATCGATCACACGGCGCACAGCCAGCGGCAAAGTGAGCGACAGCGCCGCCGTCAGCATCAGCGCCAGAATGGCCGCTCCAACAAGCCCACGATAGGGCGTCATAAACGGCATCAAGGCCTTGAGGGCCGCCACATCCTTGGTGCCGTCGCGCTGTTCACTGTCATTTGCTGTTGTTCGTGCCATATTTTACGCGTCCTCAAAACCTAGGGCTTTTTGAAGGCCCAAGACGGGGCCGTCAAGCATTCAACTGCTGCGATATGAAACGGATCCGGCGCGCAGGCCCTTGGCAGCCGCCAAAATCAACGCCGACGCGGCCCCAATCTGTGCTCTTCTAGCCGCCTGTGCGCTGCGGCGCACTGCGGTAAGCCCCCGTCGCCTCAAAGCCCGCCGCATAAGACAAGAGCTTGCTATCCTCATAAGCCCGCCCGGCAAAAGTCAGCCCTGCAGGCATGGAAATATCGGCCATCATCCCCATGGGAACCGTCACAGTCGGAATGCCAAGATGGCGAATAGCCAAGTTTCCATTGGCCACCCATACACCATTCTGCCAGGCATGGTTTGCAGCCTCAGGCTCTTTGTCGGCCTTGGCACCGCCAACATCGGCAACTGCGGGAAAAACAACCGCATCAAGACCCAGCTGATCCATCCACAGCTCAAGGTCGAGACGACGGGTTTCTTCAAGCCCGCGCAGCCCTTCGGCGAGGGTCGGAATATCTCGAAAACTCTCGATAGGATGCGCCCGCGCATGGGCAGGATAATCTGCGATATCATCCTCAAACCCTGTGTAACGGTCGGGCAAACTATCAGGCGGCGTCGGGAATATCGCAGCACCATCCACATTCGAGAGACGCGACAGCACAGGGTCGGCATTGGATTTCAAAAAATCATCCCAAGCCCAGACCGAAAGATCCAGAATTTCGCGCTTGAGATAGTCGCAAGGAACAAGGCCCCTGGTGTTTATCTTGGGGGCGCCAACACGGTCACCCTCATAGTTTGTCACCACAGGAAAATCGACCACACAAACCTCTGCCCCCTCACGCTCAAGAGCGTCTTTGGCCTTTTGCCATAACGCCATAATGGAAGCCCGCGTTTTGATTTTCTGCCCCGTCGGGCCGCCAATGCCAAGGCCCTCTCCCTCACCAGCCAACGGGTCGGCGTTGATATACATGGCAGGAACACCAAAGCGTTTCCCCCTAAGCGCCCCTTGCGCCAAAGCGCCATAGCTCTCAGGCCGCATCTGTGACGCTTTGGGAAGGCCGACCCAAGGCTGACAGCGCCAGAAGTCTCCCTCGCTTCGGTCATCATCGGCCACAAGCACATCCAGAACCTCAAACATATCAGCCATTGTTCGGGTCTGGGGCACAACCACATCCATCGTAGGAACCAGCGGCCAGTTTCCACGCACCGAGATCATGCCACGGCTTGGCGTATACGCACAAAGGCCGTTGTTGGCAGCGGGGGCACGGCCGCTTGACCAAGTTTCCTCGGCAAGGCCAAAGGCCGCAAAGCTGGCCGCTGTGGCTGTGGCTGATCCGTTTGAGGAGCCAGAGGCGAAAGCTGCCGTCAGATACGCAGCATTATAGGGTGACTCAGCGCGCCCGTAGAGGCCGCGCTGCATCCCCCCATTTGCCATTGGCGGCATATTTGTAAGCCCGATCAAAACAGCCCCCGCCGCACGCAGCTGCGCAATCGCAAAGGAATCTTCGGTTGCGACAAGATTGGCAAAAGCAGGCGACCCGGCCGCCACAGTGAGACCCTTGGCTTTGAAACTGTTCTTGGCGGTATAGGGAATTCCGTCCAGCGGCCCGAGACACACACCCGCCTCACGGCGCGCATCAGAAGCGGCCGCGTCGGCTTGCGCCTCAGGATTCATGACAACCAGCGCATTCAGACAGGGTCCCGCACGATCATACCGCGCAACACGCCCCAGATAAGCCGCCAAAAGAGCGCGCGCAGTTGTCTCCCCGCTCTCCAGCGCACTGCGCAAATCTGCAATTGAGGCCTCAACAACGTTCATGCTTTGCCTCATCCTCTCGAGCGTGGCGGCAATTACTGCGCCCAGCCTATGTTTAGGAATAAAGCCTGACCAGCTCTTTGTTGATCGCGACACAACGGTTAAAACACTCAACCTCGCCCAATCACCCTGCCCCTATCAACGCTCCAAAAACAAAAAGCGCCCCAAAGGGCGCCAATGCATTTAATATTTTTTACTTTGGTTGCGGGAGTAGGATTTGAACCTACGACCTTCAGGTTATGAGCCTGACGAGCTACCGGGCTGCTCCATCCCGCGCCAAAGTGAGTGCACCGAATACGCCGAGTGTCGGAGGACTACAACCCAAAAAACGCTCCTCTTTTAAAAATATTCAAGGCGAGCGATTTCCTCTGAGGCGATCTCGTGCATTTGTGCAAATGTCAGATAGTAAGAAAAGAACCTCCCTCAGAACGTCAAACTGCCAACTCCGACTGCAAAGGCATGGCAGATAAGAAACGAGGCGCCTTTTCATAACGTCGCGAGGCACTAGCCACCCCCAACGTCTTTCAAGCATATTTGCCGCAAGACAACGTTTGATTGAGTTTCATGCCCCTCTGATCCTGTTCGGCAAGCCAACCCGACGCCCCTCTTGACCTAAAGCTAAGATGTCAGTCCAAGGAAACCGATGGTCCAAACAGATATCGAACCTCACCCTTATGAGGGCCAGCGTTACCATTTTTTCAACATGATCTGCGTCAAACGGCCTCTGGAGGAGCAATAAAGCTTTATAACCGCGGCCCAGTTTTGGTGTCGAAGAGCTCGACTGAGCCATTGCTCAAACTGGAAACGCTTTTCTTCGCAGGTTCATCGGAAACGGGCTCTTTGTGCTCATCAATAAATGCGCGTTGGATACGGCCAGTTGTTGGCCAAAATCGAACTTTTCGGCCACGCGTGCCGCCCAGACAGGTGCTTACAATCTCAAAGCCTTCGTTTTCCAAAAACCATATCGCAAACTCTTGGTTTTTGCGTCCAATATCGGCCTTTGAGTCAAGAAGCTTCGCCCCACCAACGATTTTGGCCTTGAAGCGCTTTCGATTGCCGTTGTGCTTGATGAGGTCGTTGATAAGAAGTTCCATAGCATTCACACCAAAGCACATCGCACCGGTTTCCTCAAAAGGCCCTCCTGGCAGGAGAAAGTGGTTCATACCACCGACCTTCTCCATAGGGTCCCAGAGGCAGACAGAAACGCATGATCCGAGTAGCGTTGTCAGAACGACAGATTCATCACCCGAAACCTTTGTCTCGCCCTGGACGACCTTTATGGTTTTTTGCTCGCCGATCGTGCGGCTTGCGGCTGGATGAGCTGTCATAGGTTTAGCAATTCCTTTACTGTTCTTGATCACCTTGAGGTGCAAATCGTCGCATCAAAAATCTTGCCAGATTTCTGCGCCGTCTGTGCCTGTTTTCTGCAGGGATGACTGAACCGGGAATGCCAGCGCGGGCTCTTGAATTTTGTTTGTGTTTTTGGTGTCCTTTTCCAGCTCTTTAGACCATCGCTCCACTTCGGATGTGTTCTGTGAAGAACCGCTGGTCTCAAACACCCCAAGTGCGTCAATCATGAGTGAAGCTTCGTTTGTAAGGGCCTGGCTTGCGGCGGCTGATTCCTCAATCACGGCAGCATTTTGCTGCGTGACCCTATCAAGCTCGACCACACCGTCCTTTATCTCAGCAAGGCTATTGGCTTGGGCACGAGACCCTGAAGCAATCTCGGAGACGAGGTTTGACAATTGTCCAATCCCCTTAATAATTTCCTCAAGAGCCGCCCCAGCTTCGGTTGCCAACTCGCTGCCCTCGGCCACTTGCTCGGTTGATTTTGTAATGAGGTCTTTGATCTCGTTGGCAGAATCTGATGCTCTCTGGGCGAGAGCGCGAACTTCAGATGCGACAACGGCAAATCCACGGCCCGCTTCTCCAGCACGCGCAGCCTCGACTCCGGCATTCAAGGCCAGCAGATTGGTCTGAAAAGCAATCTCATCAATGACGCCAATGATCGTGGTGATCTGCTGTGAGGACTTTTCGATATTGCGCATCGCATTCATGGTGCGGTCGACAACAGCCCCGCCCGCCTGAGCTTGAGCCTGATTGAGCGCAATTGTGTCATTGGCACGTGCCGCGTGTTCAGCCGTCTTTTGCATACTGTTTGATATTTCTTCAATCGCTGCCGCAGATTCTTCCAGCGTTGCGGCCTGAGCTTCAGACCGCCGTGACTGATCAACAGCAACTGTGCTGATTTCTTTTGCGCTGGAATTCACCGAATTGGCCGCATTTGAAACTGTGCTCAACATGGAGGCCAGATTATCCAGAACGTCATTAAAATTATGACACACTGCGACTTGGGCATTGTCGAGATTTTCGAACCGAGCAACATCAATCGGGCAATCGACTTGGCCAGCAGCAAGCTTAGAAAGGGCGGCTGCGAGCTGTTCAAAAAGCTCAGTGCGCTGCTCCTGCTCGACCTGCCGTGCTTGGCGGGCAAGCTGTTCGCTCTCCAGCGTCGTTCGAAAACTTTCAAGCGTTCCAGCCATTTGCCCGATTTCGTCTTTTCGGTTTTGAAACTCTACCGACCCAGAGTAATCATGCGCCGCAACAGCAAGCATGGCACCATTAAGCTTTTGCAGCGGGGCGGTAATCAACCGGTTCATAGCGACAAACGTCACAGTAACCGTCGCGCTCAGCATCAGAAATCCAATCAAAAGCACATTAATGAGATCAGAATTGGTTTGTGAGCGTATGGGTTCATTATCCCATGTAAGAGCCATAACTCCCAAAAGCGTTTGGCCATCCTTTGCAAAAACGGGAAGCGCTTTGACCGAGAAATAACCAGTGCTTAAGCTTACCCGCTTACCTTGAGCGATAGCAGCAGCTGTGACATCAGACATCAACTGATCAACAGCACTTGAGTTTTTATCACTCTTGATGTGCTTGGCGAGTGGCTCGCCTGTGGGAAGCGAGACACGGACGCCCGATATCGTCCCGTCCTTGCCAATGGCAGCGCCATAGACCTCTTCTATTCGGCCCGCGTCTTTGAAGCGAAGCGGAGCAGCCATTGCACTCGCCATATAATCGGCAAGAAGAGCTTCGCTGCGTTCGCTCAACGACGCCACTGTGTTTCTCGCATTGATGCTGCTGAATGTGAAGCTGCCTGCAAATGTGACAAACACACCGACAATAACAATTGCCACAAGTTTTGTGCGTAAGCTCCAGGAGGATGCCGAGGCCGAAACCGCTACAAAAGGGTTTCGTCTCGTTACAGTTTTTTCTTGGCTCATTGCTTGGCCCTCAATAAAAGTTGCGGGGTCTGAAACGTTTAATTTGCGTTAAGATGTTCAAGGTCGACACCTACAGTGATCACCCCAATGAGTTGTGAGCCTTCTTTGATCGGGAGACTGACTTGGCATTGATAGGTCTGGGTTGACTCGTCAAACTCGACTTCGCCGATATGGACCGCACCTGTTCCAAACGGCACTTGCCATTTACTTTCATCGCCCTGCCAATAGTCTGATGTCACGCCGCTTTGCCCGGCATTCAGCCCGCGTGCATCCGTGATGAAAATCTCGGAGTAAACAAGCTGCCCCTCCGCGACTAGAGTTTTCAAATAACTTGAAAGATCGTTTGCTAGGAGGCTGTTGATCAACGGTCCGCCACTTGCGGTTTCTGCGCGCCATTTGGCATCAAGGGCCAGAATATCGTCTTCAGACAGCTGCGCTGTCTCGTTGTTCTGTTGGCGCAACGTTTCGATTACGACGGTTTCTGTCGTCCAGCCTTGGATCGTGCTTTGAGCGAGGCGGTTCAAATCTTCCGCAAATTCATTGGCTGAAAGGGCTGAGCTTACGGCAAAGTATGCGCCGGCGGCGATCAGGAATACAGTTTTCATAGGTGTCTCCAGTTTGGTTGGCTTGTTCTGACCGTGTCACGGATTGTTTAATATCTTCTGAAACCCGGCAGTGGCTGGCATCTTTTTTGTGGTTGCGATCTGATTTGCCTTCACGGTTAAATCCGTCAGATACCGATCGGTGTTGGTGTGAAACGTCTCAAGGCGGCCGATGATCCCAGATAGCCCACTATCTTGCGCGTGCATCCTTTCACTTTCGACGCGGCACAACATTTTGACAACGTCCAGACCATTGATCCGGCGCCTGATTTGTCGGCAGGTGTCAGGAAGAGCCGCTCCCAATGCGACAACCTCATTGAAGGCCAAACGGCTTTTCTCCGTGAACCAGACAATATGGTTTTGCTCTGCCTCTAGAGACCCTGCATGACCCGATTGCTGGATAAGACTCGCGACTTGGCTTGCATAAATACCCGCATGGATTCCGCCATCCATCCGCTCCAGAACACCCCCATGCTGACATCTAAGCTTCTCAAGAAGTTTTTGCATTTCCAGCGCCATGATCTCATAATTTTGCGCAATACATCCAAGTGCGATCCCGGCGTCACCAAGCTGTCCAGACAGGACGCGCAGATTAACAGGCTCTCCGCAAACCTGGTCAAAGCCTCCGGCAATTTGTTCGATAAGCCGATCTGTATCTGCAACCTTTTGAGCCAGACTTTCCAGATGCCCTGTCCATTTCAACGCATTTTTGGCTTCGCGAAATTGATACTCTTCGTTCAATGCCTGAAAGGAAAAATCGGCATAGTCATAATACCCGAGCGACTTAACTCCCGCCAATACAAGAGCAGCGCTTTGCTCCGCGGATGCGCCTGCGAGTTCGGCGTCATAAGCCTGCGCGTAAAGCTCTTTAACGGCTTCAAAATTCTTACCTTGCGGCTTTATCCGAACAGAAATAAATCCGTCTTTATAGGGCAATATTGACGCAAAAACCCAATACTCCCGCCCAGCTTTACATCTGTTTTTTATGTATGCGGATGTTGGCAACCCTTGCTTTATCCGCTCCCAAACAAGCTGAAATGTTCCTTTGGGCATGGTTGGATGACGCACAATCTTATGCGGTGCGTTCAGCAACTCAGCCTCTTCATATTCAGCCACCTCACAAAACGACCTGTTCGCAAAGCGGATGATCCCGCGAAAATCTGTTTCCGATACAAGGATGCGATCACCAACGTCAACGAAGTCTTCAGTGGTGTCATCGCTTGCAAAGGCCGAAGACGAAACCAGTTTATTCATACTACAGTCCAGTTCTTGAAGTGTGGCCTGCGCCACTAAAAAAGAGTCACATCCCCTGCGCTTGGTTCACTCAAGGGGATCCGATCTGTGCTCGTTATCAAGCGCTGCATTGCGTCAAGATGGACGGCTGACCGTAACTCCTCGGTTGGCAAAACCAAATCAGCAGGGAACATCGGTGCCATTTTGCGGAGCAAACATTCAAGATCGCCAAGGTATTGCGCCAAGGCATCGACGTGCTGCAGCCCCGAAGCGCTCGGTTTAATGACGTCGCTCTGATCTCTAACGCACAAGCTCTCATCAAGAACACGCGAGTAGTGCGCCAGTTGCGCGATCTGATCCGCGACCCGATCAATAATTTCTGAGGCAACTCGATATGTCATAGTCTTGCCTTTTTGTGACAGCTTTTTGTTGTGAGGGGAGGCGTCGGGCTTACAAGCG
>NZ_CBFHPP010000014.1:0-67552 GCF_965657785.1 Lentibacter sp.
TGTGCGAACAGTGCAGCGGTTCGATCCCGCTATGCTCCACCAAAACCCTTTCATCACGATTGATCTCCCAGCACTCCCAACAGCGCACAGGCGCTGACTTAACGCACAAAAATGTGCGAACAGTTCAGCGGTTCGATCCCGCTATGCTCCACCAAAACCCTTTCATCACGATTGATCTCCCAGCACTCCCAACAGCGCACAGGCGCTGACTTAACGCACAAAAATGTGCGAACAGTGCAGCGGTTCGATCCCGCTATGCTCCACCAAAACCCTTTCATCACGATTGATCTCCCAGCACTCCCAACAGCGCACAGGCGCTGACTTAACGCACAAAAATGTGCGAACAGTGCAGCGGTTCGATCCCGCTATGCTCCACCAAAACCCTTTCATCACGATTGATCTCCCAGCACTCCTAACAGCGCACAGGCGCTGACTTAACGCACAAAAATGTGCGAACAGTACAGCGGTTCGATCCCGCTATGCTCCACCAAAACCCTTTCACTACGATTGATCTCCCAGCACTCCCAACAGCGCACAGGCGTTATGTGTTTGCGTGACATATGAAAGGGCGCGTTTTCTTCGCAGAAAACGGGGCGGAAAATTCGAATTTTCCGTTGGGGGATGGGTGGCGCTTACAGGGCGCCGCGCAGGTTCCAGAGCTCGGGGAAGAGCTCCACTTCCAGCATTTTGCGCAGGTATTGCACGCCACTTGTGCCGCCTGTGCCGCGTTTGAAGCCGATGATGCGCTCCACTGTCGTCACATGATTGAAGCGCCAGCGGCGGAAGTAATCTTCCAGATCAACGAGTTTTTCGGCGAGCTCGTAGAGGTTCCAGTATTTGGCCGGATCCTGATAGACTTTGAGCCACGCGGCCTCCACCGCCTCATCGGCCTGATGGGGCGCACGCAGGCGGAACACCTCGGGCGCAAAGCTTGTGCCTGTTTCGGCCGCCAGTGCGCGCAGGGCGACGTGATAGAGCGAGGGGCGGGCCAGCTCGTCTTCCAGCAACTGGTGCAGCTCGGGGCGGTGCTCATGCACTTTCATCAGGTTTTCATTGCGGTTGCCAAGGACATATTCAACGAGGCGGTATTGGTGCGACTGAAAGCCCGATGAGCGGCCCAACGTCTCGCGGAAGGCGGTATAATCGGAGGGCGTCATGGTGCGCAGAACGTCCCATGCAGAATTGAGCTGATCGAAGATGCGCGACAGGCGGGCACACATCTTGAAGGCGGGGGCGTAATCGCCTTTCTCCAGCAAGGCGCGGGCGGCTGAAGCTTCGTGCAGCGCGAGTTTGATCCAAAGCTCGCTGGTCTGGTGCTGGATGATGAAGAGCATTTCGTCATGCGCGGAAGAGAGCGGCGTTTGGGCCGAGAGGATTTGATCTATGTGGAGGTAGTCGCCATAGCTCATGTCACGCGCGAAAGACATTTGCGCGCCGTCTGTATCGGGGTTGTAGCTGTCGCTCATGACGTATCCTTTTGGCTTTGGGCGAGGGTATGTCTGCCTGTGCTCTCATTCAATCGCAACGCCGTCGCGCTTGCGCGTCTGCGTATTGCGCGCGCACTGGTCTGTGCGGCGCCACGAGTGAGAGGCGCCGCCCTTGCTTAGGGAATGAGAAACAACGTGATCGCGGGGAACATCACAAGGATCACCACGCGGACCAGATCGGAGCCGACGAACCACATCACCGCGCGGTAGGTGTCACGCATGGGGGTTGTTTTGTCCATTGCGTTGATGATGAAGAGGTTCATGCCCACGGGGGGCGTGATCAGCCCGACTTCGACCACGATCAGCACGAGGATGCCAAACCAGATCGCCACGTGTTCTGGCGTCATGCCGAAATCAAGCTGGCTGATCACCGGAAAGAAGATCGGGATGGTCAGCAGGATCATTGACAGGCTGTCCATGAGGCAGCCGAAGACGAGGTAAAACGCCAGCACGATGATGAGCACGGTCCAGGCGCTATAGCCTTGGGCGACGACCCATCCAGAGAGTTCCTGCGGCACTTGGGAGAGCGCAAGGAAGCCGTTGTAGAGGGCTGCGCCGAGGACGATGAAGAAGATCATGCCTGTGGCTGTGGCTGTGGCGATGATGCTTTCTTTGAAGACGGCCCAGCTCATGTTGCCCGAAGCGAGCGCGATCAGGCCTGTGCCAGCCGCGCCGATGGCGGCGCCTTCTGTCGGCGTGAACCAGCCCGCATAGATCCCGCCCACAACGAGGCCGAAGACGACAAGCACGGGCCAGACATCAAGCAAGGCGCGCCAGCGCTCGGCCATGGGGACAGGCTCGCGTGTGCCTGCGGCGTCAGGGTGCACGCGCACATAGATCGAGATGGTGATGATATAGCCAAGGGCGGCGAGAATGCCGGGGATGAAGGCGGCGAGGAAGAGCTTGGCGATGTTTTGCTCTGTCAGGATCGCGTAGATCACAAGGATCACCGAGGGGGGGATGAGAATGCCGAGGGTGCCGCCTGCGGCGAGTGTGGCTGTGGAGAAGCCGCCCGAGTAGCCGTAGCGGCGCAGCTCTGGCAGGGCCACGCGCGACATGGTCGCGGCTGTTGCCAGCGAGGAGCCGCAGATCGAGCCAAAGCCTGCGCAGGCGCCGACGGCGGCCATAGCCACACCGCCTTTGCGGTGGCCGAGGAAGCTTTCGGCGGCTTTGAACAGCGCTTGGGACATCCCCGAGAGGGTCGCGAACTGGCCCATCAGCAGGAACATCGGAATGATCGTCAGGGAGTAGGAGGAGAAGGTGCTATAGGTCTCGTTTTTGAGGCGCGCCATGAACATATTGGTGTCGCCTGTGGCAAACCAGAGGCCGCCGATCCCTGCGAGGAGCATGGCAAGGCCAATGGGCGCGCGCAAAAAGATCATCAATAGCAGGGCGGGGAAGGACAGAAAGCCCAGTTCAAGCATAGTCAATGGGACGCTCCTTCGGAGTGAGGCAGGTAGGCGCGGCCTGTGGCCAGCTCGGCGATGCGCGCAAAGGCACAGTAAAGCGCGACAACACAGGCGACGAGAGAGGCCGCAAAGCTGGCGGCGTAGGCCCACCAGATCGGAAACTGTAGCAGGAAGGTTGTCTCGTTATACTGCATTTTGTCGAGCATACCGACATAGAGACGTGCAGCGATGAGCAGGATAACCGCTGTCAGAACGACCTCCCAGAAGGCCATCAGGGCCTTATTGGTGCGGCGTGGCAGGGCCGAGGTAAAGATATCGACAGTGGCATGGGCCCCGTAGAGTTGGGTCAGCGGTAGGAAGGCAAAAATCGCAAAGGCAACGCCCGCTTCGAGCAGCTCGAAATCGCCTGTGATCGGGCCAACGCCTGTCTGGATCAGCCAGTCGCCAAGCCCCCCGAGGCTGCCAGCATGGCCCAGTGTATTGAGCGCGCGGCCCGTGACGCTGACAAAGGTCAAAACGACCAAGGCACAGAGCACAAGGCCGCCAAGCACCGCCATAATCCGCGCCAGTTGTGAAACATACTTAAGCATTGGATCCCTCCCAAGACCGCCATATCACCGACCGATCGGTCGAAAATATGGGTTGCGCGCATACCTACACAGAACCCTAGGGCGATCAAGCCCGTGTTTCTACTTATTTCGATTTATCGGGTGACTTCTGTCGGCTGGAAGATCGGGCCTTGGGCGGTATTTTCATAAAACACCCGAATGCCAAAAACCTCATTCAGCCGCGTCTGCGTGAGCACCTCGGCCGGCGGGCCATCGGCCACAAGGCGGCCTTGGGAGAGCATCAAAATACGCGTGCAGTGCCGTGCGGCAAGGCCAAGGTCGTGCAGCGAGACGATCACAGATTTGCCCGCGTCTGCGAGGGCGGCAAAGCTTTCCATTGTGCTGATCTGGTGGGCGGGGTCAAGGCCGGCGATGGGCTCGTCCACCATCAGAAGCGGCGTTTGCTGCGCCAGCGCACGGGCAATCAGCACGCGCGCCTGCTCGCCGCCAGAGAGCTGGTTGGCGAGGCGCTCGGCGAAATCTGTCAGGCCCATTTCGGCGAGGGCCGTATCCACGGCGGCCTGATCTTCAGGGCGCAGTTTGGTGCCGCGCGGCAGATGTGGGATACGGCCCAGCGCAACCACGGTTTCAACCGTCATCGGCCAAGCGATATCGCGCGCTTGAGGCAGCCACGCCACAGCGCGGGCGCGCGCAGCAGGCGACAGCGCCGTCAGGGAGCTTGTGCCTTTGGCGGGCAAAAGGCCGAGAGCGGCGCGCATCAGCGTGGTCTTGCCCGCCCCGTTTGGGCCGATCAGCCCGACACATTCGCCCGCCCCGATCGACACGGTGACATCATCCACCACAGGGCATTCGCCGCGCAGGGCTGTGAGGCGCTCAAGCGAAAGCAGCGGGCTCATGACAGCTCCTTTCGGGTCTTGAAGATAAGATGCAAAAACAGCGGCGCACCGATGAGGGCCATAACGACCCCGAGCTTGAGATCGCGGTCTGGCATGATCAGGCGCACAGCAATATCAGCCGCCAGAACCAGCGCCGCCCCCCCGAGCGCCGAAGCCCAGAGCAGCCGCGAGGGGCGACCCCCCACAAAGGGGCGCAGGATATGCGGCACAACAAGGCCGACAAAGCCGATCGCCCCCGCAACAGCCGTCCCTGCGCCAACCACGCAGGAGACGCCAACCACCAGCGACAGCCGCAGGCGGGAGAGATTGACCCCCATCGAACTGGCCGCATCTTCGCCCAGCGTGAGCGCATCAAGGCCGCGGCCCAATGTGCCAAGCAAGCCCCACCCCAGCGCCATAACCGGCAGGGCCAGCCAAACGTGAAGCATGGAGCGGTCGGCCAGCGACCCCATCATCCAGAAGACAATCTCGTTGGCGGCGTATGGGTTGGGCGACAGATTGAGCACCAGAGAGATCAGCGCGCCCGCCATCGCAGAGATCGCTATCCCCGCGAGAATAAGCGTCATGGAGGCCCCGCGCGGCCCCGCCAGCATCAGCACAAGCAGCACGCCGACAAGCGCCGCTGCCAGCGCCGAAAGCGGCAGCGCCAGCGCAAAAGCCGCCGCAAAGCCTGTTTGCAGCGAGAGCACAGCCCCGAGCGCCGCCGAAGAGCTGACCCCGATCAGCCCCGGCTCTGCCAGAGGGTTGCGCAAGTAGCCCTGCATCGCGGCCCCCGCAAGGCCGAGCGACGCACCAATCATCACGGCAAGGAGCGCTCGCGGCAGGCGGATTTCGCGCATCACCAATGTGAAGGGCGTTCCGTCATCGGCCAGAAGGGAAGACAGGCTTTGGGCAAAACTCGCTTCGGCAGGGCCAATAGCGAGCGAGGCCGCAAACAGCAGCGCAACAACGGCACCGAGAAGACACATCAAACGGATCATGGGAAAAGCGCCTCGCGTTTTGCCACCAACTCCTCAATGGCGCGCAGAACGAGAGGCGTGCCACAGGCCCAATCGCGGCTGACCATGCTGACGGGTGCGCCGCCGCCTGTGACCGCGCGCACAACAGGGTGCTGCGGCACCTCTTCGGCGCGCGAGGCCCCAGCGTAGGGCGTCGAGCTCATCACCAGATCTGGTGCGCTCATGGCAAGGCGTTCAAGCGGCATACGGCCACCATAGTCTATGCCCAGCTCGGACGCGATATTGATAAAGCCGGCGGCGGCGATCATTTCGTCAGGCAAGGTATGCGCGCCCGAGGTATAGCCGTTGGCGGCATATCCGACAGCGCGCGGGCGGATCACCGGAGCCGCGGCCGCAAGGCGCGCAAGCCCCGCCTCAAACGCCTCCACAAGCTCGGCCGCGCGCGCCTCGCGGCCCAGCGCCGCGCCTATCTGACGCAAGCGCAGCGGCACATCTGCAAGGCTGCTCGCCGGAGCCAAGCGCAAAACAGGCACGCCCAACCGCTCCAGCATTTCGACAGAGGCACGCGCCGTATAGGTGCCCGCCAAGACAAGATCGGGCTTCATCAGATAGATTTCTTCGGCGCGGGCGGAGTTGATATGAAAGGCGCGCGCCTCCTCCACCATCCCCGAAATGCGCGGATCAATCGCGAGGGCCGAGAGCGAATAGAGCTGGCCTTCGCCCGCGACCAACATGGCAAGCTGATCGGTACAGACATTCATCGAGACAACCTTCTGAGGTGTCTCGCCATAAACTGCTGCGCCAGCCACAATAGCCAGCGCAGCGGCACTTATGAGCCTAGAAAGACGCACGAACGCCAAAGTATAGCGCGCGGTCGGAGGTGCCGTAGCCACCTGATGTTTGATACTCTTTGTCAAAGAGGTTCTCGACGCGCAGGTAAAGCTCTGACGTGTCTGAGACGGCATAGTTTAGCGTGGCATTGGCAACGGTATAGTCAGGCATGGCACGCAGTGGTGATCCATCTTGCGCGCGGCCAGCGATATAATTGGCGCTCAGACCAAGCGAAAGACGCTTATTTAGGTCAGCCTGCACACCAATCACCAAGTCATGATCTGGCACGCGGCGCAGTTGATTGCCGCTAGCATCAGCCGTATCAGTGTAGGTGTAAGAGCCTGTGAGCATCACAGAATCAGACAGTGCAAATTCACCATAAACCTCAAGACCTTGGGTCACGCTTTTACCTGAGATTTGATCATAGGAATATGTCGACAAGCTGTAATCGATCAGATTGTCGATCTCGTTATAAAATACGACAGCCTTGATTATGGAGCCTGACGTATATGCGTGCTCCAAACCGATATCAAAACTCACTGACGTTTCGGCTTGCAGTGCTGTGTTGCCAGACCATACGTCATAAAGCTCGTAGAGCGAGGGCGCGCGCGCACCATTGCCAAGCGAAGCACGCAGAGTTGTCGCCTCAGACGTCCGCCATGCCAGAGCTGCTCGGCCTGTCAGTGCGCTGCCAAACGTGGAATGATCTTCGAAGCGCGCTGCGAATGAAACATCCACATCAGAAGACAGTGGCGTCAGAACCTCGGCAAAAACAGCAGAGGTCTTTGTCTCTGCATAAAAGGCATCAAGTTGGGCCGTTTCTTTTGCATGGGTGAAACCAAAGGACATTTGCCCGGCTGGAAGCGCGGTTGTGCCCTTATAATCAAATGCGGTCCGCTCCCCTTCAAACGACTTGGTATAGATTGAGGAGGGCTCACGGCTGTGATTGTTAGACACTGCAATCCCAATTTCGTGATCAACACGCTCGCCATCAACCCGGGCAAAGACACGCGCTGCCTTGCGTGTGTTGAAATAAGGAACTTCATCGTCAACCACGCGAAACCCCTGCGAGGGGTCTGACTGCTCAATGTTAGTGTTTGTATCCGTGTAAAGAAGCGAAGCGCCCAGCGTCAGCACATCAGTTGCCGCAAACGTCGCGCTCAAGAGAGCGTTTGTTCCTTTTGAGGCGTCCCGCTCTATATTGCCATCATTTTCCTCTGCTGAGGAGAAGCCGTCTGATTTAAACTGGGTCAGTGAAAAAGACAGGTCTATGCGCTCAGTCTTACGCAGATACCCAAAAGTTGCGCTTTGCGTATCATATGAGCCGACTTCAGCGCCAAACGTGTAGCGCTCACCCTCTTCGCTCAGGCGCATCGCTGCCATGTTGACCACGCCACCAACAGCAGAAGATCCATAAAGCGCAGATTGCGAGCCCTTCAAAAGTTCGACACGGCCGATACCCTGATTGAGAATACCGCCCCAGTTGAAGAGATTTTGCGGGCCTGTTGTGTCGGTTAAATTGATGCCTTCAAAGAACACAGGCACATATTTTGAGGGCAAGCCGCGAACAGACATCAACTGTGTCGCTCCAACAGACCCGTTACCCGCAAAAGCAACACCCGGAAGCGCATCGATCTTGGAAATCACCTGCTGCGTGCCACCGCTTTGCAGCGCGTCTTCCGTTACAACCTCGGTTGTTGTGCCTGTCTTGCTCAGCGCAGTCGGGACCGAGCTTGAAAACAACGTAATCTCCCCAAGATCAAACGCCTCCTGAGCGTAGGCGGGTGTATGGGCGATGAGCAACGCCAGAGCGGCGGATGCCTTGAGTGTAGAGTGCATTTGGTCCTTCCCCTGCGCGATCCGCGCAAGTCATTTATACGGGAGAAGGCATAGCCCCCCCGTGGTTACAGCGAATGCCACCACGACGGAGTGTCCGTTACCTATGCGCCCCTCGCACACGGGTAGGGTGAACATCCTGGCAGGTCTCCTGACTTGCGGGTCGGGGCTTGGCTGGGCCTTCCCACCCTTTTGAGGCAGTGGCTTTGATCAGCTTCGCTCGCCGCTTACAGTTGCGGGGGCAGTTGTGGAGTTGGCTCAAAAGCCGCACCACATTCCCTATTCACCGGCAAATGCCGGACCAGAATGTCGCAGTCCTATTACGACTCCTTCATTTGCGTCAAGCGCTCAGAGCCTCAAAGCCGCAATTAACTTTTTCTTTCCAAAAATATCCACGGGGGGAGTGGCCGAAGGCCGCGGGGGGCGCGTGCGCCCCCCCTTAATCAAACCTGCGGGCGCGTGCGCCCCGCTAAACAAACCTGTGCGCGCAGAGCGCGCGCCATTGGGCCGCCTTGTGGGCCGCCTCGCGGGGCCTTTTGGCTCAGGTGCGCGCCGCCTCAAAACCCGACCAGGCCGCTTCAAAGGCCTCAAAGTCAAAGCCCTCTTTGCGGGCGGGGTCCAGCACCAGCTTTTCTGTTTCCAAAAGCTTCAAGATGGCCTCTTCCAGCCCCTCCATCACCTCAGGCGGGATCACCAGCGCGCCGTGGCGGTCGGCGTGGACAAGCTCGCCCTCCTCCACGCGAAGCCCCATAATATCGGCTCCCGTTCCAATTTCGCGGACATGGACAAAGGCGTGGCTCGGCCCGATCGAGCCTGCCACAACAGGAAAGCCCGAAGGCAGATCGCCCAGGTCGCGCATCACGCCATTGGTGAGCGCGCCTGAGAGGCCGAAGCCTTTGTGCACCGTTGTGTTGATCTCGCCCCAATAGGCGCCGACAGCGTCGGGATAGTCGAGATCCTCCACAACAGCCAGCGCGGGGCGCGGCCCGCCTGCCATGTGGCGGTAGTAGTCCATGCGCCGCGCCTTGATCACCTCAGGGGCCTCTGTGGGCGGGGCCAGTGCCGCGATTTTGGCGGTGCGGGCGTAGCCGACCATCGCCCCCTCTTCGGGCGCGGAGGCAAGCATCGTGCCACGGGTAAAGCGGGCAAAGCCGCGTTTGCCTTGGGCCACTTCTATGGCGTTGCAGACTGTGGGGGTATCGACCTTTTTGAGCAGGTCCAGCAGGGAAGGTGTCATTTGACGCGCGCCGCCCCATCTGAAAGAGATTTTAGCTTGGCATAGGCAATCGCAGGGTCGACAGCGCCAAAGCCTGCAAAGGTTCCAAAGCCGCAATCAGACCCGGCAATCACCCGATCCTGCCCCACAATATCCACAAACCGTGTCAGCCGTTCGGCCACAAGATCGGGGTGTTCGACAAAGTTTGTAGTGGTGTCCACAACGCCCGGAACCAGCACTTTATCTTCGGGGATGTCTGCCTTGCGGTCGCGAAACACCGCCCATTCGTGGCCGTGGCGCGGGTTGGAGGTTTCAAACAGCATATAGCGCGCTTTGGTGCTCATCAGGGTGTCAAACATCTTGCTCATCGGGATATCGCAGCAATGCGGGCCTTCGTAATTGCCCCAGCAGATATGCACGCGGACTTTCTCGGCGGGCACGTTTTTCAGCGCGTGGTTGAGCGCCTCGACATGGCTGGCGGCCACTTTGAGGAAGGCCTCATCGCTCATCTCAGTAAACAGCATATGGCGCGAGAGCGCGAGATCAGGGCAATCGAGCTGCAAATCCAGCCCCGAGGCGACGATGGTTTCGTATTCTTCCTTCATCGCGTCTGCCAGCGCGGCCAGATAGGCTTCGCGGGTTTTGTAGTGATCATTCTGCAAGAACAGCGAGATCACCCCGGGCGAGGCCGCGTTCATAAAGCCGCGCTCGACCCCTTCGGCCGCCATCGCGCTTTTGAGGTTGGATATATCTTTTTGCAGCTCGCCCTGGCCTTTGGATTTCACCTCACCGACGCACATGGGCCGCGCATATTGGGGCGTGCCGCCATCATTGGCGAGGCGCTCCAGAAAGCTTGGGAACATCTTGAGATCGGCGGGCGCATTGCGCGGGCTGTCGCCGTCAAAGCCTGTGTAGCGGTCTTTGACGTAGGTGGCATAGCTGATCTTTGATGTCTCGCCATCGCTGACAATATCAATGCCAGCGTCCTTTTGCTTGGCCACCGTGTCGCGCACAGCCGCCGTCATGCAGGCGTCAAAGGCGGCTTGGTCATAGTCTTTGCCGTGTTCGCGCGCAAAGATGAAATCAACCACCTCCTGCGTGCGGGGCAAGCTGCCGACATGGGTTGTCTTGATCGTCATTGTGCAATCCTTTCAGTCTTTGCGCGCCATCAGAACGGAGTGGCGGCCACAGTCGGGGTCTTCGGCCAGATAGGCCGTGAGGCGCAGCCCGTTGGCCTCAAGGCTATGTGCATATTCGGCGGGAGAGAGGCTGGCATGAAAGACGGTGCTGCCCGCAACCGTCCCTGTTGTCTGGCCCGCGTGGGGGCCAACCGTTGTCATCAATGTGCCGCCCTGATTGAGCAATGCGGCGAGGCGGGGCAGCGTCTCTCTCTGTTCGTTTTCTGTCAGGTGGAAAAAGCTGTTCCAGGCAATCACGCCATCAAAGCGTTTCTCCATTTTCAGGCTGCGCATATCGCCAAGTTGCCAGTCTTGGTCGGGCCAGCGGGCACTGGCGATTTCAAGCATCGCTGGCGAAAAGTCGACGCCCGTATAGGCAAAGCCCTCGCCGATCAGCCACGCCGCAATCGGCTCGCCCGCGCCACAGCCAAGGTCGAGCACAGAGCCGCCCTTGGGCAGCCCGTCGCCGAACCGTGTCAGCCAGCGCGCCTCCGAAAGCGTGCGCGAGCGCGCTTTGTCATATGCGCTCGCGTTGGCCTCATAAATGTCGCGCGTCTGGTCGGACAGGCCGTTCAGCTCGTCCACGTCAGACCTGCGGGATCATTGGTTGCGACAACGCGGTAAAGCCCTGCCTCGCCTGTCATCGACGGCTCGCAGGTATAGGCTGTGTTTTCAGGCACTGACATCGTATCGCCCGGGGCCAGTGTTTTGCTCAGCCCCGCGCAGCGCACACGCCAATGGCCTGTGACAGGCATCAGCACGGTGGGTTTGTCTGAGGTTTGCTTTGTGGTGAGGGCCGAGCCACGGGTGATGAAATCAACCTCAAAGCCGGGTTTGTCGCGGATGCTGGCTGTCTCGCCGATCACCTTTGCGGGCGCGGTGTCGGCCATGCCATAGAGGTCAAGATAGCGGCGGACATAGCCTTGAATCACCTCGGAGCTTGTGGGCGCGCCGAAGCTGTTGGCCTCTTCTTCGGAGAGCTTCGCCATGGGCTTCACCCCGTCAGGCAGGCTTTGGCCTTTCTTGGTGTCATAAAGCTTGCCTGTTTCAGCGAGGATCAGCCCGTGATCAGCCGCGTCCTCGATCACCTGTGGCGCCCAGACCACGCCGCCGCCTGCATCGTCGCCGCCGAGCACCGCCATGATCATGGCGTAATCTTCGCCGATATTCTCAAAGCCGCGAAAGATCCCTGTCGGGATATTGAAGATATCGCCCTTTTCAAGGATCACTTCGCCTGCGTCGCCATAGCGGCCCCAGAAGAAGCGCCAGCGCCCCGACAGCACAAAGAACACCTCCGCGGTGCGGTGGGTGTGCAGGCTGTTGCGCACGCGGGGCGGCTGGCCTGCTGCGCCGATGTTGAAGCCGTGCGGCAGCCCGATATGCACGTGTTGATCGGGGCTTTCGGAGACGCCGCCGCCAATAATTGTGAAGTTTTCTTTTTGGTCACTTCCGGGCGTATGGGCGTCGATAAAGGCCGTTTTGCAAGGCTGAAGCTCGCCGTAGCGCACAATGCGGTTTTCGAGGTCTTGGGGTGTCATGGGGTTTGTCCTTATCTCAATTTTCTGTTGTCTTTGTCCTGTGTGAACGGCGCTAGGAGCCGGGCGGACGCAGATTGAGCCGCCTTGCGCGGCGGCTCGCCAGAAAGCCGTGACGGCGCTTGAGATGTCGAGCACGAAAGGTCATCAAAGGTCGCCTGTTTGCATCAGGATCTGCTTCCAGACAGCTGTTTCGTCAAACAGGGTCCATTCACGGCGCAGGCGGATATCGCTGCCGACAAGCTCGCCCCATTCGGCCTGAGAAATCCCGAGGAGATAGACCTCGGCCCCTGTGGGCACACCGAACGCGCCCCAGCCTGTGTGTTTGCCATGAAGCGACCAGCGCAGCGCAGAGCGCGGCGGCATATTCGGATCATCGCGGCCAATGACGTGATCAATCTTGAACTCGGCATCTGGAAAGGCCGCGCGCAGCCCCATCCAGAACTCATCGACCGCGCCCCAGCCGTGGCCTGTTTCGCCACCGGGATAATGCGAGGTGACGGCGCGGTCATAGCTTTGCTCTATCAGGCGCATATCAGCGTTCATCATGCCTGTGAGCAGCGCGGCGTGACGCTGGCCCCATTCGTTCTCGTTGCCACGGCCTTTATAGGGGCCGACTTTGTCAGTCTTGGGCGTGAGCGGCTGCACGCAGCGCTCGGGGCCGCCTTCGCGGGCGATCAGATCGCGGGCGAAATCCTTGGCCTCCCAGCCGATCTGGCGGACAATCGCGGTCTGGTCGCGGATCAGCCATTCGTCATTGATCTGGTTGTCGATCGCGTGACAGTCCGCAAGAATCCGGTAGCGCAGTTTTTTGCCCGAGGCCGCGCCATAAACGCCGTCATGGGCGTGGGTCGCTGTCGAGATGATCCGGTGTGAGGACAGCATCCCGTCATCGGGCGTGCCTGACCAGATCACATCTTCGCCCAAGAGCTGACGATCAGGGAATTCGGCGAGTGTTGCCATTGTCGCGCCAATGACCTTTTCGTTGCCGATCACCACCGAGGCAGGAGAGCGCACGACGATATCGGGCGAATAATAGTGGTGAAGCGTGGCGATACCACGGTCTTCCCAGATTTCTTTGGTGATGCCGATAATGTAATCGGGGAAATCCTTGAAGTGGTTTGAGAAGCCTTTCATGAGGTCCATCCTTTGGGAATTTTGGCAGAGCCGCGCACAACAAGGGGGCCGTCGATCCGGATTTGTTGAGGCGCGGCGGACTGCGTGTTGATCTGGCTCAAGAGGAGCGAAACGGTTTGGGCCACCATACGGCCAGCAGGCTGGCGCACCGTGGTCAGGCTATAGGCAGGCCAAGCGGCCATGGGCACATCATCATAGCCCACCACCGAGACATCTTGGGGCACGCTGAGACCAAGCTCAAAGCGCAGCGTATCCATCACCGCGAAACACATATGGTCATTGGCGACAAAGACCGCTTCGGGCGGATCGGCGGCAAACATCCGCAATGTCGCCTCGCGCGCGCCTTGCATGGTATATTGGCCGACCTCACGGCTGTGCAGCGACAGGCCCGCTTTGGCAAGCTCTTGCGTGAAGCCAAGCTCACGGTCGCGTTGTGTCGAGGCGCCTTCCCAGCCTGCGATATAGCCAATCTTTTTGTGGCCCGCAGCGAGCAGGAACTCGGCCACTTTCTGGCCACCGGCAAGGTTGTCTGATGTGACGGCCGAAATTTCGGCACTGTCCTGAGCACGGTTGAACAGCACAAGCGGCACCCCCGCCACACGACAGCGCTCTGTCAGATCAGACGACATCGCCACCGAGGCGGCGACAATCCCGTCGACTTGATAATCAAGGATCTCTTCGACCACCCCGTCAATATCACCCGCCGTTTGGGAGGCCATGAAGACCAGCACATGATAGCCCTCGGCCTGAAGCGCATTGGAGAGCCGTTGCAGCGCTTCGGGGTAGAACTGGTTGTCGAGATAAGCGACCACAAGCCCGATGATACGGCTTTTGCCCGAGACCATGGCCCGCGCCAGAACATTGGGACGATAGCCCAGCTCTTTGGCGGCTTTTTTCACTTTCGCCGCTGTGGCAGAAGAAGCCGACGCCCCAGGCGTAAAGACACGGCTCACCGCAGACTGGCTCACGCCTGCCTTGGCTGCAACTTCTGCCGAGGTGACCTTGCCCATCCCCATCAGTCGGCTGTCCAACCTCCGTCAATCAGCATCGAGCTGCCTGTGACAAGGCTTGAGGCCGGCGAGGCCAGATAGAGCACCGCACCCATGATATCCTCGACTGTGCCCGTGCGGCCCAGCTTGATTTTCTCTTCGATCCAAGCGACGCGGGCGGGGTCTGCGAAGGTTGGCTCTGTCAGAGGCGTGCGAATGAAGGTCGGGCAAATCGTATTGATACGGATGCGCGACTTGCCCCATTCGATCGCCATGGCTTTGACCATGCCTTCAAGGCCGAATTTCGAGGCACAGTAGACCGCGCGATCAATCCCGCCGACATGGCCCATCTGGGAGGAGATGTGAATAATGCTGCCTTCAATCCCTGCGTCCTGCATGGATTTGGCAGCCCATGCCGAGAGAAAATAGGCTCCGCGCAGATTGATATTCATCACCGCATCAAAATCTTCGGGGGCCGTGTCAAAGGCGGGGCCGTGCTTGGCATAGCCCGCCGCGTTCACGACAATATCAAAGGGCGCCTGCTCTGTCAGAACGCCTTGAATGGCCTCAAGGTCAGACACATCGAGCGCCAGAGCTTCGGCAGACCAGCCCAGCGCTGTCATTTCTGCCACTGTTGCGTCAAGCCGCTCCAGCCCGCGTGCGGAGCAGACCACGTGAGCGCCCGCTTCGGCCAAGGCCACAGCGCAGCCCTGACCAATACCGGAGGAGGCACCTGTGACCAGCGCACGCTTGCCTGAAAGTTTCATCGAAGGGGTTTTGGGAAGGGTCATGAGCTTAGTCCTGTCGGGATATTGAGGGGCGATACGTGACGCACCTTATTGAACTCGCGCAGGCGTGCAAAGACATCAACCCCAAGTTGGCGATAGGCATCAAGCAGGTCGACCAAGACCCAGTTTTCGCGGATCTTGCCGTTTTCCAGCCGCCAGAAATCGAGGCTACGCATGGTGATTTTTTTGCCAGACGGCGCAATGCCCATCCAGCCATCATGGGTGACGGTCTGGATCATGTTGGGCCAGCCCGTCACAGCCGCATACTCGCCCTCGCCAAAGAAGTGATAGGTTATGTCGCTGACATATTGGCCACGGTCGGGCATGGCGCTGAGAAACGGGATTTGATGCCAGTTGCGAAAGCCCGAAACGCCACGGCCTGTGCCGATCCCTGCGGGGCCATACCAGCTCATCCGTTCGTGCCAGAAGCGGTCCATTTCCATAACCTCAGGCCCGCCTTGGGAGGGGTGACGCTTCATATGCTCCAGCATATCGACGATGTGACGCTTGGTTGCCTCGCCTTTGGCGGCATCATAGGGCGCAGTCTGGAGGCCATCGCAGGTTGCTGGCGCGGGCACCGCCCACTCACGGCCCAGTGAGGGCGCCATTGGCCAAGCGCTGGCCTGCATCATCAGCTCGGGGATATCCCAGATCGCCTGAAACTCGACGATCTTGCCCTCTTCCATGCGGTAAAACTCGTGAAAGCGCATATGGGCCATGTGGCCTGTGGGCGGAATATCAAGCCAAGGCGCGGCAAAGGTTCCTGTGTAATAGCCGCCACAGCCGACCCATTCGGCACCGTTATCATCAGGGCCTGCCATGACGATGTAATCACGGCGCTCCAGATCGGGGAAGGCCGCAAAGAGCCCCCCATAGGCGGCCTCATAAAACGCATCTGGCCCTGTGCTGTCGCCCAGCGGGTGGCAGTGGTGAAACACCGCATCAGGCACAGCGGCCGCTTTGAGCGCGGCGCGCACGCCCGCTTCGCTGAAGTCATACATCGCGGCGCGCAGGGGCGCTATGACTGCTTTGTTCCGGGTTTGAAGATCTGTCACCGAGCTTACTCCGCCGCGTCGCGATAGGGGGCGCCTTCGCCGTAAGGCACATTCAGCCCGCCGTAGCGGCGCACGCGAATGTTGCATTGCTCGGCATGGCCGACAAAGCCTTCGAGCATACAAAGGCGCGAGCCGTATTCACCGATCATCGTGGCGGCCTCGTCTGTCAGAACGCGCTGGTAACTGTGGGTTTTGAGGAATTTGCCAACCCAGAGACCGCCTGTGTAGCGGCCTGCCTTTTTGGTGGGCAGGGTGTGGTTTGTGCCAATGACCTTGTCGCCATTGGCGACATTGGTGCGCGCCCCAAGGAACAGCGCGCCATAGCAGGTCATATGCTCAAGGAACCAATCATCACGATCTGTCATCACCTGCACGTGCTCGGAGGCGATATCGTCGGCCACAGCGAGCATCTCGTCATAGGTGTCGCAGACAATCACCTCGCCGTAGTCTTCCCAGCTTTTGCGGGCGGTGTCGGCTGTGGGCAGGATTGTCAGGATGCGTTCGATTTCGGCCATGGTGGCGCGGGCGAGCTTTTCGGAATTGGTCAGCAAGACGCAGGGCGAGTTGTAGCCGTGCTCGGCTTGGCCCAAAAGATCGGTGGCGCAGAGCTCGGCATCGGCCGCGGTTTCATCCGCGATCACCATTGTCTCTGTCGGGCCTGCGAAGAGATCGATTCCGACACGGCCAAAGAGCTGGCGCTTGGCTTCGGCCACAAAGGCATTGCCCGGACCAACGAGGAGGTGCACGGGGGCGATCGTTTCGGTTCCGATCGCCATGGCACCGACGGCCTGAATGCCGCCGAGCACATAGATTTCATGGGCGCCGCCAAGGTGCATCGCAGCAATCACCGCAGGGTTGGGCACCCCATTGAAGGGCGGCGTGCAGGCAATAATACGCGGCACACCCGCAACGCTCGCAGTGGCGACAGACATATGCGCGGAAGCCACCATGGGGAATTTGCCGCCCGGCACGTAGCAGCCGACAGATTGCACAGGGATATTCTTGTGGCCAAGGATCACACCGGGTAGCGTTTCGACTTCGATATCCAGCATGGAGTCGCGCTGCGCTTGGGCAAAGTTGCGCACTTGCTCCTGAGCAAATTTCAGATCGGCCATTTCCTGCGGCGAGACCTGCGCGATGATCTCTTCGATCTCGGCGTCAGAGAGGCGGTATGTCTCGCGGTCATAGCCATCAAACTTATTGGCCAGTTCGCGCACGGCCACGTCGCCGCGGGCTTCGATGTCTTTCAGCGTGGCGGCAACCGCATTGGCAACTTGGGCGTCGTCTTCGGCGCGGTCGGCGGCGGGTTTGCCTTGTTTGAGGTATGTAATGCTCATGCCAGTATCCTTCTTAAATGTTGTTCGGTTGGGGCGGCGTGCGCTCGCCCCTGTCAAATGTTTCCCAGCCTTCGCCTGCGAAGACGTCATGGCCGAGTTGTGCCAGCACATGGGGGAAATCAACCATCACGTAATTGTCTGTGATCTTGCCGTCTTCCACTTTCCAGAAATCCATATAACGGATTTCGATCCGCTTTCCTGTGGCAGGAATGCCCATGAACTCGCCGTGATGTGTCGCCTCTTGGCGGCCAAAGGCGGCGGCCCACTCGCCCATAAAGAGGCGGGCTTCATCAACACAGACCTTGTCGCCAAAGGCGGCTTGGAAGGGCTTTTGCCAATTGTCCTGAAACGCCTGAAGCCCGTGCTTTGTGCCGCAGCCTGTGTTGCCCATCCAGCGGAAGCTCTGGGCAAAAAACTCACCGATGTCTGCGATGCGGTGGTCATTCAGGCCATCAACCATCCCTTCGATCACCGCTTTGGTCTCGGCGGTTTTGCCAAGGTCGGTGTCGCGGGTGAGCGTGGCTTGTTCGGGGCGTGCGCCTGCCATGGGTCTGTTCTCCTAGCCTTTCACAGCGCCAGCGGTCAGCCCGCTGACGATCTGACGTTGAAAAATCATCACGAGCAAAAAGAGCGGTGCCGTGATGGAAACGGCGGCAGCGACGGCCACGACCTGATCTGTGGTTGTGGTCTCCATGTTGAACATCCCTGCAATGGCGGGAACCATGGTCTGGTTTTGCGCATCAAGCAGCAGGGAGGTGACGAGGAAGTCGTTGTAACCGAGCAGAAAGCTGAACAGACCTGTGGTGATCACACCTGGCCACATCACCGGCATAATCACACGGCGAAAGGCCTGAAAATGCGAGCAGCCGTCAACGCGCGCGGCTTCGTCCAGCTCGGCGGGAATGTTCTGAAAGAACGAGCGCAGCATCCAGATTGTGAAAGGCTGGTTGATCGCCACCAAAACCGCAATCACCGCCCATGGCTTGCCATAGAGTGTCGGGGCGTTCTCGCCCAAGATCGGCGCGAGCCATTCAGCCGAGCTGATGAAAACAGGCAGATAGCCCGCCACCAGAACCGAATGCGGCAGCGCCCGAAACACCAGCGCGACAATGAGAATCCAGAACGCCAGATTGGAGCCCGAGCGCGCAAGGCCATAGCCCGCCAGCGTGCCGACTGTTAGCGAAACAGTGACCACGCCCGCTGTCACCAAGAGAGAGTTCTGGAAGTTCTGCGAGAAGCCGCGATCAACCCAGACCGTGACATAATGTTCGGTCGTGAAACCCATGATGTTCTGACCGAGCGGGCCGAGCCATGGCCCCAGAACGGAGCTGAGCCAAGGCGCAACACCAAAGAGCAGCACCAGCGCGCCAAGCGCCACAGCCGCGCCACCGACCAGCCAGCCAACCACCTGAACGCCACGGGGCGAATAGGCCTCGACCAACCCGCCCAAGCGCTTGATCACAAAGCGCGCGGTGAGCCAGACAACGCCCGCAAAGAGCGCAATATCAAGAAGCGAAATGCCCTTGCCTGCGGCCAAAGTATTAGGGCCGAAGACAACACTGAGGGCATTGTCGTTGAAGGCATCAACCGGAGCCTTGAAGCTCATCACCAAGATCCAGAAGATCGGGAAGGCGGCCACAAGGCACCAAAAGGCAAGGAAGGACGCCGAGGCAAGTTTGAGGCCCGCAGGCTGCTGCATGGTTTTGGCGCTCATGTCAGTGGCTCCCTTTATGTTCGCGCCATGTGCGGCGCAATGGTGCGATCAACAGCAGAACAATGCCGATCATGGTGAGCATGGCACTGGCCGAGGCGCGGCTGATCGAGCGGTTGCCGGCCTGATCAGGCACGAGGAAATCATAGGTCAGCCATTGCAGCGAAATCACGTGGCCCTGACTTGAGAAGCCGACAATTTCTTCAAACACGCGGTAGCTGTCCATCAGGTGAATCATGGTGACAAACACAATCAGCGGCATCAGATGCGGGATGACCACATAGCGCAGGCGCTGCCAGCGGCTTGCGCCATCAATCACTGCGCTTTCAAGGCTGTCTTGATTGACGGTTTGCAGACCCGCGTAAAAGACAATGGCGGCAAAGGGGGCCACGTGCCAAACGCGGTAAAACATCATCAGAATTTCGATGGTCCAGGCTTGGGCAAACATGGCAATGTCGCGCGCCAGCCACCATTCGAGCGTCGCCGTCAGAATACCGTCGCCGCGAAACAGCCAGTTGATCGACAGAGCGCCGATGACAGGCGTGATAATAAACGGCAAGAGAGAGACAAAAATAACGGGGCCGCGCACACGCTTTGAGGCGTTGTTAATCACCAAGGCGATCAGCAGGCCAAAGCCGAGCACGAGCGGCAAAGTGATCAGCGTAAAGGAGAGCGTAAAGCGCAGGGCTTTCCAGAAATCAATCGTCTGGAAGGCGCGCCAACTGCCATTGAGCAACGCCTCTTTGGCGCGGCCCAGTTCCAGAACATTGGCATAGCTCTGAAGGCCGATGAACTTCTTCACCTTGATAATTTCGCCGTTCTCATCCAGCCGCGGAACCGATTTGATCTCGGTTGTGCAGGTCTGCGTGAGGAAACCCGGGGTGCAGGTTTCGACTTCGACGCTCTCATAGATCGGCTGATGGAGATAAAAGCTTTGCGAAAACACGCTGAGCAGCGGGAACGCTATGAACAGCAGCATCATGACGATCGAGGGGCCGACAAAGGCGGCAAATGTCTTGAATGGCAAGGAACGACCCTCCGAGAGTGCCGCCAGTCTGGCGGAGTTTCTTGAAAAATGCGGGGCCGCACCACCGGTGGCACAGCCCCGCTAAAGGCTTACTTCACAAGACCTGCTTCTTTTGCAGCTGTCATGTAGGCGGCTTCGATATCAGCCAAAGTGGTTTCGGCGTCTTTTGCACCATTGAGGTAATCGGCGATGCCGTTGCCCAGAACAGTGTGCATGATGCCCATCGGGCCAGACGCAGGATAGGGACGTGCGCCCGCAGCAGCAGTCGCAGCCGCACCAGCGGCGAGCGGACCTGCGGTGAAGCCGTCAACGAGCCAGACAGCGGCGTCATTGTTGGCTGCAATCACTTCAGGCTTCAGGCCTTCCATAACCAGCTTGAAAGCGGCTTCGGCTTCTTCATCCGTGATGTTGGCTGCAATCACGATACCATCCCACCAAAGCGAGCTGGCTGGCGCAACTGAGCCCATAGGCGCGGCTGACATCTTCACTTTGCCAACAACCTGGCTTTCGGCCGCGTCATTCATAGCACCTGCGCGCGAGGCCCAGAGGTTTGCCATGGCGATTTTGCCTTGCTGGAACTGCTGCTGAACATATGTCGAGTCCGAGACAAGATACTCGGGGTCCATATAGGCTGTCAGCGATTTCATCACTTCAAGCGCCGCAACGCCTTGGGCGTTGTTGATGTTTGGCATATTACCTTCAGCGATAAAGTCACCGCCTTCACCAAGGAAGTTGTTGACGAATTCTTCGGCGAGGTTCCAGCCTGTTTTGAAGGTGCCGCCAATCGCGTAATCCACAACGCCAGCGGCATTGATCTTTTCGGCAGCCGCCATCATTTCGGCGTAGGTTGTTGGCTCGGCGATGCCGAGATCAGCCAGAATATCTTCGCGATACATCAGGTGCTGGGCATTGACCATCATGGCGACAGCATAGGTTTTGCCATCGATTTTGATCATCTGGTTTGGCTTGATGCTTTGGCCGTATTTGGCAATCAGATCATCGAGCGGACGGATTGTGCCTGCGTTGAGCAGCGGAATAAGCGTCGCGTTGGCCACACCACCGATGTGGTAAAGAGACGGGTTCGCGGCAAAGGCTTCTGGCTGCTTTTCCTTGAACTCCTGATCGAGTGAGGCTTCGAAGTTGCCACATTCTGCCATGGCGTCTGTGACGACTTTCCAGGCTTCAAAGCCCGCTGACAGCGACTTGAGCGGAACGGTGTTTTCGTAAGAACAGGCCATTGCGCCTGTGCCCAGAAGCGAGGCCGCGCCCGCAAGAAGAAGATGTTTCAGTTTCATGAGATACTCCCGGTTGTGGTTTGGTCTGCCGTGCACGCGCAGACCTTGGTGACGCGCTCTTGTTTTGCGAGCGCTAAGGTATCGGGGGTTTAGCCCCCAATTCGGTCGCCACTTGCTGTGTCAAACAGGTGGCAGTGATCCAGCGGAATAGAGATGGAAACCTCTTCGCCGATTTTGGCGCGGAATGTCTTATCGGCCTTCACCGAGACAAGCGCGCCGCCAATGCGAACTGCGATCATGGTGGCGTCGCCAAGAAGCTCCATTGTATAGACGGGCGCTGTGATCTGGCCGCCGCTTTCAACGAGGCTGGCGTCTTCGGCGCGAAAGCCGAGCGTGACCTGACCATCGGGCGCGCTCAACCCTGCGAGCGCAGTGTTCTGTGCGGCGAATTTACCGCCTGTTAAGGTGCCTTCGATCAAATTCATCGCAGGAGAGCCGATAAAGCTTGCCACAAAGGTATTGGCGGGGGTGTCGTAAATTTCGGTCGGGCTGCCGACCTGCTGAACGATACCTTTTTTCATAACCACAACGCGGTCGGCCAGTGTCATCGCCTCGATCTGGTCATGCGTGACATAAATCGTGGTCACGGCCAGCTCGTGGCTCAGGTTTTTGATTTGGGCGCGGGTGGAAACGCGCAGCTTTGCATCAAGATTGGACAGGGGTTCATCCATGAGAAACACGTTTGGCTCACGCACAATCGCACGGGCAAGCGCAACGCGCTGGCGCTGGCCGCCAGACAGCTCGGCGGGCTTGCGATGAAGGAATTCATCCAGCTCAACCATCGCCGAGGCGCGGCGGACTTTTTCATCATGGGTGGCAGGGTCAACGCCGCGCACCTTGAGCGGAAAGCGGATATTTTCATAGACGTTCATGTTGGGATAGAGCGCGTAGCTCTGAAACACCATGGCGACATCGCGGTCTTTTGGCTCAAGGTCGTTGACGACTTTGCCGTCGATCAGGATTTCACCTTCGGTGACATCTTCAAGCCCTGCGATCATCCGCATGGTTGTGGTCTTGCCGCAGCCAGAAGGGCCAAGCAGCACAAGGAACTCGCGGTCATGAATTGTCAGGTCAAAATTCTTGACCCCAACAAAATTGCCCCAACGCTTGCCCAGATTGCGCAGTTGAATTTCAGCCATCTTCCCCCCTTGAACCGTATGTTTTGCATACGCTTGCAAGAACAGTAGACAAGGCCATTGCCTTTTGGCAAGATAATTTTGCAAGCGTATGCAAAAGCGAATACGCAGAACAATACGTGCTGGAGAAAAGCGTGAGTTTTCAAGACGAAAAGCAAGTGGTGCGCGCCTATTATGCGGCGCTTGAAGCGGCCAATGTGGAAGATCTGAGCACCGTCACGACACAGTTTTATGCCGCCGAATCTCTCTGGCGCGGGTTTCATCCGTTTGACGAGATCACCTCGCCAGAAGAGATTGCGACACGGTTTTGGGCGCCTCTTAAAACAAGCCTCACCTCGCTGCAGCGGCGCATGGATATCTTCATGGCGGGCGAAAACAAGCTCGGTGCGGGCGTCTGGGTCTGCTCGATGGGCCACCTTATGGGGCTGTTTGATGCGCCATGGCTCGGGATCAGGCCCACAGGCAAACTGGCCATGCTCCGCTACGCCGCGTTTCACCGTGTTGAAGGCGGAAAAATTCATGAAACGGCGATGTATTTTGATATCCCGCATTTGATGGTGCAGGCGGGGCAGGATCCTTTTGGGCCGCAGACGGGGCAGCATATGGTGCAGCCGGGGCCGCGGACGCAGGACGGGCTGATGTTTAACGCACAGCCCGCTGCCGAGGGCGAGGCCACTTGGGCTGCGATTGATTCGATGATCAATGACCTTGGCACATGGCAGCTGGGGCTGCCTTTGGAAGACGAGCTGCGGCGGACGTGGCAGGAGGATATGCTTTGGTGGGGGCCAGAGGGCATTGGCGCGACCTATACGATCGAGCGCTATGCCAAGCAGCATTCTGGCCCCTTCCGCGCGGCCTTTGCCGAGCGCTCCAAGACCCAGCATATCTGCCGCATGGCAGAAGGCCACTATGGCGGCTTTTTTGGTTGGCCGAACTTCACCGCCCTGCAAACCGGCGGGTTTATGGGCCTGCCTGCGGGGAAAGAAAAAGGCGAGTTCCGTGTCATTGATATTTATCGCCGTGAGGGCGACAAACTGGCCGAGAACTGGATTTTCATCGACCTGTTGCACTTCCTTAAAACGCAGGGTGTTGATGTGTTGGGACGGATGGAAAGCCTCGGCAGCGGGCACGCAAAATGATTGATGCACATCATCATTTGTGGGATCTGAACGCGGTCCATTACCCATGGCTTATGGCCAAGGGCGTCACGCGGTTTTTCGGCGATCCAGCGCCGATCCAGCGCGATTATCTCCTCCCCGAATTTCGAGAGGATGCCGCAGGTTTTCATGGCGCAGACTTTCATGGCTCTGTGCATATTCAGGTGGGTGCAGAGAGCGGCTTGGCAGAGGCGAAATGGGTCCAATCTGTTGCGGATACTGCGCCTGATTGGGCCATGGCGCAGGTGGTTTTTTGTGATCTGACATCAAGCGACCTTGACGCACAACTGACTGAATTTGCGAGTCTTTCCACGGTGCGGGGCCTGCGCCAAATTGTCGGGCGCGCGCCCGAAGAAGACGCGGTCAGCGGGACCAACACGCTTTTGCAAAGCGACGCCTTCAAAGACGGGCTGCGCGAGGCCGCCGCGCGGGGCCTCAGCTTTGATTTGCAGCTCACGCCGCCTTTGATGGAGGCGACGGCCAAGGTTTTATCAGACGTCCCCGCGCTCAAGGTGGCGCTGTGCCATGCGGGCAGCCCGTTTGACAGAACGCCCGAAGGCATAGCGCTTTGGGCCACGCAAATAAGAGATCTGGCCGCCCTGCCCCATGTCAGCTGCAAGCTTTCGGGGCTGGGTATGTTTGACCACAGCTGGACCGCAGCGCGCATTGCTCCGATTGTGCAAACCTGCCTTGACCTTTTCGGGCCAGAGCGGGCGATGTTTGGCTCCAATTTCCCTGTCGACAGCCTCTCTTCAAGCTATGCCACGCTGCTCGGTGCCTATCAGGAGCTGATCCCCGAAGCGATGCAGCCAGCCGTCTTTGGCGAGACGGCGCGCGCCTTTTACAGACTTTGAGTTTGGCCGCTTTGGGCATGGCAGGGTTAACCAAGGCTTAAGCCTGCGTTGGGCGTGCTTAACGCCGCCTCGGAGGGCTGATTCTAGGGGGGTGATAAGCGTGCACCCCCCGTGCACCCTGCGTGCACCCCCCAAACGCCCGAACGTTAAGCGAAATTAACTTAACGCGGCGCACGGCGGGGCAACAGAGCTGTCAGGTTTTGCCCCCAATATCGCCCGCTCGCCAGCGCGGGCCTAAGCCGTTTTGAAAATCCTGTAAATCGCAGGGATCACCAGCACGGTGAGCAACGTAGAACTCAGAAGCCCGAAGAGCAGCGAGATGGCGAGGCCTTGAAAGATCGGGTCTGTCAGGATCACCACCGCGCCAATCATCGCCGCAATCGCTGTGAGCAGGATCGGCTTGAAGCGGATTGCGCCGGCCTCGATCAGAATGTCGATCTCGGTTTTGCCTGCGGTATCGGCGTGGCGGATGAAATCGACCAGAAGGATCGAATTGCGCACAATGATACCCGCAAGGGCGATAAAACCGATCATCGAAGTGGCCGAGAAGGGCGCGTTGAAGAGGAGGTGGCCCAGCATGATCCCGAGAAAGGTGAGCGGAATGGGCGTTAGAATGACAAGCGGCAGGCGGAAGGAGCCGAACTGCGCCACGACGAGAATATAGATCCCTAACAGCGCCACGCCAAAGGCGGCCCCCATGTCGCGGAAGGTCACCCATGTGACCTCCCATTCGCCATCCCACAAGAGCGTGACATGGCTCTCGTCATGGGGCTGGCCATTGAGGCTGATCACAGGCTTTGTGCCTTCGGGCCAGTCCATCGCATCAAGCTCTTCAGAGACAGCGATCATACCATAGAGCGGGGCCTCAAACTGGCCTGCCATCTCGCCTGTGACCATCTCGGCAAAGCGGCCATTGTGGCGAAAGAGCGGGAAGCTGGCGCGCTCTTCCGATAGGGTAATCACATCGCCCAGCTCGACCACGCCTTTGGCTCCGGGAAGGAGATTGGCGGGAATGGGGGTGCTGAGAGTGGCTTCATTGAGCAGGCGCGCCGATTTGGGGCGCGCGACTTCAAGCGGGATCGGCCTGCGGCCTTCGCCACGGTGTGAATAGCCTACCGTTGTGGCGCTGTTGAGCAGGGCCATTGTGGAGAAGACATCGCTTTCGGCAACGCCGAAGAAATCCATGTTGTCGCCTGCAATCGTGGCGCGCAAGCGGCGGGGCTGCTCTCCGAAGCTGTCATCGACATCGACGATATAGGGCACGGCCTCAAAGGCGGCGCGGATCTTGCGGGCGGCTTCGCGGCGAGCCTCGGGCGTGGGGCCGTAGACCTCGGCCAGCAGCGTCGAAATCACCGGCGGGCCGGGGGGCGGCTCGACTGTTTTGAGGCTTGTATTTGCGGGCAGATCAAGCGCCTCAAGGCGGCTGCGAATATCGAGCGCGATCTCGTGGCTGGTGCGGCTGCGCTCGCCTTTGGGGGTGAGGTTGATTTGCACATCGCCGAGGTGTGGCTCGGCGCGCAAGTAATAGTGCCGCACGAGGCCATTGAAATTGAACGGCGCGGCTGTGCCTGCGTGGGTCTGGGCCGAGAGCACTTCGGGCATGGCCACGACCGTGCGCGCCACCGCTTGGGCGACCGCATCTGTCGCCTCGGTCGAGGCGCCTTCAGGCAGATCAACCATGACCGAAAGCTCTGATTTATTGTCAAAGGGCAGCAGCTTGACTGTGACATCTTGGGTGTAGAGCAAGCCGAGCGAGCCAAAGGAGAGCACGACCGTGACAAAGAGAAAGAGCGCGCTGCGCGCCTTTGTCTTAAGCAGGGGGCGGGCCACGGCGCTATACATCCGCCCCAGCGTGCCGCCTGCATGGCCGTGGCCCGCGTCATGGTCTGCCATCGGGGCTTTGCCTGCGACTTTGACCATGAGCCAGGGGGTGATGATCACGGCGACAAAGAAGGAAAACACCATCGCTGCCGACGCATTGGCGGGAATCGGGCTCATGTAAGGCCCCATGAGGCCCGAGACGAAGAGCATGGGCAGAAGCGCGGCCACCACTGTGAGCGTGGCAACAATGGTCGGATTGCCGACTTCGGCGACAGCGTTGATGGCTTGTTCTGCGCGGGAGGTTTTGCCACTCGCGTTTTGCGGCATCCCCCAGTGGCGGGCGATATTCTCGATCACCACAATCGCGTCATCCACGAGAATGCCAATCGAGAAAATGAGCGCAAAGAGCGAAACGCGGTTGAGCGTGTAGCCCATGATATAGGCGGCAAAGAGCGTGAGTAGGATGGTTACGGGAATGACAATCGCGACCACAATGCTTTCGCGCCAGCCGACGGCTATGAGCACCAGAGCGATAATTGAGACGGTCGCGAGGCCGAGGTGAAAGAGCAGCTCGTTGGCTTTTTCATCGGCGGTTTCGCCGTAGTCGCGGGTTATGTCGACGCGCACGCTGTCGGGGATCAGGCTGCCTTTGAGGCTGTCGACCTGCTCAATGAGGTGTTCGGCGACGACAACGGCGTTGGCCCCTGCCCGCTTGGCGAGCGCGAGGGTCACGGCGGGGGTGCGCACGGCGGTGCCGTCAGCGGCGCGGGTGACATTGGCGACGATCTGTTCGGAGGTGTCGGGCACAAAGGAGACATCGGCGACATCACGCAGATAGACGGGTCTGTTGTCGCGCGTTGTGAGCAGAAGATTGGCAACCTCGGAGGGCGCTGTGAGGGTCTGGCCTGCGACGAGGCCGATCATCTCGCCACCGTTTTGGCCAGTGTCGCGCACAAGGCCTGTGTTGAGCGTGCGGTTTGCGCCTTCGACCTTGCCGACAAGCTGCTGGAGCGTGACGCCATAGAGCGCGAGGCGCTCGGGGTCGGGGGCGATACGGATCGCTTCCTGCGCCTCGCCGACGATATAGGAGAGGCCAAGATCGGGCGTTTTGGAAAGCTCGGTGCGCAGCTCGCGGGCGATGCGCGTCAGGTCATTGGCGGTGATGCCCGTGTCGGGCGCAGGCGAGAGTGTCAGCGACACAATCGCAACATCATCAATCCCGCGGCCAATGATCAGCGGCTCGGGAATACCCACCGGGATCTGGTCCAGATTGGCGCGCATCTTGGTATGGACCCGCAGGATCGCGGCGTCCGCAGGTGTGCCCACATCAAAGCGGGCGGTGACCATGGCGGCGTCATCGCGCGTGGAGGAATAGATATGCTCAACCCCGTTGATGCCTTTGACGATGGTTTCCATCGGCTCTGTCACAAGCTTGACGGCGTCTTCGGCTTTCAGGCCAGAGGCGGTGATATGAATATCGACCAGCGGCACAGAAATCTGCGGCTCTTCCTCGCGGGGCAATGCGCCAAGCGCGACGAGGCCCACGGCGAGCGAGGCTATGATAAATAGCGGGGTCAGGGGCGAGGCGATGAAGGCTTTGGTGAGCCAGCCCGCAAGGCCGAGAGAGAAGGGCTTAGTTGTCATGGGTCTGCTCCCGAGGCGCGGCGAGCGTGTCACCTGCGCGCAGGCCTGTGAGAACTTCGACCATCTCTGCGCCGTCATGCTCCAGAACGCCGCCAAGCACCACAGCGCGCCGGACGCGGGCCTCGCCCTCGGACAGCGTGACAAAATCAAGCCCCGAGACGGTCTGCACAGAAGCAGACGGCACCAGCAGCGCCTTGCGCACCCCGACAGGCAAGCGCACGAGAACGCGGGTGTTGACGAAGCTGTCAGACAGCGCCGCCACCTCGACATCGGCAATGACGCGGCCATTTTCGATCAGCGGATAAATCTTGGCGAGCGTGCCTGTGGCAGGGCCAGAAGGTGTTTCGATATGGATGGTGGCACCCTCGCTCAGCACAGAGACAAAACGCTCTGGCACAGCGAGGCGCAAAAAGGCTCCGCCGCCGCCAATCAGCACCACAGGCTCACCCGGCATCAGCACCGAATCGCGCGTCACAGGCACGCTCAGGACGCGGCCCGCAACAGGCGCGAGGACTTTGCCCTCGCTCGCTTGCTGCGCAACAACCCGACGGTTGGCACGGGCGGCGGCGACCTGATTTTTCACAACGTCGGCCTGTGTGCGGATGGCGTCAAGGCTTTGGGCCGTGATGACGCCGCGCTCCAGCAGCGCTTCGCCACGGGTCAGCTCGTCTTGGGCGTTGGCGAGCTGTGCGCCAAGGGCCTCGATCTGGGCGTCGATTGCGCCAAGTTGAAAGGTCAGTTTGTCATCAACAATCTCGGCAAGCACCTGCCCTGCGCGCACGCTGTCGCCCTCGGTAACGGTCAGCGACAAAAGCGTCCCGCCGATACGGGCGCGCGCCGAAATCCTGTCGCGCGTGTCAATCTGACCATAGACCGCCTTCCACTCGGTCATCAAAACAGGCGCAAGCGGCTCGGGCGCTTGGGCCAGCGTGGCAAGGGGAAGAAGCGCAAGACAGAGCGCAACGAACGGGAGACGCAAGCTAAACATCGGGCAAATCCTTCGCGTGATTGCGGGAAATAATTTATACATATGAAAATTAGAATATGTTATTTGGGTGCAAAAGAAAAGAGGCTTTCTGTGCGGCTTGAACATGGCTTGGCCATTTATGTTTACAAAACTAGATATATAGTTATATTGTAGGTATGATGACACAAGCCACAACAGCCCTCGCCCTTGCCGCCCTCGGCCATGACACCCGTCTGGGGATCTTCCGCCTTTTGGTGCGCGCAGGGCATGAGGGCATGAACGTCGGCGAGATTGGCCAGCACCTCGGCATGGCCCCCTCGACGCTGGCGCACCATTTGGGCGCGCTTGTGGAGGCGGGGCTTGTCACGCAGGAGCGGCAGGGCCGCCTGATCCTCAACCGTGTGGATTATGACGTTATGAACCAGACGCTCGCCTTTTTGACGGCGGAGTGCTGTGTCGGCGTCAAGCTCACAGAGGAGGACGCGGCCTGACACGCGGCTTTGTTTTTTTACCTCAAACACACCGACTTTTCTAGGGATATAGATATGAGTGACCACGCCCTCCCCCCGCGCCCTCAGATGGCTGCGTTTCTGCATATGATGTGGAGCCGCGAGAAAGTCTGGCTTTTCTCTGCGCTATTGCTTGCTGTTTTGTTTCTGCTGATCCCTGCGCAGGGCGCGACGAGCGCCGCGTTTGCAGCGCAAAATCTACTCAATGTCGCGCCTTTTCTGATCCTCTCGATCGGGATCGCGGCCTATGCGGGGGCGACGGGAGCCGACGGCTTGATCGCGCGGGCCTTTACCGGCTCGCCTGTGGTGATGATCTTGATCGCGGCGCTCGCGGGCGGGCTTTCGCCCTTCTGCTCTTGCGGGGTCATTCCCTTGATCGCGGCGCTTTTGGCTATGGGCGTTCCTTTGTCGGCGGTCATGGCCTTCTGGCTGGCTTCGCCTGTGATGGACCCGTCGATGTTTATGCTCACCACCGGCGTTCTCGGCTTTGAATTTGCGGTGGCCAAGACGCTGACGGCGGTGGGCCTCGGGGTCTTTGGCGGGGTCACTGTGCATCTGATTGCGCGGGCGGGCGGGCTTGCCGACCCTCTGCGCGAGGGCGTGGGCAATGGCGGCTGCGGCGCGTCAAAGGTGCGCAGCGTGCAGCCTGTTGTCTGGCGCTTCTGGAGCGAGGACGAACGGGTGCAAAAGTTCTGGCGCGAGGGGGTGAAGACCACGCTTTTCTTGGCCAAGTGGCTAACGCTGGCCTTTCTCTTGGAGAGCCTGATGCTGGCGTGGCTGCCTGCCGATCTCGTGGCCTCGGCCTTGGGCGGCACGGGGCTTGCGCCGATCGGGATTGCTACGCTTGTGGGCGTGCCTGCTTATCTCAATGGCTATGCTGCGCTGCCGCTTGTGGGCGGATTGATGGAACAGGGCATGGCGCCTGGCGCGGGTCTTGCTTTCCTTGTGGCGGGGGGCGTCAGCTCTTTGCCTGCGGCGGTGGCTGTCTGGGCGCTCGTCAAGCGGCAGGTGTTTGCGCTTTATATTGCCTTGGCGCTGGTTGGCTCCTTTGCCAGCGGGCTTCTGTTCCAGCTTTGGGTGACTGTCTGAGGCGCGTCAGACTTTGCTGAAGAGTTTGAGCCAGAGCGCGCGGGGCGTGAAGCGCGCGAGCGAGAAGAGCCAAGCGAAGGGCTTGGGGAAGGCTGTTTCAAAGCGGGTGCTTTTCATGGCTTTGACAACATGGTCGGCCGCCACTTCGGGGCTCATCAGCTGGGGCATTTTGAAGGCGTTTTTTGCGGTCAGGCGGGTGGCGATAAAGCCCGGGTTGATGGTCTGGACCTTGACGCCTGTTTTGTGCAGGTCAGCATAGAGCGTTTCGCCCATATGCATGAGCGCCGCTTTTGACGCGCCATAGCCTATGGACCCCGGCAAGCCGCGATAGCCCGCGAGCGAGCCGATCAGGACGATATGGCCCGCGTCTTTGGCGACAAAGGCTGGCACGGTCTCGCCCAGCACGTGAAGCCCGCCTGTGAAGTTGACCGCGCACATCTGCTCGACGGCCTCGGTGTTCCAGCTTTGGGCTTTCATCGGGTCGTAATAGCCAGCGAGATAGACCACGCCATCCAGCGGGCCAGCCTCTGCGGCGGCGGCGGCCACGGAGGCGGCGTCTGTGACATCAAGCGGCGCAATGCGCGCCTTGGGCAGGCTGGCGGCCAGCGCGGCGAGCTTTGCTTCGGAGCGGGCCGAGAGCACGAGATGCGCACCCTCCGAGGCGAGCGCACGGGCCAGCGCCTCGCCAAGGCCCTCGCTGGCGCCAACGAGCCAGTATGTCTTGCCAGCCAAGCTCAATTGACAGGCCGCATGGTGGCGATCAGCTCGGCGACTTTGATGCCGAATTTGCGCATCTCTGAGCGGTTGAGGATATTGCCGTTTTCCATGAGATAGAGCCAGTCTGTGACATCCAGCACATGGCTGCCCGCCTCTTGGGGCAGGCGGATCTTATAGGTCATACGCACGGCGTTGCCGATTTGCTGGCCTTTGGCCTCGCCGATCACATCGCTGGCTGTGGCTGTGAACTGGCCGTTTTCGCCCATGGTCAGAAACCATTTGCGCGACTGGGTGTTGCCTGTGTCATAGGTGAACTCTTCGGCGAGAGAGCCTGTATTGCCGTCCCACTGGCCTGTGAAATCGGCAATAAAACGCGAAGTGACGCGGCCTGTGGGGCCATAGATCATGCCTTCGGACACAAGCGTGCCGCTGAGGGCCACGCGGATATCAAAGGCAGGCGTATTGCCCGCATAATCCGCCAGCTTCTGGCTTTTGAAGGAAAACCCGGGGCGAAAAGCGATCAGCGCCAGAACGAGTATGACAAGGAGCATGAGGATCTTCATGGTGTGTTTACCTCCTGAGGTAGGCGGGCGACAAGAATGATCGCCGCGATTTTTATGATGCAGGGAACGACCGCATAGGCAAGGGTGAGCGTTGTCAGCGCTTGCGGTGTATTGGCAGCGTTTGGCGTATATCCCGCGAGCTGAAGCGCGGGCAGTGCGAGGGCAGCGGCGAGCGCCAGCGAGAGCTTGCCCGCAAAGGACCAGAGGCCAAAGGCCGCCCCCGCAGAGAGGCCCGCGCGCGCAAGCGCTGTGGAAAAGAGCACCGGCAGAATAACCATATCCGCCCCCAAAGCCGCCCCGGAGGCCAGACAAATGAGCGCGAAACCCAGCGCCGCGCCTTGCGGCAAAAGGGCCGCGCCCATGAAGCTCACAATCGCCAGCGTCATGGCGATGGGAAGGATACGGCGCGCGCCAAAGCGGCGCACAAGCCCGCTCCAGAACGGAACGCTGAGCGCAGCGGCGAGAAAGAAGAGCATGAGCAGCGGACCTGCGAGCGTGTCGAGGCCAAGCTTGTCTTGGACGAAGAAGAGAAAGAGCGTCGAGGTCAGTGCCACAGGCAGGCTGTTGATCAGCGCGATCCAGAGAAGCTGCACGCCGCCCGCGCTTTTGAGGGCAGACAGCTGCATCGGCGAGGTGGCCGGGCCAGCAATGTGCCAGAGCGGGCGGGTCAGCAGCCAGACGGCCCCCGCCAGCGCCACAAGACCAAGGCCGAAGGCAGGATATCCGCCGCCCCCCGCGCCTGCGGCCACAAAAAGCGTGGGCGCGAGGGCGGCGAGAAGCACGCCGACAAGACTGCCGCCCTCACGGTAGGCGGCAAGCGTCACAAGGCCTGCTTCGCCGCCCGCGAGCGCTGTGGACTGGCCATAAAAGAGGATACTGCCAAGACTATGCGCCGTAAAAAGCAACGCGAGGCCCAAGATAAGCCAGAAGATCTGGCCCGCCGTTGGCAAGACCGTAAACACCAGCGCAAAGCCGAGCGCGAGGCCCAGAAGCGCCAGCGCCGCAAAGAGCGCGCGGGCCTTGGGAAAGCGGTCTACCATACGGCCCAAGAGCGGATCTTGGACAAAATCAAGCACCCGTAGCCCGATCAGCAGGCCGCCCAAAGCGCCAAGGCTCATGCCCAGCTCGCCACTCGCATAGGCGGGCAAGTGGATATAGAGCGGCAAGCCCGCAGCCGCGAGCATCAGCGCAAAGAGGCTGACTTGGGCGTTGGTGGCGCGGGACATATCAGAGGCCTTTGAGCTTGCGGGAGGCGCGAGACGAGCGACTGTTGTCAGAGAGCCAGATATTGAGAAAACGCTTGCCAATGCTGGCTTGAGTGAGCCTGCAGGTTTTTGCGCCGTTGAAGAAAAGATCAACCGAGGCGGCGTTGCGCGCCACGGCTGTGAAGCGGTCTCCGCGCACAACGTCGCGCAGGCAGCGATCAAGATCAGCCACAATTTCGGGATGATCGGCGCGGTTGCCTTCAAGGCGCTTCAGCTCGTCACGGGTCGCGTTGACGAGCTTCGTGCGCGGCAGTTTGCGCGCATAGGTCAGCTCGATCGCCATCGGATTTTGCCAGCTGAAGGCGGCGCCATTCGGGGTATAGAGCGCGGCGTCATAGAGCTTGAGGCCGAGCCATGTGAAGGGCACATCAGAAATCGCCTTGGCATTTTTGACGCCTGCCGCGTCGATATAGGATTTGGCCGCCACAGGGCTGACCAGCAGGGGAAAACAAAGCACTAGATACAGAAACAGTTTAGGCATGAGCCAACTCCACTTGAACAACATCGGTTTGTTTGACGCCGAAGGAGGCGGCGCAAATCTGCAAATAAAACTGCCAGCTGCGCAGGTGCGCCTCAGAATAACCGATCTCTTTGATGCGCTTCACATTGGCGTCCATGCGCGCGGACCAGTGGCGCAGCGTCTGGGCGTAATCCTGACCGAAGGCAAAGCTGCCTTTGACGCGCAGCCCCGCGCGGCGGGCCTCATCGGCAATCACCGCATCAGACAAAAGCATCCCGCCAGGAAAGGTGTATTGGCGGATGAAATCAGAGCTGGAGCGATAAATATCAAAGTAGGCATCTGGCACTGTGATCGCCTGAACAACGGCGCGGCCATCGCGCGCCAGACGCTGCTTGAGCATCGCAAAGTAGCTCGGCCAGTAGCGTTCGCCCACGGCTTCGATCATCTCGATGGAGACGATATTGTCATAGGTGCCTGCGGTGTTGCGATAGTCGCAAAACTCGATTGCGGCGCGGCCATCAAGGCGGGCATCGGCATAGCCTTTTTGAGCCTTGGAGATGGTGATGCCTGTGACATTGCGGCCCTGATCGGCGGCGCGCTCGGCAAAGCTGCCCCAGCCGCAACCGACCTCAAGCACGCTTTCGCCGCCGCCAAGGCGCGAGAGGACACGGTCAAGCTTGCGGTTTTGGGCGCGGGTGAGGTCGGTGTCGCCCGAAGTGAAGAGCGCCGAAGAATAGCTCATGCCCTCGTCCAGCCAGAGCTGGTAGAATTCGTTGCCCGTGTCGTAGTGCGAGCGGATGTTGCGCGCCGCGCCTTTGACAGAATTGGCCCGCAGCAAGCGGTCCACGGCGCGGAACTTGAGCGTGTTCCAGCGGTTTGGATAAGCAAACGGCTCAAGCGTGGCGAGATTGGAAATCGCCACACGGCCCAGCGCCTCAATCGACGGCGTGGTCCAGAGACCCGCGACATAGGTTTCGCCGAGGCCGACATCGCCGCGCGCGGCAATGGCGGCTATGGCAGACCAGTCGCGGATCACCATTTCGGCGGCATCGCCTGTGCCGTTGCCAAAGCTGTGGCGGTGGCCCTCGGGCGTGACGACTTCAAGCGCGCCATCATCAATCTGGGCGCAGGTGTCGAGAAAGTCATGCGCAATGCGGCGTGTGATAAAGCCCATCAGCTTACCTCTTCTTCTGGTGGCAAAGGACGGCGACGGAACGGCGCGCCTTTGATGTAAAGTTTGACTGCTTGCCAGTGAATCAGCGCAAGCGCCCGCAGCGGCCCGAACGGGCGACGCAGGGCTGCGCCCAAGATGCGCCTGTTGGAGAGCGGCGCACGCGGCCCGAAGAGCGTGGCAATCAGCCCCTCCTCGCCGTTTTCATGCGCGATACGGATCGAGATACGCTCTGCCGTGATATCAAAGTTGAACTGGTAGATGCCCTGCACCTCCTGAAAGGGCGAGACGTGAAATATCTTTTCTGCCACGATCCTGTCTTCACGGCGGATCGGGGCAAAGCCTTCTCGCTTGCACAGATAGCTGTGACGGTCGCCCATGGTGTTGCTGACTTCGGCAATCACGGCGACCAGATCTGCGCCCCTATAAGCCAGCCAGAAACTCACAGGGTTGAACACATAGCCCAGAAAGCTCGGCTGCGTCAGAAGCCGGATACGGCCAGTCTTTAGCCCCGCTGCGGCGAAAACCTCTTGCGCCCACGCCAGCCCCTTGCCCTGTTTGGGCGGGCCGCCATGGTTTTTGTCGTGCACCGAGGCAAGATTGAACGCATTGCGCGAAAACAGCGCGACCTTTGACGGCGCTTCAGGGTCGATCAACACATAGTCGACACTGTAGCGAAAAGCGTTGTGAACATTGCCACGGCGCGCATGGGTCGTGGCACCGGCGATATGTTCGGCTCCGCCCGTCATACACTCACCCGCTCAATCTCGCGCGCGACACGCACCGCGCTGGCAAAGCCGTCTTCGTGAAAACCGTTGCGCAGCCATGCGCCCGCAAACCATGTATTGCGTGTGCCCTGCATCTGTTTGATCTCTTGCTGCGCCTTGAGAGCGGGGCCGTCAAAAACAGGGTGGCGGAAGCTCTTCTGATCATAGATCAACTCGTCGCGCACAGGCGAATAAGGGTTGAGCGAGACAAACAGCGGGTCTGTCTCGGGAATATTCTGCAAGCGGTTCATCCAGTAGGTCACGCCGATAGAGGGCGCGTCGACATTGCCGTCTGCCTTATAAATCCAGCTTGACCAGCAGGCCTTGCGCTTGGGCATCTGCGCGGTGTCACGGTGCAAGACCATCTGGTTGTCCTGATAGCCGACAGCCGAGAGAAGCCGCGTCTCCTCGGCGCTCGGATCGGCCAGAAGTGCGAGCGCCTCGTCGGAGTGACAGGCCATAATGACCTGATCAAACTCTGCTGTGCCGCCCTCGGCCTTGATCATGACGCGCCCCGCCTCCCGCTTGACCGCGGTGATCGGCGCGCTGGTGCGCAGTGTGACACCCGTGGCGCGCAAGTGGCGCTCAAGGCGGGTGACGTATTCAATCGAGCCGCCCGAGACCGTATACCACTGGTGTGGCTGCGTGGCGGTGAGCAGCGCGTGATTGGAGAAGAAGCGCACCAGCGATTTGGCGGGAAAGGCGCGGATGTCTTGTGTGGGGCTTGACCAGATCGCGCCACAGATCGGCATCAGGTAATAGCGCTCAAACCATGTCCCAAGGCCAAGCTCGCGCACCAGCTCGCCGATTGTCATATCATCAGAAGTGGCCGTGGCTTCGGCGCGGGCATTGAAGCGCAGGATATCGCGGATCATCCGCAAATATCCGGGCCGTAGCGCATTGCGGCGCTGGCCAAACACACTCTTGAGCGTTTGCAGCCCGTATTCCACGCGCCCGTTGTCAATCGTGGCACCAAAGCTCATATTTGACTTTTCGACAGGCACATCCAGATCATGAAACATCCGCGTAAGATGCGGATAGTTCACATAATTGAAGACAATAAACCCTGTATCAACAGGCTGATCGCCGTTGAGACCCGCAAGCTTGGTGCGGGCATGGCCGCCCAGACGCGGCGCAGCTTCGTAGAGTGTGACGTCGTGCTGCGGCGCAAGCTTATAGGCTGCGCTCATGCCGGAAATTCCGCCGCCAACAATGGCAATGCGCTGGCGCTTCTGAGGGGGGGCATCAAATGACATGGAAACTCCGCTTGGATTTGAGCAGGTTACGCCCTGAACGGCGCAACAGATCATTTTTGCTTACGATATATGATCTGACCGCCAACCGCCCGCGTAAAAGACATATGTTGAGCTTTGAAACAGAACCAGATCTTGCGCCTGCCCCCGTGATCGCTAGGGTGGCGGCCGAGCAAATTATTCATTCTTTTCAAGGCAAACCAAAGTTGAACCCTTACTCTGAAGAGACCCGCCTTATGCTGGCTGTGCGCGACAACCGCGACAAGAGAGCCTTCGGGAAGCTGTTTGACCACTTCGGCCCGAGGCTGAAGGGGGTTGCCATGCGCTCGGGCCTCAGCTCGGGACAAGCCGAAGACATGGTGCAAGATGTGATGCTGACGCTGTGGCGCAAGGCGCATCTGTTTGATCCGACCCGCGCCCAGGTTTCGAGCTGGCTCTACCAGATTGCGCGCAACCGCCAGATCGACATTCTGCGCAAAGAAAACCGCCCGATGCCTGAGGCGCTCAAAGCCGAAAGCGAAGCGACAGAGGAAAGCGCCGCCGACTCGCTGGCGCTTGATCAGGAGGTCAGCGCGCTCAAACAGGCGCTCGCCAAGCTCAAGCCGGCGCAGCGCGAGATGGTCGAAAAGGCCTATCTCGGCGAGCTGTCGCACACAGATATAGAAGCCGAAACGGGCCTGCCACTGGGGACAATCAAATCGCGCATCAGGCTCGGCCTCGAAAAACTGCGCCACGAACTGGACGGAATACGCAAGTCATGACCATCAAACATCATATCCCCGATGCCCTGATGCTGGAATATGCCAGCGGGCGCATGGCCGAACCTTTCGCCCTTGTCGTCGCGACACATATCTCGCTCTGCGACGAGTGCCGCGCACGCCTGGCCGCGCATGAAATGGCCGGTGGCGCCGTAATGGAAGCCCATGAGGGCGCCGATCTGTCAGGCGGCTTGCGCGAGAACGTCATGGCGCAGCTCGATGACGCCGTAGAAGACGCGCCCGTCTACGAGCGCTCCAGCATTTTTCCCGCCCCCGTCATGGAGGCGCTCAAAGGCCGCCCGCCAAAGTGGAAGCCCTTGGGCCGCGGCGTGCGCCAATCGATCCTGCGCCACGGCAAGTCAGGCTCGGTGCGCCTGCTTTATATTCCACCGGGGCTTGATATGCCCGACCACTCCCACGGCGGGCTTGAGCTGACACTTGTGTTGCAAGGGGCCTTCAGCGATGAGGGCGGGCGCTTTGGGGTTGGCGATGTCGAGGTCGCAGACGACCACGTCGAGCACAAACCCGTGGCCGCCAAAGGCGAGGCCTGCATCTGCCTTGCCGCCACAGACGCGGCCCTGAAATTCAACGCCTTTATTCCAAAGCTCTTCCAGCCGATCTTCCGCATCTAGGGATTCCTCTTTCCAGAAATATCCCAGGGGGTCTGGGGGACTGGTCCCCCAGCTTGGCCTGTGGTCTGGGGGACTGGTCCCCCAGACGGTCGGATTGTGCGAAGCACAATTCGAAGTCTCAATAAGCAGAACGTGACCTGTTCCGCGAAAGCTTGCTTAGAAACGCGCCAATAAATATCCCCGTCTGGATCAGGATAATCGTCGGCGCAGGCGCGCTGTCGATGAAAAAGCTCGCGTAAACCCCGAGCAAGGACGAGCCAAAGCACACCAGAACCGACACCCAAAGCATGGTGCGAAACTCGCGCACCAGCAAAAACGCAATCGCGCCAGGCGCAATCAAAAGGCCAATCGCGAGGATCAAACCCACCGCCGACAGCGTGGCGACAATGGTGGCCGAAAGGGCAACCAACAGGCCGTAGTGCAGCCAGATCACAGGCAGCCCCGAGGCCTGCGCTTGCGCGGGGTCAAAGGCGTGCAAGAGCAGGTCTTTCCATTTGATCAGAAGCGCGGCGGACACAAGGGCCGCGATAGCTGCTGTGGTCCAAAGCTCTTGGGGCGAGATTCCGAGCATATTGCCAAAAAGAATATGGTCCAGATGCGCGTTTGTCTCCACGCCAACATAGAGCACAATCCCAAGGCCAAACATCCCCGAGAACACCACGCCCATAACGGTGTCCTGCTTCACACGGCTGTTCTCGCTCAGATAGCCCGTGGCCAGCGCACAGACCATGCCCGCAAAGAACGCGCCCAAAATCAGCGGCGCGCCAAGGATGTATGCCAGCACAATGCCCGGCAGAACCGCATGGCTCACAGCATCCCCCATCAGCGCCCAGCCCTTGAGCACGAGAAAGCAGCTCAAAAGCGCCGTCGGCACAGAGATCAGCGCGACAATGAGAAAGGCCGTTTGCATGAACGGGAACTGGAACGGGAGAAGAAGCTCGCTCATGGCTGCGCCCCCTCCAGAGCTTGCCGCGCCATACGGCGTGCTGCGAGGCGGCCATGCTTGGGCGCAAAGACAAAGGCGAGGAGGAAGAGCGTGGTTTGCAAACACACAATGATGCCGCCTGTGGCCCCGTCAAGAAAGTAGCTGACGTAAGCGCCAAGGAAGCTGGTCAGCGTGCCAATGGCGACAGAGGTCAGGATGAGCCGTGGGAAGCGGTCACACAGAAGATAGGCCGTGGCCCCGGGCGTCACCACCAAGGCAATGACCAGAAACGCACCGACAGTTTGCATGGCTGCGACAACAGACGCCGAGAGCAAAATAAAGAACACAGCCTTGAGCCGCGCAGGGTGTAGCCCGATCGAGCGGGCGTGGCTTTCGTCAAAAAACGTCACCATCAGGTCTTTCCATTTCGCCAGAAGCACCGCGAGGGTGACGCCGCCGATCAGCGCCAGTTGCAATGTGTCTTCCGGCGTGATGGCGAGGATATTGCCCATGGTGATGCTTTGCAGATCAATGCTGACAGGCGAGATCGAAACAATGAAGAGGCCAAGCCCGAAGAAGCTTGTAAAGATCAGGCCGATGATCACATCTGTCTTGAGGCCCGAGCGCTCTGTGAGAAAGAGCATGGCCCCCGCCGCAAGCCCGCCCGCAAGGAAAGCCCCCAGCGCAAAGGGCAAGCCGAGCATATAGGCCCCCGCCACCCCCGGAACGACAGAATGCGAAAGCGCATCGCCGATCAGCGACCAGCCCTTGAGCATGAGATAGGCCGAAAGAAACGCACAGACCCCACCCACGAGGGCCGAGACCCACATGGCGTTGAGCATATAGCCATAGCCGAACGGCTCAAGCCAGCTCATGGCTCGCGGTCCTGCCGTTGGGTCTGTTCGCCATATTGCACAAAAGGGCGCTCGTCATCTGTGAGGATGGTAACAGCGCGCTCGTCACTGTCTTCATGAAGCGTGTCGCCGCCGATTGTGATGTGGCGCAGCACCCCTCCGAAGGCCTCTTCCAGATTGTCGCGGGTAAAAACCTCATCGGTATGTCCAAAGGCCAGCACTGTTCCTTTCACAAGCACCGTGCGGTCGCAAAACTCGGGCACAGAGCCGAGGTTGTGTGTCGCCACAAGCATGACGCGGCCTTCGTCGCGCAGCTCGCCCAGAAGCGTTATGATCTGGTTTTCTGTCGTCACATCAACGCCTGTAAACGGCTCATCCAGCAAGATCACCTGCCCCTCTTGCGCCAACGCGCGCGCCAGAAAGACACGCTTGCGCTGCCCGCCCGAAAGCTCGCCGATCTGGCGCTTGCGGAACGCCTGCATATTCACACGGGTGAGCGCCTGATCCACCGCCGCGTGATCCGCCGCTTTGGGGCGGCGGAGCATCCCCATGTGGCCATAACGGCCCATCATCACCACATCTTCGACCAGAACAGGGAAGGCCCAATCGACCTCTTCGGCCTGTGGCACATAGGCGACCAGATTGGATTTGAGCGCCTCGCGCACGGGCTTGCCCAGCAAGGTGATCTCGCCTTTGGAGGCGGGCACAAACCCCATGATCGCCTTAAAGAGGGTCGATTTGCCCGCGCCGTTGACGCCCACCAGCGCCGTGACGGTGCCACGGGGGATGTCAAAGCTCGCATCGCGCAGGGCGGTGTGGCCGTTGCGATATGTGACTGTGACGCCTTGGGCGCGGATACCGTCCATCACTCGGCTCCCTTGAGGCCGCGCGCGACCGTTTCTGTTGTGACGCGCAAAAGGTCAAGATAGGTCGGCACGGGGCCATCCTCGGCGCTGAGGCTGTCAACATAAAGCACCCCGCCGTAAGCCGCGCCAGTTTCACGGGCGACTTGCTCGGCGGGCGCGGTGTTGACTGTGCTTTCGCAAAAGACAGCGGGGACATTATGTGCGCGCACGCCATCAATCACACGGCGGACCTGTTGGGGCGTGCCTGTCTGATCGGCGTTCATCGGCCAGAGGTAAAGCTCTTGCAAGCCGAGGTCGCGCGCCAGATAGCTGAAGGCGCCTTCACAGCTCACAAGCCAGCGGCTTTGAGCGGGAACAGTCTCGATCTCGGCCTTGAGCGGCGCGAGCGTTGCACGCAGCTGCTCTGCGTAGGCCTCGGCATTGACCTGATACAGCGCCGCATTGGCGGGATCGGCGGCGCTGAGCGCGCGCTCGATATTGGCGATATAGACCAGCGCATTTTCAAGCCCCATCCAAGCGTGGGGATTGGCCTTGCCCTCATAGCTGCCCGAGCCGATCGAGATCGGCGTGATCCCGTCAGAGAGCGTGGCGGAGGGGACATCGCCCAGATTGGCGAGGAACTGCTCAAACCAAAGCTCGAGGTTCAGCCCGTTCCACAAGATCAGGTCGGCGTCAGAGGCGCGGACAATATCGCGCGGCGTGGGCTGATAGCCGTGAATCTCGGCCCCTGCCTTTGTCACAGAGACAACATCCGCCGCCTCGCCAGCCACATTTCGGGCCATATCCGCGAGGACAGTGAAGGTTGTCACAACTTTGAGCCTGTCTTGGGCGGCGAGGCTTGTGGCGGGCAAAAGCGCAGCAAAGACCAGCGAGGCACGGAGCATGAAAGAAGACCTTTCTATAAGTTTCGAAACTGTAATTGCAAATCACTCGCAACTACAAGGGGCAGAACAGAAATAGTCAACCGGCAAGCGCTTGCAATAGGCGCGCGAAGGGTTAGCTTGGCAAAATGACACAAAACGCCCTCATCATCGGCGCATCTGGCGGCATCGGCGCCGCCGTGGCGCAAGAACTGGAAACGCGCGGCTGGCACGTCACGCGGCTGTCGCGTGCGCAAGACGGTTTGGACATCACCGATCAGGCCAGTGTAAACACACATCTGGAGGCGCTGAACGCGCCTTTCGATCTTGTCTTTATGGCCTCAGGCGTGCTTGCCGCCGAAGGCTGCGCGCCTGAAAAAGCGCTGAGCCAGATACGGCAGGAGAGCTTTGAAGAGGTGTTTCGGGTCAATACCTTCGGGGTGGCCTATGTCTTGCGCCACGGGCCCAAGCTTCTGCCCAAAAAGGGCCGCTCTGTGCTGGCTGTTCTGACGGCGCGGGTCGGCTCTATCGGCGACAATCATATCGGCGGCTGGCACGCCTATCGCGCCTCAAAAGCAGCGGCCAACCAGCTTGTCCGCGGCGCGGCCATCGAGCTGGGCCGCAGCCACAAAGACGCAATCGCCGTGGCCCTGCACCCCGGAACCGTCGCGACAGAGTTCACAGCCAATTATGCGGCACGCCACAGCACTGTGCCGCCGCAAACCGCGGCTGAAAATCTGGTCAATGTGATGCTGGGGCTGACCGCCGCAGACAGCGGGCAGTTCTTTGACTACGCCCAGAAGCCGATTGAATGGTAAGCTGGAAAGAGGGAACAGGCGACACCCTGCATCTGAAGCATTTGAGCCAAATTCTTTGGCGGATGTGCACCCGTTATTGACGAGTTTGACAAAACAAGGTTAGCGCAGGGTTAATGCGCCTGACAAAAAGGACATCGCCATGAGCGTTCCCTCTCTGGACGCAAGCACCGTGATCGAGCCGATCCGCCAGCTGTCTGCTGCGGGGGGCCAAGGCGTGCTTTGTGTGATCACCCATGTTGACGGCCCCTCCTACCGTCCGCTCGGCGCGATGATGGCCGTGCTCGCGGACGGGCGGCGCATTGGCACGCTCTCCTCGGGCTGTGTCGAGGCCGATATTGCGCTTCATGCCGCCAAAGCGCTGGAAAACGGCGCGCCCTATCAGGTCCGCTACGGGAAAGGCTCGCCTTTTGCCGATATCGTGCTGCCCTGTGGCGGCGGGCTTGAAATATTGCTGATGCCGCGCCCTGATGTGCGCGTGCTTGACGCACTGCTGAGCCATCATGCGGCGCGCGAGGCCTGCGTTTTGGAAGTGGATCGCCGCAGCGGCGCGCTCTGCGCTGTGGCAGAGGGCGAGACAGGCTGGACGGGCGATATCTTCAGCGTCACAATCGAGCCTGAGATCTGCTTTTTTGTCTTTGGCAAAGGCCCAGAAACCGCAACCTTTGCAGGGCTTGTTCAGGCGGCGGGCTATCCCAATCTTGTGCTCTCCCCCGACACAGAAACGCTTGAGGCCGTGGCCCGCGCAGGTTGCGCCACGCGTCATCTGACCCACGCACACTGCCCTAAAGACCTGCCGATTGATGCGCGCAGCGCTGTTGTCTTGTTTTTTCATGACCATGAATGGGAGCCGCCCATTCTGGCTCCGGCCCTGACCAGCGCAGCCTTTTATGTCGGCGCACAAGGCAGCCAACGCGCCGCCGACCTGCGGCGGATGGAGCTTGTGAGACTTGGAGCCAACGAGACCGCTCTGGCGCGCCTCCACGGCCCCATCGGCCTCGTCCCCTCCGCCCGCGACGCCCGCAAACTCGCCGTCAGCGTCCTCGCCGAAGTGCTGAGCCTGTGAGCGGCAGGGCTTGTAACCGGACCAGCCCCCATGAGCCTCCTCAACCGCCCCGCGTTTGCCTTGCATAGGCCAATCATTGGGGCGACACGTGCTTTGTCTGGCAATCTCGTCTTCATTTTTAGACGCAAGTGCAAGACCCGCCGCCAAGGTTCAGTTTGGGATTTTTCCTTTGGAATGCACTCCGCTTTTGGCGCCATACTGTTTAACAAAACAACGTGTCCAGAAGGCACCTGCCAGACTGCGTCAGGGCGTATGAAGCGTGAGGCAACCCGTATCTCGCTATCACCAGAAGCCCTTTACCAACAGTTGCTTCAATCCCCACTGAACCGGGGCATTGACTGCTGCCCTTTAGCCTTGGGGGGACAGGGTGTTTAGGACAGGGAAGGCGCTCTGAGATATAGTCTTATAGGGCGGTGTGGATTGTCTGGACGGAGACGCGCTTGATTTTGTCGCAAAATCGGGGTCCTGATGAAAGGCTGTCGGATATGAGAGGGCTAAGCCTGCTCGCGCTTCTGCGCCGTTTGGCGTGGAGTCCCACCATGAAAGAGCTGATGGAATGAAGAGACTTGCCCTTGATGCCGCGGACATCCGCATCTTAACGGCTTTGCAGCAGCATGGCCAGTTGAGCAAATCAAGGCTGGCGGAGATTTGCAACCTGTCCGCCACCCCCTGTTGGGCGCGGCTGACGCGGTTGAAGGCTGCTGGCTATATTCGCGGCTATCACGCCGATATCGGCTTGGATCAATTGGCTGATTTTGCCCAAGTGATTGTTACGGTCTCGCTCAGCCGTCATCGCAAGGCCGACTTCGACCGTTTTGAAGCCTTCATAAACGGTAGAGACGAGATCGTTGATTGTATCGCCACGGGCGGGGGCGTTGACTATATCATGAAAGTGATCAGCCCCAGCCTGACTGCATTTCAGGATTTTGTTGAAGACCTCCATGCCGAGGATCTTGGCATCGACCGCTACATGACTCACTTTGCAACCCGACAAGTGAAAACAGCATTGCCCAATATCCCAAAGCTGGCGAACACACGCGCCAAATAGAGCCTCCAGTCCAAATGGTCCAGTTTTCGTGTCCCAAACGGCCTGGTTGGGCTGCAAATGTGGAATCTTAAGACCATTTTTTTGTTCGCCTCAGAGTACATCTCGGACAAAGCCTAACAGGTCTTGATTTGGCTGATCACAGGGAAACGGAAGGACGTTACAATGCAAGCAGAAGATTTTGGCTTCGGCACTCAAATCCGCAAATCGCCTTACTTTGACGCCACAGTGCGTTGGGGTGCACAAGGATTTTCAGTTTATAATCATATGTATATCCCGCGCGATTTCGGCAACCCCGAGCAGAATTTCTGGAACCTCGTCAACGATGCAATCCTGTGTGATGTAGCAGTCGAGCGTCAGGTCGAAATCACTGGCCCGGATGCGGCCAAGTTTACGCAGATGCTCACGTGCCGTGACCTGTCAAAGATGGCTGTGGGTCAGTGCAAGTATATTCTGATCACCAACGCCGATGGTGGCATTCTGAATGATCCGATCCTGCTGCGCCTTGCCGAAAACCATTTCTGGATTTCGCTGGCCGACAGCGACATCCTGTTGTGGGCGCAGGGTGTTGCGATCCATTCAGGTCTTGATGTCACAATCTGTGAACCTGACGTATCGCCACTTCAATTACAGGGGCCCAAATCTGGCGAGATCATGCGTGCGCTTTTCGGGGACGACATTATGGACCTGCGCTACTACTGGCTGCGCGAGGTTGAACTTGATGGCATTCCCCTGATCGTGTCCCGAACAGGTTGGTCGAGCGAATTGGGCTACGAAATTTACCTGCGGGACGGCAACAAGGGCGACTTGCTCTGGGAGACCATCATGGCTGCGGGTCTGGAGTTCGGCCTAAAGCCTGGGCACACATCGTCGATCCGCCGGATCGAGGGCGGTATGCTCTCCTATCACGCGGATGCGGACATGAGCACCAACCCGTTCGAGCTTGGCTTTGACAGGCTAGTCAATCTTGAGATGGATGCAGACTTCATTGGCAAGGCTGCGCTGCGCCGGATCAAGGCAGACGGCGTCAGCCGCAAACAGATCGGGCTGATCATTGACGGCGCACCGCTCACAGGACCGAACACGACATTTTGGCCTATCAATCTTGGCGGTGAAACCATCGGCAAGGTCACATCTGCCGTCTACTCGCCGCGTCTGAAACAGAATATCGCGCTGGCCATAGTTTCAGCCGAGCACGCCAACATCGGGGCCGAGGTTGAGGTTGTGAGCCACTCTGGCGTCAGTCGTGCCACACTCAGCGAGCGTCCGTTTTACGACCCTAAAAAGCAAATCGCAGCAGCCTAACGCCTCAAGAGAAAGGCCACCCGTATGTCAGACCTCGCGATTTCATTGCATTGGCACCGCGCGTCACCCGAGTTGCAAGCGGGTGGCTACTCAAACGAGCACACGGTGCAGTATAACAACCGCTATGACTTGCTCGTCGATTCCGCCCCTGATTGGGGCGGACATCCAGACAACACAAACCCCGAGCAGGCTCTCGCCTCAGCGCTTTCCAGCTGTCATATGATGACTTTTCTAGCCCTCGCCGCAAAGGCGGGCTGGCCTGTTGCAAGCTATCATGACTACGCCGAGGCGCATTTGGGCAAGAACCCCAACGGCCAGATGTCGGTGACACGGATTGATCTCAATCCGGTGGTGCGCTTTGACACAGGCTTTGCCGTCAGCGCCGAAGACATGGCCGAGATGCAAGACCGCGCGCACCGCTACTGCTTTATTGCCAATACGCTGGCCGACAGCGTCCAAATCAATATAAATTAAGCTGAAAGAAAGCGTCTCATGACCACATCCGACATTCTCATCCGTAATCTCAACGCTCAGGGCATCCTGCGCCTAACATTGAACGATGTGGCGCGCCGCAACGCTCTCTCCGAGGCAATGCTGGCCGCACTGGGGCAAGCGTTTGAAGACGCCGCTTCCGATCCGGCCGTGCGCGTGATTGTTCTGGCCGCCAACGGCCCCGCCTTTTGCGCAGGCCACGACCTAAAAGAAATGACAGCAGGGCGCGCGCATAAGGATGGTGGCAAAGCCTACTTTGCAAAGGTCATGTCTCTTTGTGCAGGCGTTATGCAGGGCATCGTAAACTGCCCCAAACCCGTGATTGCCGAAGTCACAGGCGTGGCCACTGCCGCAGGCTGCCAGCTGGTCGCAAGCTGTGATCTGGCCATCGCAGCCGATACGGCTCTGTTCAGCACACCAGGTGTGCATATCGGGCTGTTCTGCTCGACACCCATGGTCGCCCTGTCACGCAATGTCGCTGACAAACACGCAATGGAGATGCTTTTGACGGGCGACATGACACAGGCAGATCGGGCGGCTGAAATCGGCCTTGTGAACCGCGCTGTCGCCCCCGACCTGCTGGAAGAGACAGCCATGGAACTTGCCCGCAAGATCGCATCCAAATCCAGCATGACCCTCGCAACAGGCAAGCGCGCCTATTACACCCAGCGCGAAATGACCCTGCCTCAGGCCTATGACTACGCCTCAGGCGTGATGGTTGAAAATATGCTCGCCCAAGACGCTTGCGAAGGCATCGGTGCCTTCATAGAAAAGCGCGCACCCGAATGGCAGGACGCCTGAGCCATGAGCCCAAACCCCTACAACATAGGCCTTGATCGCACTCCTGCAAACCATCAGCCACTCACACCGCTGACATTTCTGGAGCGGGCGGCCTCGGTCTTTCCCGATCATACCGCAATGGTTCATGGCTCTTTGCGGCGCAGCTATGCCGAGTTTTACGCACGCGCCCGCCAGCTGGCCTCGGCCTTGGTGCAACACGAGGTTATGCGCGGCGATACTGTCTCGGCCTTGCTGGCCAATACGCCCGCGATGCTGGAGTGCCACTATGGTGTCCCTATGAGCGGCAGTGTCCTGCACTCGATCAACACACGCCTTGATGCCTCCGTGATCGCCTTTCAGCTGGATCACGCCATGTCCAAAATCGTGATCGTAGACAGCGAATTCATGCCCCTGATGCGCGAGGCGCTGGCGCTGGCCTCTGTCTCGCCCCTGCTGATCGAGTATGAGGATGCAGAGTTCAACGGCCCCGCCTCGGGCACCGCGGCGCAAGACTATGAAGCGTTCCTGAGCGCAGGCGACCCTGCGTTTGAGTGGCTTATGCCACTTGATGAATGGGACGCCATTTCGATCAACTACACCTCCGGCACAACGGGCGACCCAAAAGGTGTCGTCTCGCATCACCGAGGAGCCTATCTTCTGGCCCAAGGCAATGCGCTGACCACGTCGATGGCCAAGCACGCTGTCTATCTCTGGACCTTGCCAATGTTTCACTGCAACGGCTGGTGTTTCCCTTGGACACTCTCCGCCATTATCGGCACCCATGTCTGCCTGCGTCAGGTGCGCGCCGAGCCGATCTGGGCCGCACTCGCCGAGGAAAAAGTCACTCACCTCTGCGGCGCACCCATCGTTATGTCTCTGATGATCTCGGCTCCCGAGGCCGATAAACGCGCGCTCGATCACACGGTGCAATTCTTCACCGCTGCCGCCCCTCCCCCCGAAAAGCTTCTGGCCGACATGAAAACCGCTGGCTTCGATGTCACCCACCTTTATGGGCTGACCGAAACCTACGGACCCGCCGTCGTGAATGATTGGCATCAGGAATGGTCGGCTTTGCCCACCGCCGAACAGGCAACCCTGAAGTCGCGCCAAGGCGTGCGCTACCTGCCACTTGAGGGTCTCGATGTGCTTGACCCCGAAACATTACAGCCCGTGCCGCGCGACGGCAAAACAATGGGCGAGGTCATGTTCCGCGGCAACGTCGTGATGAAAGGCTATTTCCGCAACCCGACAGCCACAGAAGAGGCTTTCGCAGGCGGCTGGTTCCACTCTGGTGATCTGGGCGTGCGATATCCCGACGGTTATATCCAGCTCAAGGACCGCTCAAAGGACATCATCATTTCGGGGGGCGAGAATATCTCCTCCATCGAAGTGGAAGAAGCGCTCTACCGTCACCCCGCAGTCGAGATCGCGGCCGTGGTTGCCATGCCCCACGAAAAATGGGGCGAAACGCCCTGCGCGTTTGTAGAGTTGGCCCTAGGTAAATTTGCGGATGCTGCCAGTTTGCGGGCTTGGTGCAAAGACCAGCTTGCCCCCTACAAAGTGCCAAGCCAGTTCGTGTTCATGCCGATCCCGCGCACATCAACTGGCAAGATCCAGAAATTTGTTTTGCGAGACAAAGCCAGAGACATCGCGCAAAATGCAAACGCGATCAAATAGGCTCAGCATAAGAAATAAGAGCTTGTCTTACACGATAAGGCGGCTCTCTCGAGCGTTACATACACCCGCCAAGAATGCCCCAGGTCTTCAGCGCACTCGGCCCATTCCTGCCGCGCACCAGCCCGTCAAGTTCGCACAGCCGTAGCCCGCATTGCGGCCATTTGCTGCTATAGCAAAATGAAGCGGCTCAGGAGCCAGCGTTCTACGGGGATTTTCTGCCGTCTATCTCAAATATGCGAAGGACGGCCTCCACACTAACGACAATTGCTTCAGCCTCAAAAAAACCGTGCCAGCTTTTCCGTATCAATCGCCTTACAGATCGCGCCTTTGGGTTTCACTGTTGCGACATCCTCACCCGCGACAATTGCGTTGATGACGGCCTCTTCAACAGCTTGCACCGCCGCAAGATAAAGCGGGTCGATGAACTCGGTGTTGATCTCTTGTTTTTGGATAACGACATCATCGTGCCCCGGCATTGGCCGTTCATTGGCCACCGAGAAGGCTAGAAAAATGTCACCTGAGTTGTTGCCTCCAGGCGAGCCTCCGCGGCCAACGCCGATAGCTGCGCGTTTGGCGATCTGTTTAAGGGCGAGACCGGAAAGAGGCGCATCTGTTGCCAGAACCACGATGATTGAGCCAGTTTCTTCTTTCAGAAGCCTGTCTTCCATCATGTTTTGGCCGACGGGTTTTCCCAACACGGTCAGCCACGGCCGAATACCATGATTGGCCTGCACCATAGCGCCAATGGTATATGTCTTTTCGCCGAGCTTGACGCGCCGAGAAGATGTTCCCGTGCCGCCTTTGAACTCGTAACAGATCATGCCATTGCCGCCTCCCGTCGAGCCTTCGGCGACGGGGCCTGATTTCGCGGCATTCAGGGCGTCAAGGGCGTGCTCCGAAGTGATATGTAACGCGGTGATGTCGTTGAGAACGCCGTCATATGTCTCGGCAACGACAGGCATGGCCCATGCGTGCTCAGACTGAAAATAACTCGAGTAGCGCTCGATCATCCATTTGGTTGCGCCGTGGTGAACTTGCCCGACACCATGGGTGTTGGTGATGCAAATGGGGCCGGCGAAATAGCCAGCATCATTGATCCAATGCGTGCCAGTCATCTCGCCATTCCCGTTGAGCGCATATTGCCCTGCCCAGACGGGTTGTGGCGCGCCCTCATCCTGTCGCGGGACGATTGCGGTGACGCCTGTGCGCATATCCTTGGACGGGTCCGTCAGCGTCGTGAAGCCCACTGTGACACCTGCCACATCGGTGATCGCGTTATAGGGTCCTGTCTCGCCGGGAAAGGGCAGGCCCAAATCACGGGCGCGCGGCTTTGTGGAGAGATTGTTTGCTTGTTTGTTCATTCTGTTCACTCCACGCGGCGGTTTCTGAGATACAATCCAATCATCGCAATTACCAGTGAGGCGAGGATAATCAGCGTTGCGATGGCGTTGATCTCGGGCTTCACGCCACGGCGCACCATCGAAAAGATAAACATCGGCAAGGTTGTGCTGTCAGTGCCCGCGATGAAGTAGGTGATCACCAGATCATCCATCGAGATGATGAACGCCAAGAGCGCGCCACCGACAATGCCGGGCATAAGCTGAGGAAGCAGCACTTTCTTGAACGTCACCCACTCGTTTGCGCCCAAGTCGGCGGAGGCCTCTTCCAGCGCCGGATCAATCGACGCCATGCGCGCCGAGACGACTATGAAAACGTAAGACGAAAGAAATGTGCAGTGGCCAATGATGATTGTCATCAGCCCGAGGTTCACGCCGAGCGTCACGAAGAAGATCAAAAGACCAATGCCGAGCACAATGTCAGGCATCATCATCGGAAGCATCATCAGGCCCTGATAGGCCCCGCGCAGGCGGAACCTGTAGCGCGCCATAGCGATTGCTGTCGCGGTTCCAATCGTTGTCGAGATCAGAGTTGTTGTTGTCGCCACGATAAGGCTGTTGCGCAGCGCGGCGAGCAATTGGTCTGTGGATTCAACGTAAGCGCCCGAGCTGCCAATCGCAGAAGTCTTATCGGAAAGACCAAAGATGCTGAGATACCAGTCAAAAGTGAAGCCTGTCCAGACAGTCATATCAAGGGTGTTCGAGTTAAAGGAATAATAGATAATCACGCCGAGCGGCAGATAGAGAAAGATAAAGAACGCCACGCTGAACAGTGTCAGAGACAACCAACCTATGCCAAGACGGGCTTTCATCATGATGCTCCCTGCTCTGATCCCGAACGGGCAATCTTGCGCACATAAAACAACATCACAGTGAGGACGACAGCCATGATCAACATCGAAAGGGCTGCCCCGAAGGGCCAGTTGCGCGCCGACAGAAACTGCTGCTCGACAAGGTTTCCGATCATCAGGCCTTTGGCCCCTCCGAGGATGTCAGGGATAACAAAGTTTCCAACCGACGGGATGAACACAATCACAGATCCGCCTGCGATCCCCGGCATTGTTTGAGGCAAGATGACCTTCAGAAATGTCTGCCAAGGCTTTGCGCCCAGATCGGCACTGGCCTCCAGCAAAGAATCGTCGAGTTGCTCAACGCTTGAGAAGACGGGCAGGAACATAAACGGAATCATCACGTAGACCATGCCCAGCACAACAGCGAAGCGGGTGAACACCATATCAAGCGGTTGATCCAGCAAGCCGATGCCAAGGAGCACATCATTGATCAGGCCAGATGGCTTGAGCAACATCAACCACGCATAAAGCCGGACGATGAGGCTCGTGAAAAACGGCAATGTCACGAGGAACATGAAAAACATCTGCCATTTTTTCTGCAGTCGGCTCACCCAGAAGGCAACGGGGTAGGCGATAATCAGGCAGAGAACAACTGTGATCAATGCCATGAGAAGCGAGCGGCCCAAGATCCGCAGATAGACGCTTTCGTAAACTTCGATAAACCCGTCAGCCCAACCAAAGATGCGGCCATAATTCCAGTGATAGAAGTTCCAAACCACGCCGCCGTAAAGGCCCGGCTCAAGGAATGAGAAAACGGCGATGATCAGCAGCGGGCCAATGAAAAAGATGCCCAGATATATCGTAACGGGCGAGAGCAAGCCGAGCAGAAAAGCGGTTTGACGACGCATCTATTCAGCCTCCATCAAATGAATAGACTCAGGCGCATATGTCAGGCGCACCCTCTCGCCGACAGAGCGCTGCGTGCCAATGTCACGGGCTGTCACGCGGATCGCTTCGCCCCCGACGTCGGGTTTGATTAGATAATGCAGATCAGAGCCTAGATAGATTTCTTGGGCGAGCACACCAGCGATTGCAGACTGGCTTCTGGTGCCCTCATCCATCACGTTAAGCTCGGTTGGGCGTAGCGCTAAAACCCTGTCGCCGGTTTGGCCTTTTGCGCTCTCCGGGAGCGTGAAGGTGAGACCATGCTCGGTGCGTGCGCCCTCAGACGACACTGTGACAGGAAACAAGTTTGTCTCACCTATAAATTCGGCAACAAATCGCGATTTTGGCCTGCGGTATATATCACGGGGCGCGCCAATTTGTTCGATCAAACCTGCACGCATCACAACGATTCTGTCCGACATCGTCAGGGCTTCTTCTTGGTCGTGCGTCACGAAAACAAATGAAACACCAAGCTCATTCTGTAGCGATTTAAGCTCAACTTGCATTTGCTGTCGCAGCTGCCGGTCAAGTGCGGAGAGCGGCTCATCAAGCAACAGAAGTTTCGGTTTGGCAACCAAAGCGCGGGCAAGAGCAACGCGTTGACGCTGGCCGCCCGATAGCTGTGACGGCTTGCGATTTTCCATACCATTGAGGCCAACAAGCTCAAGGGCTTGACCGATTTCGCGGGTGCGCTCGGGCTTTTTCATGCCCGCAACTTCAAGGCTGTAACCGATGTTGCGGCCCACGCTCATATGCGAAAACAGAGCGTAGCTTTGGAAAACAGTGTTGATCGGTCGCTTGTGCGTTGGCACGCGTAGCATATCTTGACCATCTAGATGGATCGATCCTGCATCAAGGTTTTCGAACCCTGCGATTGCGCGCAGAAGTGTTGTTTTCCCACAGCCCGAAGGCCCAAGAAGCGTCACAAACTCGTTTGTATTGATCTCTAGGTCTACGCCACCCAAGGCCTTGACGGTGCCGCCTTCTGGCGTCGGGAAAATGCGGGTTGCATCGCGTATCTCTAACAAGCTGGACATGGCTCACCCTTGGCAAAACTGCGGATTTATCAGGAGGCATAGGCCAAGCGGATGATCGCTTGGCCCTCTAGGGTAGAGCTTAGTCAGCCGTGCGGATCGAGTTCCAAGCGCGGTCATACTGTTTGACGGCCGCGCCAATATCCTTGAACATCTCAAGGCGCTCCATCGTGGCTGCTGACACGTTGATGTTGGGGTTGTTCTTGATCGCATCGGGCAGCAACGCGCGGGCAGGAATATTAGCAGAACCGTTAAACTGCTGCGCTGTGTTCATGGCTGAGATTTCAGGCTTCAGGAAGAATTCCATAAATTTGCGAGCGTTTTCCTTGTTCGGGGCTGAAGCCAGCACACACATATTTTCCTGATACATCGTCGCGCCCTCGCTCGGAATGACATACTCCATACCGTCCACGTTCGTGGCCATCGCATTGAGCCCGACAAAGAACTGTCCCGCAGCAATGTCACCACTCGAGATCATTCCTGGCACTGCATAGGTGAAGGCAGAGATCGCGTCTTTGTGGCTGATAAGTGTGTCCATCGCAGCTTTGATCTCGGCTGGGTCCGAAGCGTTCACGCTGTTGCCGTTCATGATCAGGCCGACGGCCATAACCTCACGCATATCGTTGAGCATGGTGATTTTGTTGCCCGTTTTCTCTGGAATGGCAAAGAAGTCAGCCCAGCTGGTAATCTCGTCGCCAGCGGCTTCGGAGTTGTAAAATAGACCGACTGTGCCCCAGCCATAGGGCATACAGTATTCGCCGTTGGGATCGGAGGCGGCTGTCATAAACGCGGGGTCAATGTTGCCCCAATCCGCAGCTTGGTTAATGTCGGTTTTGGCGAGTAAGTCGAGTTTCACCATGATGTCCTGCATATGCACAGACGGGAACACAATGTCATAGCCTGTGGCCCCAGCCTGGATTTTGGCAAGCATTTCCTCGTTTGAGGCATAAGTATCGAGGCCAACTTCAATCCCTGTTTCTTCGGTGAATTTTTTGAGGATTTCCGGATTTATATAGTCGCCCCAGTTATAGAGGCGAAGCTCTTCTGCGGCGGCCCCGTTGGCCGTAACCGCTGCACCGAAAAGTGCGGCAATGATGCTGGTTTTTATGGTCATGAGTGTTCCCCTGATGTTTCGCTTAAGGGCTTCGCGCCCTCTTATCGGAGAAGACTTGCACAAAATGGTTTCAAAATATACAAATTGGTAAGAATGACAGAATACTGTCTTTTGTGGGGGGGGGCCATGGCAGATAACAGAGTTTCGAGCCATATTCGAAGAGCCTTACCAAGGCTGACAAAGTCGGAAGCCAAAGTCGCTCGCTACATCTTACAGAACCAACAGAAAATAAGCCTTGAGACTGGCGCATCTCTTGCGCAGGCAACCCAGCTCAGCGAGATCACCATCAGCCGCTTTCTCAACAAAGTCGGTTACCGAGGTATGCGCGCCCTCAAAGAAGACTTGAGGCTAGGCCTGCCCGAGCAAGACGTGCAAAGCCACGAGCGCCTTCATAGCCTGATGTCGTCAAGCCAAAGCGCGCTGATCAACGAGGAAAGCGCAGCCATTCTGAAACTTGCCGAGCAAGTCGCAACGCAGGAATGGCGCGACGCAACCGACCTGATCGCACAGGCAGACCGCATTTTTCTCACGGGGTTTCAGACTGTTAAAGGTGTCTCGGAAGACTTCGCCCGTCGCCTGTCCATCGTCCGGGATGCGGTGCGGTTTGTGGCTGTGCATGATGGCGGGTTGGTTGAATGGACCATGCCCTCAAAATCTATAGAACGCGGCAGCAACGTCTTGATATTGACAGATGTTACACCCTACGCGCGCGAAGCAGAGATGATCTGCAAGATCGCGACAGAGCGGGGGATAGCGATCATCGTTTTTACCGATGAGTTCAACAACTGGGCCTATGCCTACACCTCATATGTGTTTCATGTTCATACGAAAACAGGGTCGTTTCTGGAAACGACGGCGCCGTTGGTGTCTCTCATGAACTTCATGGTGCATTCAGTCGCAGAAAAGCAGCCCGACATCGTGAAAGAGCGCATCGAGAACTGGCAGGATATCACGGGGCATCTTGAGTTATTCTAACGAGCGCCACGCGCTGGTAAAACCTGTAGGGTGCGAACCAAGGGCCCAAGCTGTGGATGACTTATGCTTAGAAGAGGCCAATCATCGTCTCGCGAGTGCATTGTCATACGAAACAGCTTGCGTGCCCCAGACAGGCTCCATCAGTGGGTGCAATTCAACCTCCGCTTCGCGCCCGCTAGAGCTTTGATCACGTCATGCTCGGCGCTCGTCACAGCGTCACGTTGGCCGCTGTCCGTCTCAGCGCCCCGCACCCAAACGCGAAGCGGATCAGAAGCAAAGCCGATCTTGGGCGCAATCGATGTGAGCGCGCTTGACGGACACTCAAATTCGCCCTGATGTTTGCACACCATCCGCACAGCACCTTCGCGCACCTCCCCTCTCACCGCTACTGCGTATCGATGGCCAGACAACGGGCTGAATATCTGTTTCCACATTTGGTCTATCCCCTAACCCAGTGTCCTTACGTCTCGGGCTGGAGCACATAAGCGGCGGCTCCCTACTGACTGGACCAGATTTTGCGCCGCCGTTCCTTGACCAGTTCATTGCCGTCGGCAGACCCGTCGTGGAAGGTGCCAAACCAGCGATCCCAAGGTGTTTCCCCAGTTCCGTAATTGCAATCAAAGAACCGGTGATGAAGTTGGTGAAAGAAGTCACCAACTTCGATATCCACACCGCGTCCGAGCTTCACCTTTTCGAACCCTGCATGGGAGGTGGGCGCACCGACCCCGTGGTGAAACATCAGGAACAGGATATGGATGGGATGCGCAGGGATCAGCAGGAAGATCAACACATCGGTCATCAAGATGAAGCTCTCGACCGGATGCATTGCAAGGCCGGACCATGGGCCTGTGTTGATGTTGCGGTGGTGCCAAGAATGCACATGGCGATAAATAAACCTCATGTGCAATACGCGGTGGTGAGCGTAAAAATACAGGCCCGCATAGATCGGGATCAGCACGATAAGCACAACGAACCAAACGGGGTTGCTGTCAAACGTGATCATTGTTGCCCAGCCGTTCGCATAGGCATACCACATCAGGCATTCAAAGAATGTCCAGAAATGTAGGGCAACATAGGACCAGAATATATTGTCCCAGACCTGATTCTTGAACCAGAAAACCTTTGCGCCCTTCATCATCGGGCGCATATCATAGCGGTAGTCTTCGCCCTGTGTCGCAAACCGCCAGAGCAGCAAATGAAGCCCCCCCGCCACGCAGGTCAGCAAGATAACGTTGCGCAGCCAAACCTCGAACACCCAATCAAATTGCAGCGTTTGGGCACGCGATATTTCGGGGGTGAAGAACGACCAAACTATCACGGCTAGCGCAAGAAACATGAGCCGCGTTCCAACAGGGTTCCAGCTTTTGAGCAGATAACCCAGCGAAGCGAGCGGACGCAGCGGCCAATCCCAATAGGGCGCAAGCTGCAACGGCAACGCAGGCGTAAAATTCCAGATGCGGCGCGGGGCACGGGGCGATGTTTCGGGGCGGTCACTCATAAGGACACCTTCAAAGCGGCTAGGCAGCAGTGCGGCTGGCGGCCACGGCCGCATCTGTCAGCGGCGCACGAACGCCAGCTTGGATCACATTCGGATCATAGGGCGTGCGGGCAAACACCTCTTCGACCATGGGGGCGAAAAACGAAAGCGGCAGGTCATCATAGGCAGGGTCAAAGCTTGCCTGATCCCAGCGTTCGCAAAACACGGCACAATCATCGAAATAGGGGCTATCTTTGAACCGGTCGCGCTTGTTGGGGTCGCCGCCGACGTGATGGCCGTAATAGATCATCTGAAAGTCGCCGTGGGTCTGAACGCACCATGCGCATTGCTCGCGCACAAAAGGCCGCAAGATTGATGCTGCGTATTCATCATGGTTATAGGGAGCGTAGATATCGCCAATGTCATGGAGCAAGGTGGAGACGATCCAGTCAATATCAGCACCATCCCACCAGGCACGTGTTGCAGATTGCAGCGAATGTCCAAGCCGTGTTACCTGATAGCCCGACAGGCTCGCGTCCAACTCAACCATCGCTTTCATCAGTCTCTTGGCCGTGTCCTTGGCGTAGTCGGTCTCATGTTCGGTGAGGAATGCATATTCCTCCTTTGTGCCGTCTTTCATCTGCGTGAACGCGACTTTTTCCATTGTTTGTCTCCCACTATATTTACCGAACTATGCAGACCAATCGGCTTTACCGCGATCCTCAAAAGTGGAATACTGCAATACCTTTTTGTTATCACACGGCGGTATGGCCATGCGGCGCAAACTCCCCCCTCTCAACGCGCTTCTGGCCTTCGAGGCAGCTGCTCGGCACAGCAATTTTACCCATGCGGCGCGGGAGCTGTCTGTTGCCCAACCCGCCGTCACCCGTCATGTGGCGCGGTTAGAGGATTGGATCGGGTCGCCGCTCTTTCGCCGCAACGGTAGTGTTATCCAGCTGACCCGCGAGGGGGCCCTTTTGTCGGATATCGCGACAACTCTTCTGGACCGTCTTGAGCTTGGCATTCGGGATGTAACACGCGTCGGCAAAGACGAATTGGTCGTGGGTGCGTCCTTTGGCATTGCACATCTGTGGTTAATGCCAAAGATCAGCGCGCTGCGGATGGCGTCAGACGCCACCGTGAATTTCCTGACCGCCGATGATTATCGGGCCTTCGATGATCCGTCTGTCGATTTTTCTATCCGCTACGGAAACGGAGATTTTGGCGTGAACTGCGCAGATTTGCTATTTGGCGAAAACTGTCAGGTGATCGCTGCGCCTAAGTTTTTGGACCAGCATCCAGAGTTTGATCCAGATGCGCCACTGTCGACGCTTGACCCGCGTTTCATTTTTGATCACGGCGACCCCTATGGTGCAGGATGGGTCACTTGGCCTGTCTGGTGTGGCCTGACCGGCCAGCATCTTCCAGACCGTGGAAAGATTTCCACAATTCGCAGCTACCCAACAATGCTTGATTTGGTGAGTGCGGGCGAAGGCATAGGAATTGGAACCATGGGATTGGAGGATGATCTGGTCGCATCAGGCGCGATTGTCCGTGTTGGCACGCCAGTCGCGCGCGATGGCTTTGGATACTACCTCGTTTATCGCAAGGAGCTTCTCGACAAGCCATCGTTCGCGCGGCTTAGAGAGAGTTTACTTGGCTGATTGAAGTGGTCCTGCTTTTGAGAACAGTTTTGCGGCTTGGTTACGATGCATCAGGTGTGTGTTCATGCCGCTTTTCGTGTTTCACTTTAGCCGAAGTATGCCGCGTCTTGTGAGCGTTTGCCGAAGGCGTTGTGAGCGCCGTTCGTTGTTGTAGCACCCTATCCAGTTATAAATGATCCGTTTTGCTTGATCTCTGGCTTGCCGTATCGGGCGATTGGCTTGGAGACCATGGGCTGCTTTTGAAAGGGCCTGTGCATTACGAGGGCCTTCTGCGCGTGCCGATGATCGACAAAGGGCTGGGTGTGCCAGCGGGTAAAAAAGTCGACGCACCAGTTTGGACGCTTGTTTAATGCAACGTCCCATATAGACATTCAGGCAAGCCCAATGGACGGGGTAAACAGCCGCTCCAACAACATGAGGCCCAACCAAGCTCAGGTTGGGATGGCATAGGACCAACCTGACGACACTGTCCACATCCCTTACGACTGGGCTACGGTTTCGCACAATGTGCGAAAATCAAACGGATATATAAGAAGACCGTCAACTTGCGCGCAGTTCAGCTTCTATTAGGTCCTCCCAAAATGGACAGCACGAGACGCGATCTTGGCGTAGATCTCGAAAGAGCGCTCGCTGTCGTTGGGCGTCTCTGATGTGGGGGCTCTCTGGTCAATACCAACCACAGGCAAACTCTCTGGCCATGAATGAGCCTCTCTTGAGGTTAGGAGATGCCCCTCTAACGAAAATCGCGGCTTGGAAACAGCCGTTTGGCTTGGTCGCGCGGGTGCATGGCGCGCGCCTGTGCGCGTATGCGAGGGGCGTCGTCGGCTTGGGGTTGGGTGATGCCGATGGCGTTTTCCATCGGGTGGCCGAGCGTGCTCAGGCGGTGTGAGACGTCTTCGATGTGCTGCGCAATGAGATGCACCACGATGCCTTCGCGCTGAACCACACCCGTGACGCGCAGCAACCGCCCGCCCATGACGGCGCGGCGAAACTGTTTGTAGACCGTCTTCCACACCACCACATTTGATACGCCCGTTTCATCCTCCAGCGTCAAAAACACAACGCCCGACGCGGTGCCGGGGCGCTGCCGCGTGATCACTAAGCCGCATACAGAAATGGCGCGCCCCGCAATTGGGTCAAGGGGCACATCAGGCAAGGCCGCATGGGGCGTCATCCCCTCCATTTCGGGGCGCAAAAGCTCCATAGGGTGGGCCTTGAGCGACAGGCGCATGGCGACGTAATCCTCGACGACCTCTTCGCCCAGATGCATCGCAGGCAGGGTCACGGACGTCTCGCGTATTCCTTCGCCCTCGATCGCGTCGCTGAACAGCGGCAGCGGCTTGGGCCCGGTGATCGCCTTCACCGCCCAAAGCGCATCGCGCCGCCCCATGCCAAGCCCCGCATAGGCGTCGGCCTCGGCCAGTCGCTCTAGAGCCGCTGGCATTAGCCCCGCCCGCAACCACAACGCCTCAGGGTCGGGATAGCCGTTGCCGCGCGCAGCCACGATCCATGCGGCGTCCTCCTCGCGAAAGCCTTTGATCTGGCGAAACCCGAGCCTGAGCGCCAGTGACCCATCGGCGCGTTTTTCCAAGGTATTGTCCCACTCGCTCGCGTTTACACAAATCGGGCGCACCTCAATATGATGCTCGCGCGCATCGCGCACAATCTGCGCAGGCGCGTAGAATCCCATCGGTTGCGAATTGAGCAAAGCACAGGCGAAGGCGGCGGGATGGTGGCGCTTCAACCATGCCGACACATAGGCGAGCATAGCAAAGGCTGCGGCGTGGCTTTCGGGAAACCCGTATTCGCCAAAGCCCTCGATTTGTGAAAAACAGCTCTCCGCGAAGGCCTGATCATAACCACGCGCCACCGCGCCGCTGATAAATTGGTCGCGCAGCTGGCCGATGGTGCCCATCCGTCGAAACGTTGCCATGGAACGGCGCAGCTTGTCGGCCTCTGACGGAGAGAACCCTGCCGCGACCACGGCGATTTGCATGGCTTGCTCTTGGAACAGCGGCACGCCGAGTGTTTTGCCGAGCACCTTTTCAAGCGCGGGCGATGGAAAGGTCACGGCCTCTTTGCCTTGGCGGCGGTTGATATAGGGATGCACCATACCGCCTTGGATCGGACCGGGGCGCACGATGGCGACCTCGATCACCAGATCATAAAACACGCGCGGCTTCATGCGCGGCAGGAAGTTCATTTGCGCACGGCTCTCCACCTGAAACACCCCGATCGCATCGGCCACACATAGCATATCAAAGGTCGGTGCGTCCGCTTGTGGCACGGTCGCAATCGAGAGTTTTTCGCCCCCATGCTGTGCAATCAGATCGAAACTTTTGCGGATACAGGTGAGCATCCCGAGGCTGAGAATATCGACTTTGAGAATGCCAAGCGCGTCAATGTCGTTCTTGTCCCACTCGATAATCGTGCGGTCTTCCATGGCGGCGTTTTCAATCGGGCAGAGCGCGTCAAGCCGGCCCTTGGTGATGATAAATCCGCCGACGTGTTGGCTTAGATGGCGCGGAAATCCGATAATCTCCCCGATGAGTTTTATGGTGAGCGCGAGGCGCGGGTCGCTCATATCCAGACCCAACTCCTTGACCCGCTCAGGGTCCGCACCGTTGTTGCTCGACCCCCAGATTTGCCCCGACAGATTGGCCGTGACGTCCTTGGACAGGCCCATAACCTTGCCCACCTCCGCAATGGCGGCGCGGGAGCGGAAATGAATCACCGTGGCGCATAACCCCGCGCGGTGACGGCCATATTTGGAATAGATGTGCTGAATGACTTCTTCGCGGCGCTCATGCTCGAAATCCACATCAATATCAGGCGGCTCGCCACGGTGCTCGGACACAAACCGCTCAACCACCATGGTGATAGTCTCGGGGCTGACATCGGTGATCCCCAAGAGATAACACAGGATCGAATTGGCCGCCGAGCCGCGCCCTTGGCACAAAATTCCTTGCGCTCGAGCAAATTGCACAATGTCATGCACGGTGAGGAAATAGGCAGGAAAGTCGAGTGTTTTGACCAGAGCCAATTCCTTGTTCATTTGTGCAATCGCGGTCTGAGGCGCGCCATTTGGATAGCGGGTTATTAGCCCCTCGGCGGCCAAACGCGCCAACCGCTCTTGCGGTGGCTCGTCTCCCGTGATCTCGTCGGGATACTCGTAGCTCAACTCCGAGAGACAAAAGCTCGCCTTGGCGGCAATCTCAACCGTGCGGCGCAGGGCGGCGGGGTGGCGCGCAAACAACCGCGCCATATCCGCCTCACCTTTAAGCCGCCGTTCCGCATTGAGGAGCGCGCGGGTGCCGATCTGATCAATCGTGATGTGCTCGCGCAGACAGGTCAACACATCGGCCAACTGCCGGCGCGCCCCGTGATGCATGAGCACGTCGCCCACGGCGACCATCGGCGCGGCGGTGCGATGTGCAAGCTGTGCTATGGCATCAAAATGCGCCTGATCGCTGCCGTCATAGCGCGGGGCAGCGCCGATAAAGACATTCGAGGGGAAACATTTTTTAAGCGTGGCGATCTCGGGCGCGCTGTCGTGCAGGGCCGATTGCGGCAAGGCAATCAGGCTCATCCCCGCACCGCCTTGTGCGATGTCCCGCAGGTCGAGGTAGCACGCACCTTTAGGGGCGCGCCGTTTGCCAAGTGTAAGCAACCGCGTCAGCCGGGCATAGGCCGCGCGGTCATGGGGCAAGGCAATCCAATGCGTATCACTGTCGCGCAAGATCAACCGCGCGCCGACGATGAGCTTGGGCAGGTTCGCCGCGTCCCCATGTTCGCGGCGCAATTCCTTGAGCGCCGAAAACGCCCGCACCACACCCGCCAGTGAATTGTGATCCGTGATTGCGATGGCGGTGAGGCCAAGGGTGGCTGCGCGTGCGATCAATTCCTCAGGATGCGACGCACCGCGCAGAAAGGTGAAATTCGACGTGCAGCACAGCTCTGCATATCCGGGGTCTAGGGATGGGTTACGGGCGCTCATGAAAACTCTCCATGCACGAACCATCCAGGGTTTTGCGGCCTGTGAAACAGCCACAACCGCCGCCCCTCACGGGTCTCAACATACCAATAATCGCGCACGCCCGTGCGCCATGCCTCGTCGGGCAGCCACCATTCTGGCGAAATGCGTTCCGGCCCTGTAGAGCGCCCCATTGTAAGCGCGATGCGCCGCCAGCGAAACCGCGCGGGCGGCTGCGCTCCCGCGCCCGAAATCGGCTCGGGGGCAAAGAGTTTCAACGGGCGCGGACGCTGGCACGACCAAGCGCCATTCGGGGCGCTATAGGCGGCGGGCGCCACCTGAAAACTGCGCTCTGGGATATGGCTGTCGGCGGGTAAAAACCGCTGGATATTCTCAAGCCCGATACGGTTGCCAAGCCGCGTGATGAGATCATCTAACCCATCTGGACGTGATGCTGTGGCATTGGTGATTTGCGCATTTAACAAAGGCTCGACCTGTGTGGCCTCAAGGCGCATCTGATCAATCCCAAACCCCGCATCCACCGTGCCTATACCGCGCTCAAACAACGGCAAAATCCGCGCCGCATCGCGCATAGGGGCGGCCAGTCGCAACTCAACCTGTTGGGCGCCCTGATCGACGCGGCGCAGGGTGAGCTGTAATTGTCTCGCGCCCATATCCTGTTCTTTGAGCTTGTTACACAAGCGCGCCAATAGGCGCTCGGCACCCCTCATCACATCTGCCGTCAATCCAATCGGGTCAGGCAATGTGAGGCGCACACCATAATGCGGCAGATCGCCCAAGGGCGCGATGGCCTCATCCTGTGCGCCCATGGCCTGATCAAGGCGCAACACCACATCGGGGCCAAAACGGCGTGCAATCGTGGCACGCGGCAGCGCGAGAAGGTCGGAGACTTTGCGCAACCCAAGACGTTGCAGCGCCGTGTCGGTTTGGGCCTCAAGGCGCAATGCGGCTACAGGTAGGGTGCGGATGTCATCCGTAGCGGCGTGACCATAATGGCTGAGCGCCCACGCTGCCCCGCGCGTATTCGCCGCTGCGATATGGCCGTTCAAGCCCGCTCGCGCGAGGCGGTGGCGTATGTCGTCGAGCATCTCCGCCTCGCCGCCAAACAGATGCGCCGACCCTGCGATATTGAGCAACAACCCATCGGCACCATCAAGGCCGACCCAAGGACAATACCGTTTGCTCCACCGTGCGAGCATCTGCAAAAATCGCGCATCGGCCAGCGTGTCGGCGGGTTGGCTTTGCAGCTCGGGGCAGTAGGCGCGCGCGTCTGAGACGCCCATGCCACGGTGCAACCCCTGCGCCTCGGCGGCTTGGTTCAGGCAATAAATCCGGTCGGTGTTCTTCTCGTGATGTGTAAGCACAAAGGGGTAGTTGTCATTGGCACTAACTTGCGCGCGTGCGCGTAGAACCCTATCGCTGGGCAGCCTCGGAAACCACATTGATACGACACGTTTGCGCATCCCACTTCACATTCCACGCCTTTAGTGTTCCTGTTTTGTTCTTTATAATTTCCCATTTTTGCAGAGTCGAGTCCGCACGCGCCTTTGCATCAAAAACAGGGGCGCAATGCCAACGGGTTTGAGCGGCATTGCTGCCCATCCCCTCAGGCAGAATGCACAGCCCCATAGCACCGCCTTGTTGAGCGGCAAGCTGCAAGCGCCGCCCTTCGGTGAGGCCAATCGGCTGGCTCAGCTCCATGACCACAAGTGGAATGCGCCCAGAGCGCAGCGCCTCCTCCGCCGAGGCCAAAGCGTCACTGTGGCTTGGTGCCTGCGCAATCAAAAGCTGTTGCGGATCGAGATAGGGCGCAAAGCCCAACGGGTTCAACTGCGTCCCGTTCCATGCCTCCCGCACCCAAAGCACCGTGCCAGCCCCCGCACGACACATCCGCCCCGCAAGCGCGAAAGCAAAACCATAGGCAGACGGCCCGCAGACCTCATGGGTGCGGGTATTCATCGGCGGAAAATGAAATTCGAATGCGGTCATGGTGGGATTATACATTAACGTTGAGCAAGAGGATGAGTTTTAAGGAAATGAACACGACCTGCCTATGGGCGTCAACCGTAGCACTCGGTCCAAAGCCCGCCTTGGCTGATGGACACAGCGCGGCACACCAGCGACCTAAAAGCCAAGATCTGACCGCACAAGGACCACTGTGTTCACCCGCACTATCACACCCGCCGCGGCGGCGAAAAAGTTGAGCGGCAGCACGCCCAAGAGGCGTGACGAGATATATCCGCATTCCGCGTATGGTCCGCTCGCAGATGCCAAGCGGCGCTGACTGCTGGACAGCAGAACCACGGCCAGCATCGGGCTGATGATGTTCTCAAGGTCACAGGCCAGCCTTGAGAGAGATAAGGCACGGGCGTAGCGGCCTTCCTGAGGCAGGCACCCATCTATCTCGAAGAAAACAACGGCGGCTTTGCTGCGCGGCGGGTCATCAAAAGCGGGATGGTATTTTACAACGCCGAGCGCCCGCATTCTGCGCTTGGTCGGCAAACCTGTTCGAAACGGTGGACCCCCTTCACACCATCTGCGACGGGTGTGAGTTGCTGAGTTCACACAATCAGCCGTGTTTGCGCATTATTCATCTGTCCACTTTGAACAGCGTGGCGCTGTGCGTTCACCCACCACACTCACCTTGTCCATGTTGCAGGCACGCACCCGTCCGTTGTTGGCGTGTAAGAACCAGCCTTGTTCGCCAAACTTGGGCAGATGCCACAGCGCATCGCCGCTTTGAACACTTGGCGGGGCGAACTGGGCGTTGGCTGTACCGTTGGTGCTAGAGGATACTGCGCCAATGATCGTGCCAAGGGCTACGAGTGCCGCAGCTGTGAATACGTGTTTCATCTGGTGATTTCCTTTGGGTGTCTGACGTCAGCACCATTGGGACAGATTTGAAGATTTGAATAACGGAGGATTTCTGGTTCATCTTATCGATTAGGAGATCGAGATGACGAAGAAGCCACAGACATCGAAAGACGCCGCCGAGAAGGTGGTCAAGAACATCCGCCGCAAGACGCGCCAAACCTATTCAGCTGAAGAGAAGATCCGCATTGTTTTGGCTGGTCTGCGTGGCGAGGAAAGCATCTCGGTGTTGTGCCGCCGGGAGGGTATTGCTGAAAGCCTATATTACAGCTGGTCGAAGGAATTTCTCGAAGCTGGCAAGCGCCGGTTATCTGGCGACACGGCGCGGCAGGCCACCTCGCCTGAGGTAAAGGATTTGCGTTCTGAGTCCTTGGCCCTGAAAGAATGCGTGGCTGATCTGATCCTTGAGAACCGTCTGCTCAAAAAAAGCATAACAGGGGCTGGGGAGTTCGAGGAATGAGATACCCTGCGTCCGAGAAACTGGAGATCATCCGCACCGTGGAGGGATCGCATCTGCCGGTTAAGCAGACCCTCGACATGCTGGGCATCCCGCGCACGACATTCTATCGATGGTATGATCTCTATGTCGACGGCGGCCTGGATGGGCTGGCTGATAGGTCCCCACGCCCAGGATCTGTCTGGAACCGCATCCCTGATGCTCGTCGCGATGATCTGATCGAGTTCGCGCTGGAACATGAGGCGCTGACCACGCGGGAACTGGCCATCAAATACACCGATGAGAAGCGGTATTTTGTCTCTGAATCATCAGCTTATCGTATTCTCAAAGCTGCCGACCTCATCACCGCCCCCGATTATGTGGTGATCAAAGCGGCGGAGGAGTTCAAAGACAAAACGACGACAATCAACGAGATGTGGCAGACCGACTTCACCTACTTCAAGATCACCGGCTGGGGCTGGTATTATCTCAGCACTATTCTGGATGATTACAGCCGCTACATCATCGCTTGGAAGCTTTGCACAAACATGCGGGCCGAGGATGTGACAGACACGATCGAACTGGCGCTGGCGGCATCGGGTTGCGACCAAGCCGTCGTGCGCCACAAGCCGCGTCTTTTGAGCGATAACGGCTCCTGCTACATCTCGGGTGATTTAGCTGAATGGCTGGAAGGGCAAAGCATGAAGCATGTCCGCGGCGCGCCATTCCACCCGCAGACCCAAGGCAAGATCGAACGCTGGCATCAGACCATGAAGAACAGGGTCCTGCTGGAGAACTACTACCTCCCCGGTGATCTCGAACGCCAGATCGGCGCGTTCGTCGAGTATTACAACAATCAGCGCTACCACGAGAGCCTGAACAACGTCACACCTGCAGACGTCTACTTCGGGCGCGACAAAGCCATTCTCAGAGAAAGGGAAAAGATCAAGAAACGGACAATCCAACAACGCCGCTTGCAACATCAAAAACAAGCCGCATAATCAATCACATAAACGAACCAGAGCCTCCAATGCTCAAACCGCTATAATGTCCCATTTTATATGACGACGGACAGGAGCCGAAGAGCACGCCATCCGGCACAACAACCGCCGCGCGCCCGCCCGTGCGCAGCAGCCGCAGGAAGAGGCCCATAAACAAGAGCTCGGTCTTTTTCGTCTTCACGATCTTGAGCAGGTCCTTGGCCGTGGTGTCATAATCCAGCGATCCGGCAAAGGGGGGATTGGCGAGGATCAGGGAATAGGCGCCCGCGTCTGTGCCATGCTCTTCGGCAAGGCTGTCGCGGTAGGAGATGTCGGGGTTCTCGATCCCGTGCAGGGTCATGTTCATCGCACCGATGCGTAACATGGTGCTGTCAAAGTCAAAGCCGTGGAACATGTGATTGTGGAAGTGGTCGCGCTGCTCCGCGTTGCGCAGCATTTGCGGATGGGTCGCACGCAAGTATTCCCCCGCCTCGACCAAGAAGCCCGAAGTCCCCGCGGCGGGGTCGCAGATGGTATCGGTCGGTGTGGGTGCCATGATGTGTACCATCAGCTGGATGATATGGCGCGGCGTGCGGAACTGGCCATTGGCCCCCGCACTCGCGATCTTGCCCAGCATATACTCATAAACGTCGCCCTTGGTGTCACGGTCGTCCATCGGGATGTCGTCAAGCATCTGCACAACTTTAGCGAGCAGGTTGGGGTTGGAGAAGCCCAGCCGCGCGTCCTTCATATGGGTGCCATAGGAGGAGCCCGCCTCGCCCATTTGGCGCAGGAAGGGAAAGACATGTTCATCCACGATGCGCATCATCTCGCGCGCTTCGGAGTTTTTGAACTGGGACCAGCGCATATTGGCGTAGGGTTCCCCCTTGTCATCGCTGCCTTCGGGGAAAATACGCCGTTCCATCGGCAAGCCAAGATCCTCGGCCTTACGCTCTGCCAATGTATGCAGATCATCAAGACGTTTGATAAACATCAGAAATGTGAGCTGCTCTATGACGGATAACGGATTGGAAACCCCGCCCGACCAGAAAGCGTTCCAAATTTGATCGACTTGGGAGCGAATAGTTCCTGTGTGTCCGTCGTCATATAAAATGGGACATTATAGCGGTTTGAGCATTGGAGGCTCTGGTTCGTTTATGTGATTGATTAT
>NZ_CBFHPP010000015.1:0-53824 GCF_965657785.1 Lentibacter sp.
ATCCACGTTAAACGAGCCGTTGCGGGTGTAGACCGTTTGAGTAGAGGTCAGAGACGGCTTCAAAGCAAAAAAGCCCTGCCCCGAAATGGCAAGGTCAAGCGCGTTGAGCGAGGAGGCAATATTGCCCTGCGTGAACTGTTGCTTGATCCCTTTGAGGATCGTGCCCGAACCGATTGAAGAGGAGGCATTCTGCAAAGGCGAGGTTGCGAAGATATCGCCAAATTCAGCGCGACTTCGCTTAAAGCCCGTTGTCCCAACGTTGGCAATGTTGTTGGATGTTGCCGAAATATCGGCCTGCGCGCCGTTAAGGCCAGTCAATGCTGTGTAAAATGACATATGTTACCCTCTCCTATCGTGTTTTGGGCATAACTCAGCCCTCAAGTATTTTGCGCCTTAGCGGATGCGGCTCACCGAACCTGCATCAATCGTGCCATAATCTTCGACATCCAGCATCGGGCTGTCAGAAACATCGCCATAGGACGAAGCTGAAAGCACCCGCGCGTAAATTGACGGACCCATTGTCTCCATGCCTTTGCCCGTATTGGCCGCAATATCGACTTTGATTTTCCGATTGCCCTCTCGCAGCTCGGTCGGGATATTTGTCCAACTGAACCCTGCAAGGCCTGTGCCCTGTGGCCCCAGATCTTCACTGTGAAGCAGCTCGCCAGTTGAGGCATCGCTAAATGACACGCGAGACGCACTTGCCGCCTGTGGCAGCTCGAAAACCCCGTGGATTTCACCATTGTCATCCGGCCGCGCGATCGCACCTGGCACAAGCACCGAGTGGCCCAGCAGTGTGGAGGCTGTCGCGATCCGCGTTTGTTGCATCTCGCCTGACAGCGCTTTCAGGTTTGTGTTGATTTCCTCAATCCCAGAAACCGTGGAGAACTGCGCCATCTGCGCAATAAAGTCACCGTTCTCCATCGGAGCGAACGGATCTTGATTTTGCAGCTGCGCGGTCATGAGTTGCAAAAAATCATCTTGGCCAAGCTTGTCGCCGCTTGCCCGTTCTGTCGCCGACTTCTGGGTGTTGATCCCCAATTTGTCAAAAATGGCTTGCTGCGCCGCTGCGCCCGTTGAGTCTACAGTTGACATGATTTTTCCTTTGCTTAGCGGCCCATGTTGACCGTGCGCATCATCAATGAGCGCAAGGTCGACACGACTTCCAGATTGTTTTGGTATTGGCGCGACGCTTCCAGCATCTCCACCATTTCTTCTTCCACATCGACAGCGGCGCCCCACACAAAGCCTTCCTCATCCGCCTTGGGGTGATCAGGTTGATAGATTTTGCTGGGCTCACGGTCAGCAGTCACGATACCGCGCACATTGACAGTCGATATTCCGTTTTCTTGCACTTTGTTGGCATATTCGGTTTCAAACAAAGGCTTGATGGCCTGATAGGCTTCTTCACGACTGCCCGCGACGCTGCGGGCGTTGGCAATATTACTTGCAACCGTGTTGAGCCTGGTCATCTGCGACGACATCGCCCGACTTGCGACGTCAAAAATGTTTTCAATACCTGACATTTATTCCCCCTTAATCGCAGACAAAAGCCCCGAAACCTTGCGGTTCAGGAAGGTGAGCGAGGTTTGGTATCGCACAACGTTTTCAGAAAACTGCATCTGCTCAACAGCAAGCTCGACGGTGTTCCCATCCAGAGATGGATTGACCGGATCCCGATATTGCAACCGATCCGCATTCAGGTTTGAGCTGCGAGACACATGGCGCGCGTTGGTTGTCGCGAGCGGGCCATCAGGCATGGCTTTTGCTAAGGTTGCTTCAAAATCAACATCACGGGCCTTAAAATGAGGCGTGGCCGCATTGGCAATGTTTGACGCTAATATATTATTACGCTTTGAACGAAGCGCCAGAGCATCGTCATGAATTCCAAAATGTTGTCTGATACCGTCCATCTGTATCTCGCTTCATTAAACTTTCTTGGTAAAATCACCAATCTTGGAGCGATATTTGCAAGTTGAATGCCAAACCAACCAACACGAGATAAAAAGATGTCAAAAAATTCGCAATCGCCTCACGTGTCGGGCTCAGGCCTCCCGGCCCTGTCCGCACAAATGAAGCGTCTCAGGCTGAAATTCTTAAAGTCGGTAAAGTCGGAAAGTCTCGATCAGGCTCTGGAAACGCTCCGCTCGAACTTGACAAACGAAAAAGACGAGACAGCGCGGCTCGGATCATTGGCGGCTCAAACCTGGCTTATCCGACAGCGCTTGTTGAGCCTTGGCTCTGATGCCGTTCCACAGGTGGCAGATTATCTTGAAACATTGGAGCCAGCACGCGCCAAACTTAACTTTGCGGCAAAAACAGCCCCAGAAGATCAAACAGACGCAAAAGATGTGGCCAATACCGCCGCAGATCAAGCTTGGGAGACCGTCAAGATATTAGAGGAAACAGTCGTCAACGGTATGCGTTTCTTTAAGGATTTCGTGGTTGAAGTAAATGCAGAGGACGCACAGAAACTGGTGAAGGCCAATAAAGCAGAGATCGTCACCAAAGGTGCGCCTGAAACCGAGAAAGAAACCAAGACCAAGAAGACATCAGCGGCTGAAAGCAAGACCAAAAAAGCCACTGCCGAAGACAATCAGGACACCAAAGAGGCCCCGCCTAAAGACGAGGCCGTCTCAGATAAGCAGGATAAAGAATGATTAAATGGGTATATGGAGCCATCGGCGCACTGGCGTTTGCCGGGCTCCTAACTTTTTTGGGGAGCGGCGCCTTCACACGGTTTGAGCACAAAACATTCCTGTGCTCAAATACGCTGATTGGCCCGTTTGAACTCATCATCAACAAAGCAAAAGTCGGCGCTGACATCCAACTGTCACAACCCATCGGCGACAGCAGGCTGCCCATCACCTCGGTCACAGGCAACGTCATCATAGCGGAAGCCGACACACTGCGCTTTGAAGTTGATATTGAGCACAGTTTGGTGAGGGTCCAGCAAATGGCCAACCTCAGCGCCTCAAAATGCGAAACAACAAATTTTTCAATGTAACCTGGGCCTGCTTTGATGTGTCGCGTGCCATGCGGGTCTGCCAGCTGATCCGCTCGCGTTTCATTTCATGAGAGGAAAAAGACAAAAGCTCCGCCTTGGGGCGGATGATCTGGAGCCTAAGAGGCTCAAACACAAAAAAATTCAGCCGCTAAGCGGCTGCGTTTTCTTGTTTGTAGCCAGCGCGAGGCAGGGTGTTTTAGTCACCAAACAGTTCGCTATTTGGTGAACAGTGCGAGACAGGGTGTATTGCTTGCAATCATCCGTTCGCGCCCCCTCTCGGCTTAAAGCACAACAGCAAGCGTAGGGTGGGTGCAAACCCACCATCCCCCAACGAGCAACCTCACCCTACCCAGCCCACAATCTCCCCTGCGCGCATCGCCCCGCTCTGCCGCTTGCGTTCCTTCCCGCCTTCAAAGCGCACCATCGTCGGGATACCGCGTATCCCATAGACCTGCCCCGCCTTCGGCTCGTCTTCCGTGTTGAGCTTCACAAGCCGCGCCTTGCCCGCGAGCACATCGGCCGCTTTGTTAAACTCGGGGCCCATCATTTTGCACGGCCCGCACCACGGCGCCCAGAAGTCCACAACAAGCGGAAGCTCGTCGTTCTTCGCCGCCTTTTGCAGCGTCTTAAAGTCAATCTCGACCGCCTTGGTCGACATGAGCTTCGCGCCGCAGGTGCCACATTTGGCCTCCATCATCCGCTCCTGAGGCACACGGTTCACCTGTGCGCAATCAAGGCAGGTCAGTTTCTTTCCAGCCATCTTGGCCTCCTTCATATTCTGATTTCAATATATAAAGAACCACTGCCCAAACAAGACCACCGCACGCTGCATTACCTAATTTTGTCTTAACAGAACATCGATTCAGCCGGTGCACGCCCGGTGCACGGGATGTGCACGCTTTTCACCCCCCCCGTTTTGGGCAGGGTTTTGCCCGTTAACCCGACCGCGCGCTGCCCCTCTTGTAACGAATCCCGATCAATGCCATATAGCGCTTGCTACGATCTTCTACTCGACCCCTGTTTTCCGACCAACGGCTCACAGTTCTAGACGACGACGACGTGATAAGCCGGGTTGCTGCACTTTCGCGGGCAACATTACTTAAGGAAAACACTGATGGCTACTGGCACAGTAAAATGGTTCAACTCAACCAAAGGCTTCGGCTTTATCGCTCCCGATGGCGGCTCAAAAGACGTGTTCGTTCACATCTCAGCCGTTGAGCGCGCAGGCCTCACAGGTCTCGCCGACAACCAAAAAGTTAGCTTCGACATCGAAGCAGGCCGCGACGGCCGCGAAGCAGCGTCAAACATCGAATTGATGTAAGCTGTTCTTATAGATCACATAAAGGCGCATCCCTCGGGGTGCGCCTTTTGCGTTTAAGGCCTTGAGTTACGCCGCTTCTTTGTCTTCACCGAGCTCCACCTCTGGCGCAGGTAGCGCCAAGCGTTCGTCTGGCATCTGCTCGGGCAGCTCCAGTTCAAGCGCCCCTGTCGCAGGGTCAAAGCTCAGCTTCGGCTTCACATCCAACTCCGCCAAAACAGCATTGATCTCGTCCAAGGCCCGCGCCACACACGCGCGCTGTGTCTCTGGCTTTCCGCCCGCTTTGCTTGCGATATTCTTCAGGAATTCAAACATATTACCCCCAGGTCCTCGTTACAACAGGCCCCAAGCCTAGCGCCTCATGTCTCAAATTTACAGGGGGAAAGCCCGCAGCCTCTTCCCATCTCACGCCGCCTCTTTTAGGGTCACCAAGTCATTGAAAAGGAACACCCTATGGCCGAAATCACCCGTCACCACAGCAACGCCCGCATGAGCCAGATCGTCACATATGGCGATATGATCTATCTCGCAGGCCAAGTCGGCAGCCCCGAGGCCGATGTCACCCAGCAAACCAAAGATTGCCTTGCCCAGATCGACAGCCTTCTGGCCGAAGTCGGCTCTGACAAAACCAAGATCCTGCAATGCACGATCTGGCTTGCCGATATGGCAGATTTCGCCGCCATGAACGCCATCTGGGATGCGTGGGTGCCTCAAGGCCATACGCCCGCGCGCGCCTGTGGCGAGGCCAAGCTGGCGACGCCCGACTACAAAGTCGAATTCCTTATTACGGCAGTAAAATAAACGCCTTAGCCCGTGGCCCTGCCTGTTTCAGGCACAGGCCGCGGGCGTCCTGTCTCGTCAATCGCGACATAGGTAAAAAGCCCCTCGGTGACTTTTTCGCGCAGCCCCTTGTGCCGCCGCAGCGCCCAAGCCTCAAGCCCGATCGCCATCGAGGTATTGCCCACACGCTCGATCCAGGCATAGACACAGAGCACATCCCCGACTTGCACAGGGCTGATAAACTTCATCGCATCCACAGCCACAGTCGTCACGCGCCCTGCCGCGCGCTCCGCCGCAACAATCCCGCTCGCAATATCCATCTGTGACAAAACCCAACCGCCGAAAATATCGCCGTTCACATTCACATCCGCAGGCATCGCCAGCGTGCGCAATGTCAGGTCGCCCTTGGGTTCAATTTTAGTCATTATACTGTCCCTTTCACGGCTTTAGAGCCCAAGCTTAACCGCTTGGTAATCATTGGGCCATAGTATCATTGGGGCAGAGTCTCCAAGGATCGTGCCTGCGCTTTTCCCAAGTGCCGCCACATTCTCGCCGCTTTGCCCCGTCAGAACCGCTTTTACGGTTAACACAAAGGTTACAAGATGCTCATCATCGCCCTCATCTGTGGAAGTTTCATCGGGCTGATCGCATCGCTCTTTGCATATTTCGCCCTCGGTCTCGGCGCTTTGACAGCGGTTTTGCTCTATTTGACCTGCGCCTTGGTTCCCACGCTGTTCACGGTTGCCCTGATCGCCCTTCAAGCGCTCAAGCATTTCGCGCTCCCAAGCCGTCTCAGCCTGCGCTAAGCGCCCTCACTCGCGAGGCGCGGCCGCCCCGGCAAGCTCAAGCACACGCGGCCCGAGCGCCTCGACAATTTTCAAAACCCCCGCTTCGTTGGGATGTATTGCGTCGCTCTGCATCCAGACCAAAGCCTCAGCAGGCGTCGCGCCCAAAGCGCCCAAAAACTGTGGCTCATAGAGCGTGCCATAGGCCTCTGCCAGCTCTGCATAAAGCCCCTCAAACTCTGCTTTATACTCCGCGCCATAGTTGCTTGGTGCTTGCATCCCGACCAAAAGTATAGGCAAATCAGCAGCTTGCACCGCCTCAATGATCTTCGCCAGATTTGCTTTGGCCTCGCTCGGGGCCAGCCCCCGCAGCATATCATTGCCCCCCAAGGTGACCATGACCGCCTTGATATCAGGGCTGAGGCTCCACGCGATCCGCGCCGCACCCCCTGCCGTTGTGTCCCCCGACACCCCGCCATTGACAACAGTCACCCCCGCGCTGCGCGCATCAAGCCAGCCCTGAAGCTGCGGCACAAACCCGTCAGCCTCCATAAGCCCGTAGCCCTGCGTGAGACTGTCTCCAAAGGCCAGAATGCGCAAAGACCCTGCAAAAGACGCATTCGCGCCCAGACAAATCAGCGCAAACGCCATTGCCGCCTTGCGCATCGCCCGCGCGGCCCCATATGAAAAAGGCAAGTCTCGCAACAGGTTATTTCTCATGACGTCTCCAATATTGCAGCTTTCCCAAGCTGGTCTTTCTCTTTCAGGCAACGCAGGCCCCGTCACCATTCTGTCGGGCATCAGCCTCGCCGTAAACCCGTCAGAGACACTCGCGCTCACGGGCCCGTCAGGCTCGGGCAAATCCTCGCTCCTGATGCTCATGGGCGGCCTTGAACGTGCCACAAGCGGTCAGGTTACGGCGCTCGGTGAAGACCTCGGCCAGATGGACGAAGACGCTTTGGCAAAGTTCCGTCTCGCTCATATGGGGATTGTCTTTCAGTCTTTCCACCTTATTCCAACTCTCACCGCGCTGGAAAATGTCGCCCTCCCGCTTGAGCTTGCTGGCGCATCTGACCCGCAGGGTCAGGCCCACGCGGGTCTCGCCGCGGTCGGGCTTGAGGCCCGCGCAGGTCACTTTCCCGCTCAGCTGTCGGGCGGTGAGCAACAGCGCGTCGCCCTTGCCCGCGCTCTGGCCCCCAAGCCCAAGCTCCTTCTGGCCGACGAACCCACAGGCAATCTGGACAGCGTCACAGGCGCTGCCGTGGCCGATCTTATCTTTGACCTCTGCGCCGCGGCTGGCACAACCCTGATCCTCGTCACCCATGATACCGCCTTGGCCGAGCGCTGCGCCCGCGTCATCCGCCTCTCTGGCGGCGCACTCATGGCCGAAGAGGCCGCCGCATGAACCTCTCCACATCGCTTCGCCTTGCCCGCGCCGAACTGCGCGGTGGCGCACGCGGCTTCTATGTTTTCCTGATTTGCCTCGCCCTCGGGGTTGCCGCCATTGCGGCCATAGGCACAATCCGCGAAGCGCTGGAGCGTGGCCTGTCCGAAAACGGGGCCGTGCTCTTGGGGGGCGATGCACAGGTCTCGCTGACCTACCGCTTCGCCAGCCCAACAGAGCGCGCCGCCCTTGAGGCTCGCGCCACACGGCTCTCCGAAATCGCCGATTTCCGCTCCCTCGCCGCTGTGGGCGATCTGCGCGTGCTCACTCAAGTCAAAGCCGTTGATAGCGCCTACCCTCTTGCTGGCGCTGTCACGCTCGCGCCCCCTATGCCCTTGGCCGAAGCCCTGAAGGCGCAAAATGGCATCTATGGCGCCGTCATGGACCCACAGCTCATCGCCCGCCTCGGTCTTGAGGTCGGGCAAAGCTTCTCGCTCGGCGAAGCCAGCTTTACGCTGCGTGCCGCCCTCACCCATGAGCCAGACAGCGTCGCCGCAGGCTTCGCCCTCGGCCCCCGCACGCTGCTCTACCGCAGCGCTCTTGAGGGCTCTGGCCTGCTCTCTTCAGGCACGCTCTTTGACAGCTCCTACCGGCTTGATCTCCCCGCAGGCACAGACCTTGACGCGGCGGAAGCCGACCTGCGCGCCGCCCTGCCCGACAGCGGCATCCGCTGGACAGATGCGCGCAACGCAGCCCCGCAAGCCTCCGCCTTTATCGAGCGGTTGGCCGCCTTTCTCGTGCTCGTCGGCTTTTCGGGCCTCGCCATGGGCGGCATTGGCGTCTCGATCGCCGTCGGCGCCTACCTCGCGCGCAAAACCCGCGTCATCGCCACCCTGCGCAGCATCGGGGCCTCGCGCACCACGATCCTGACAAGCTACGGCGTCCAAATCGCCGTAATGGCCCTGCTCGGCATCAGCCTTGGCCTCCTTCTTGGTGGGGTCGGCCCGCTCGTCCTCGGCCCATGGCTCAGCACGCTCTTGCCCGTGCCTGCCAGTTTCAGCTTTGCCCCGGAGCCGCTCGTCGAAGCCGCACTCTACGGCACGCTCACAGCCGCGATCTTTACGATATGGCCCCTAGCGCGCAGCGAAAACATACGCGCCGCCACATTGTTTCGGGACAGTGAAGCAAGCTCAGCTGGGCTGCCCCGCTGGCCCTACCTGATCACGCTGATCAGCCTCGCTCTCGCCCTCATCGGGGCCGCCGTCTGGTTTTCGGGCAGCGCCACGCTCACGCTCTACACAAGCTTCGGCCTCGCCGCCGCACTGGCCGTTTTGGGGCTGGCCGCTCATGGCCTGCGCGCCCTCGCCCGCCGCCTGCGTCCTCTGGCCAAACACCCGATGCGTCGGCTGGCGCTCGCCTCTATCGGCGGTGCCCGTTCGGATGCGCTCACAACCGTGCTCTCCCTCGGCCTCGGCCTCGCCGTGCTCTCCACCGTCGGCCAGATTGATGGCAACCTGCGCCGCGCCATCACAGGCGATCTCCCCGAAATCGCGCCGTCATTTTTCTTCATCGATGTCCAAAAAGACCAGATCGGCCCGTTTGAAGCCCAACTGCGCGACAACCCCGCCGTCAGCCGGATCGAAACCGCCCCCATGCTGCGCGGCATCCTCTCCAAAATTAATGGCATCCCCGCCACAGAGGTCGCCGCTGGGCACTGGGTCGTCGAGGGCGATCGCGGCATCACCTATTACGACGCGCTCCCCGAAAACTGGAGCATCATAGAGGGCACGCATTGGCCGCTCGGCGCAAATGGTCCGCCCCAAATCAGCTTTGCCGCCGAAGAAGCCGAAGAAATCGGCCTCAAGATCGGCGATGTGCTCACGCTCAATATCCTGGGCCGCCCCATTGAGGCCCCAATCACCAGCCTGCGCGATGTTGATTTCTCAACCGCAGGCATAGGCTTTGTCATGGCGCTTAACCCCGGCGCCGTCGCAGGCGCGCCGCACAGCTTTATCGCCACAGTCTATGCCGCGCCCGAGGCCGAAGCTGCGATCCTGCGCGATATGTCGCGCGCCTATCCCAATATCACAGGCGTGCCCGTGGGCGAGGCCATCGCACGCGTCTCGGAGGTGCTCGGCGCACTCGCGGGCGCGACACGCTGGGGGGCTGCGGCGGCCATCCTCGCAGGTTTTGTCGTCCTCATCGGAGCGGCAGGAACAGGCGCGCCCGCGCGCAGCCGCGAGGCGGCAATCCTCAAATCTCTCGGCGCAACCCGCGCCCAAATCCTGCGCTCTTTCCTGCTGCGCGCAGCCCTTCTCGGGGCCGCCGCAGCCGTCGTGGCGCTGGCCGCTGGCCTCGCGGGCGCCTGGGCGGTCAATCACTTCGTCTTTGACAGCGATTTCGCCGTGATATGGCCCTCGGCCCTCACAATCCTCGCCTGCGGCATCGCCGCCAACCTACTGGCCAATATCGGGTTTTCCCTACGCGCCCTAAGGGCAAAACCTGCCCAAATGCTGCGCGGCGAGGGCTAGGAACAGACCAAAAGGCGCTCAAAGACACCCGCCTTTTTCTTTCTAAAAATATCCTGGGGGAGCGCGAGGGGGCAAAGCCCCCTCGCCACCGCACTTTGGCAAAGCCAAAGCGCAATCTCGCCGTCTACTCCGCCGCTTCGGCATAGTCCTCAAGCGGTGGGCAGGTGCAAACAAGATGCCGGTCGCCATAGGCATTGTCGACACGGTTCACAGGTGGCCAGTATTTGTCGACCCGAAACGCCCCCTTCGGGAAGCACGCCTGCTCACGGGTGTAGGGTCTGTCCCACTCCCGCACGAGGTCTTCCATCGTATGTGGCGCGTTCTTGAGCGGGTTGTTGTCCGGGTCCATCTTGCCCTCTTCAATCTCGCGGATCTCCTCACGGATCGAGAGCATCGCATCACAAAAACGGTCAAGCTCGGCCTTGGTCTCGGACTCCGTCGGCTCGATCATCAGGGTGCCAGCCACAGGCCAAGACATTGTCGGCGCGTGAAAGCCGTTGTCCATCAAGCGCTTGGCAATATCGTCCACAGTGATGCCCGCGCTTTCCGCATAAGGGCGCGTGTCAATGATACATTCATGCGCCACCCGCCCCTGACGGCCCTTATAAAGCACATCAAACGCCCCTTCGAGCCGCTTGGCGATGTAATTCGCATTGAGGATCGCCACCCGCGTCGCCTGCGTCAGCCCCTCACCGCCCATCATGAGCACATAGGCCCATGAGATCGGCAAGATCGAGGGCGAGCCATAAGGCGCGCCGCTCACGGGCCCCGCGCTGCCGCCTGTCTCGGGATGCCCTGGAAGATGCGGCACAAGATGCGCCTTCACTCCGATCGGCCCCATTCCCGGGCCGCCGCCGCCATGTGGAATGCAGAAGGTCTTGTGCAAGTTGAGATGGCTCACATCGCCGCCAAGATCACCGGGCTTGGACAGCCCCACCATCGCGTTGAGGTTGGCCCCGTCAATATAGACCTGCCCGCCAAGGCTATGGGTGATCTCACAGACCTCCTGCACCGTCTCTTCAAACACCCCATGTGTGGAAGGGTAAGTGATCATGCAGCCCGCCAGATTGTCCTTATGCGCCTCGGCCTTGGCGCGGAAATCCTCAAGATCAATATCGCCGTTTTCGGCCGACTTGATCACAACAACTTTCCACCCCACCATCTGCGCGCTGGCAGGGTTCGTGCCATGTGCGCTCATCGGAATAAGGCACACATCGCGGTGCCCCTGCCCTTGGGCGGCGTGATATTGCGCAATCGTCAGAAGCCCCGCATATTCGCCCTGCGCGCCAGAGTTCGGTTGCATCGACATTCCGTCATAGCCTGTGATGTCACACAGCTTGGCGCTCAGATCGTCCAGCATTTCGGCATAGCCCAGCGCTTGATCCTTTGGCGCAAACGGATGGATCATCGAAAACTCGCGCCAGCTCACAGGCATCATTTCTGCCGCCGAATTGAGCTTCATGGTGCAAGACCCAAGCGGGATCATGGCGCGATCGAGCGCCAGATCGCGGTCCGACAAGCGCCGCATATATCGCATCATCTCGGTCTCGGCGCGGTTCATGTGAAAGATAGGGTGCTGCAAATATGCGCTTTCGCGGTGCATATCCTCAGGCACGCGGTATTCTGGCACAAACTCATTGTCCTTGCGCTCGATCCCGAAGGCGCGCCAGACCGCTTCAACGGTTTCAGGCCGCGTCGCCTCATCCAGCGCAATACCGACACGGCGCTCGCCGACCGCGCGCAGGTTCACGCCCTCGTCCACAGCCGATTTCATAACAGCCGCCTGAAGCGGCCCCACATCCACGGTGATGGTGTCAAAAAAGCTCGCAGGATCGACTTTAAAACCCGCCGCCTCAAGCCCCTTGGCAAGCCTCACAGTCTTGCGGTGAATACGCTGCGCAATCGCCTTCAGCCCCTCAGGGCCGTGGAAGACCGCATACATCGAGGCCATCACAGCCAGCAAAGCCTGCGCGGTGCAGACATTGCTCGTCGCCTTTTCGCGGCGGATGTGCTGCTCGCGGGTTTGCAGGCTCAGGCGATAGGCGCGGTTGCCATGACTGTCCACCGAGACGCCCACAATCCGCCCTGGCAAAGCCCTCTTATAGGCGTCCTTACAGGCCATATAGGCCGCGTGCGGCCCGCCATATCCCATCGGCACGCCAAATCGCTGCGTGTTGCCCACAGCAATATCGGCACCCATCGCGCCCGGCTCTTTCAGCAGGGTGAGCGACAGCGGATCCGCCGCCACAATACCAATCGCCTTATGCTCATGGAGCGCTGCAATATGGCCCGTGAAGTCGCGCACATGGCCATAAGTGCCCGGATATTGGAACAACGCACCAAAGACGGCACTGGCGTCCATCTTGTCAGGATTGCCAACAATCACTTCAATCCCGAGCGGCTCCGCGCGGGTCTTGACCACAGAAATGTTCTGCGGATGGCAGTCCCGATCAACAAAGAACGCCTTCGCCTTTGATTTCGCCACACGCTGCGCCATGGTCATCGCCTCAGCACAAGCGGTTGCTTCGTCCAGAAGCGAAGCATTGGCCACATCCAGCCCCGTAAGGTCCGTCACCATGGTCTGGAAGTTCAGAAGCGCCTCAAGACGGCCTTGGCTTATCTCGGGCTGATAGGGCGTATAGGCCGTATACCACGCAGGGTTTTCAAGGATGTTTCGCTGGATTGCAGGCGGCGTCACCGTGCCGTGATAGCCCTGCCCGATGAGCGAGCGCAGCACTTTGTTCTTGCCCGCCGTCAGGCGCATCCGGTAGAGCATTTCGCGCTCTGACAAGGGCTTGCCAAAGTCTAGCGGCTTGGCCTGCCGGATGCTCTTGGGCACCGTCTCGTCAATCAGCGCCTCAAGGCTCGCCACCCCCAGAACCCTGAACATATCGTCCATCTCGGCAGGGCTCGGCCCGATATGGCGGCGATTGGCAAAATCATACGGCAAATACTCGGTCGGGGTGAACGGCATAACATCCTCCAAGGGGCAAAGCCCTGCTTTTTCTTTCTACAAATATCCGCGCCGCAGGCTCCCCACGGCGCGACAGGCTCAGCCGACGAATTTTTTATAGGCGGCTTCGTCCATATAGTCCTCCATCGGGCCGAGATCAGACGGCTTCATCTTGAAGAACCACGCATCTCCCAGCGGGTCGTCGTTGACCTTGCTTGGCTCATCAATCAGCATGGAGTTCACTTCCACAATCTCGCCATCCAGCGGCGCAAGGATGTCAGAGGCAGCCTTAACACTCTCGATCACACAGATTTCCTCGTCTTTGGTCACTTCCGTGCCCTCTTCGGGCAGGTCGATAAAGACCACATCGCCGAGCTGCTCGCTGGCGTGCTCTGTGATGCCAACGACGATCAATCCGTCTTCTTCGCGCAGCCATTCGTGTTCTTCAGTAAATTTCATGTTTGTCTCCTTGTTCTATCTTCGCGTTGTTCTGTCTTAGCGTTTGAAATTTGCGGGGGTGAAAGGCAGCTTCGCCACCGTCACAGGCAGGCGCTTGCCACGCACCTCCCCAAATAGTTGCGTGCCAATCGCACTCAGCTCTGTTGGCACATAGCCCATCGCCATCGGCGCTTGCAGCGTCGGCCCAAAGGCCCCCGAGGTGACATGGCCAATCGCCGCGCCGCCCTCGGCGCTGGCAAAAATCTCGGTGCCCTCGCGCATCGGCGCCCGCCCGTCTGGCAAGAGGCCCACACGCTTCTGCGCAGCCCCCGCGGCCATCTGCCCAAGGATCACATCGGCTCCGGCAAAACCGCCAGCCCGCGCACCACCCGCGCGGCGCAGCTTCTGGATACCCCACGTCAGCGCCGCTTCCACGGGACTGGTGGCCGCGTCAATATCATGCCCATACAGGCAAAGACCCGCCTCAAGGCGCAGGCTGTCGCGCGCCCCAAGCCCGATCGGCGCAACCCGTTCATCCGCCAGCAAAACCCCCGCCAGATCAACGGCCGCCGCTTCGGGAACCGAAATCTCATAGCCGTCCTCGCCCGTATAGCCGGAGCGCGAAATCCAGCACTCGACCCCGTTCAAAGAGACCGTGCGCACATCCATAAAGCGCATATCCGCAACCTCGGGGGCAAGCGCCGCCAAGACGGCTTCTGCCGCTGGCCCTTGCAACGCGAGCAATGCGCGATCCTCAATATATTCGACCGTGACATCTGGCGTGAGCGCGCCGCGCAACCGCGCGACATCCGCCTCTTTGCAACCCGCATTGACCACAAGAAACAGATGATCACCGCGATTGGCAAACATCAGATCGTCTTCGATCCCGCCTGCCTCATTGGTGAAAAACCCGTAGCGCTGGCGGCCCTCCTCCAGCCCGATCACATCCTGCGGAATGAGCCCTTCCAGCCCCGCAGCCGCGCCAGCGCCACGCAGGATAACCTGCCCCATATGGCTCACATCAAAAAGCCCCGCCGCCGCGCGGCAGTGCAAATGCTCCTTCATCACACCGAGCGGATATTGCACAGGCATATCATAGCCCGCAAACGGGACCATCTTGGCCCCCAGCTCAAGGTGCATATCATAAAGCGGCGTTTGCCATAGTTCGGCCATAGGCTTTCCCTTCAAACCCGCCAAACTTGTGCAGTCGCAGGCATCATACCAGCGCGCCATCGCAGCGCGCCCTTGATGCCCCTCTCTGTCCTTTTGCCTGAGATCGCTATCCCTTCGGCGGACGCCTGCGCGCCTCTCTCCAGATTTTTGGTCAATCCCGCGGTCCTGTGGCCTGAGAGTTTCCGGGGCGGTTGCTCCTTCGGCACTGACTGACGTCAGTTCTCCCGTGGGGTTGTTTGCATACGATAGAATACAGCTTCATGTCTCGCAAGCGTGAAAATACGTCGCTTATGCAGCGTGCTCGCAGCGGAACGTGCCAAGGATGGCTTCAAGCGGCGCGTTGTCACACACAAGCGCATCCAGCGTGATCCCGTCAAGATGCCCGTAAAAGGCTTCTGCCGCGTCGCGAATGGCAAGTCGCAAACGGCACGCCTCCTTCAGCGGGCAGGAATTGTCCAGATCGGCAAAACACTCCGCCAGCGGCACTTCGCTTTCAAACTCGCGAAATACCTCCCCGATGACAATCTCTTCAGGCGCGCGCGCCAGCTTTAGGCCGCCGTTGCGGCCCCGCTGGGTGTGCAAAAAGCCGCGTTGCCCAAGGCGGTTGATCACTTGGGCCAAGTGGTTTTCCGAGGCGTTGCAAGGCCCCGCGATATCGGTTTTGGTGACAAGTCTGCCCGGATTGACAGCGCAAAACATGAGAATGCGGATGGCGATGTTGGTCCGTTTGGTGATGCGCATTTTGGCCCTCCAGAGGCTAAGCTATATCTGACTTACACCATCACCGCGCAAAACCATTTGACATAAATCAACAGGGCCATCATCCACGCGCCATGGAACACGCTTATTTTTTTGGCTACGGCTCGCTCGTCAACCGCGCCACCCATAGCTTCAAAGACGCCCACCCCTCAACCGCCCGCGGCTGGCGGCGCGCGTGGCGCAGCACAGCACTCAGGCCAATGTCGTTTCTCACGGCCGTTTCCGACCCGTCCTGCGAAATTCAGGGGTTGATTGCGCCTGTGCCCGATGACGACTGGGCCGCCCTTGATGCGCGCGAGCACGCCTATGCCCGCGTCGGCGCCGCCCACCAAATCAGCCATGGCCTGAAGGAAAGCCCCGCCTCAATCGCGATCTATGCCATAGAGGACGGTCAGCATTTTGACCCGAGCGTTGAGCATCCGATCCTGCTGAGCTATCTTGATGTGGTGCTTCAAGGCTATTTGACCGAGTTCGGCCCAGCGGGCGCAACGCAGTTTCTGGAGACAACCTCAGGCTGGGACGCCCCCCTGCTCAATGACCGCGCTGCGCCGCTTTATCCGCGCGCGCAAAGCCTGACAGCTGGCGAAACGGCCTTTGTCGATGAGGCCCTCGCGGGCCTCGGCGTGGTTGCAAAGGCAGGGAGCTAGACGCGCTCAACCGCGCGCCTTGATGACCTTCAAGAGCGGCAAAAGTGCTGCCATATCAGGGCCATGCGCCATCCCTGTGAGCGCCTTTCTGAGCGGCATGAAAAGCCCGCGGCCCTTGCGGCCCGTCGCCTCTTTTACAGCAGCGGTCCACGCCCCCCAGCTCTCGGCTGTGAGCGTGCCTTCTGGCAAAAGCGCCATCGCCTCGGCCACAAACCCGGCGTCTTCGGCCTCAATCACAGGCTCGGCGCCCTCGGTGATCAGTGACCACCAGCCCGCAAGGTCTTTGCGCACCTCGATATTTTCATGCACCACGGCCCAGAACGCCTCGGCCTGATCGGCAGGCACACCCACCGCCGCAATATCCTCGGCCACATCAGCAAAGGGCAAGCTGTGCAAATACTTGGCCGTCAGAGGGCCGAGATCCGCCACATCAAACTTGGTTGGCGCCGTGCCAAACTGGGCAACCTCAAAGCCTTCGATCAGCTCGGCCATCTCCTGACGCAGCTCCATCGGCTCGGAGGCGCCAAGCCGCGCCATCATGCTCAACAGCGCCATCGGCTCAACACCCTGCGCGCGCAAATCGCGCAGCGCCAATGTGCCAAGCCGCTTGGACAATGCCTCGCCCTGCGGGCCCGTCAAAAGCGAGTGATGCGCAAAGCTCGGAACCGTGCCACCCAGCGCCTGAATGATCTGGATTTGCGTCGCCGTGTTTGTGACATGGTCCGCCCCGCGCACCACATTTGTGACGCCCATCTCGGTGTCATCAACAACACTGGCCATTGTATAAAGCATCTGCCCGTCGGCGCGAATAAGCACAGGGTCCGACACAGAGGCCGCATCAATCGACACATCGCCAATGATCCCGTCAGTCCAGTCGATCCGTTCCTGATCAAGCTTGAAACGCCAGTAGCCGCCCCGCTCGGCGCGCAAGGCATCTTTCTCGGCCTCAGTCAGGGCAAGCCCCGCACGGTCATAAACCGGCGGTTTTCCCATGTTGAGTTGTTTCTTGCGCTTGAGGTCAAGCTCTGTCGGGGTTTCGAAAACTTCGTAAAGACGGCCCATATCGCGCAGCTTTTGCGCGGCCTCTTCATAGCGCTCAAGACGCAAGGACTGGCGCTCGACGCGGTCCCATGTCAGGCCGAGCCACTCAAGGTCTTCCTTGATCGCATCGACATAGTCTTCACGCGAGCGCTCGGGGTCGGTGTCATCAATCCTGAGGATAAACTCGCCCCCTGCCTTGCGCGCAATGAGAAAATTCATCAGCGCCGTGCGCAAGTTGCCAACATGGATATAACCAGTGGGGGACGGGGCGAAGCGGGTAACAGTCATGGAAGGCTCTCCGAAATGGGCTGGCGCGGGGTGTCCCATACCCTTAAGCCAATGTCCAGATGGGCCGTAAGGCGCGGCGGTCTTTTCGATTTGGGGGAAATGTCATCTGCAAGGCCCCCACGAGCGTATTCAAAACTATGAGATGTGTCGGGGTTTCGCTTTGCGAAAACCCGACCGACGCGGGGGACGCTGTCCCCCGCACCCCCTGGGATATTTTTGGAAAGAGGAAGCCAGAGGTGACGGGCTTATGAGCGAGAAAGGCAAAAGACCATGGACACCCACAGACAAGCGCCCGAACTGACGGTCTATTATGATGGCAACTGCCCGCTGTGCAGCCTTGAGATTGATCATTACAAGCGGCAGTCAGGGGCAGAGGCTCTTTGTTTTGTGGATGCCTCCTCTTTGACTGCCGATCTGGGCGGTGATCTCGGCCGTGACACGGCTCTCAGCCGCTTTCATGTGCGTAATGCCAAGGGCGAGTTGCTTTCAGGTGCGCGTGGTTTTGTGGCGATCTGGTCTGTTTTGCCGCGTTGGCGCTGGGCGGCAGGGTTTGCGCGCTGGCCAGCGGTCACGCCGCTCCTTGAGCTGGCCTATCGTGGCTTTCTGCCGCTGCGACCGTGGCTCGCCCGCATCCTTGCGCGGCGCAGGCCTTAGCTCGGATCGCGCCAACGGTTTGCAATCGGATAGCGCCGGTCGAGCCAGAAGGCGCTCGGGGTCAGCCGTGTTCCGGGGGCTGACTGGAAGCGCTTGTATTCACTGATATAAATCAGATGTTCGATCCGCTTCACAGTGTCCCGATCATGCCCCGCTGCGACGCAGTCCGCGACAGACTGGTCGTGATCAACCAGCCGCTCAAGAATGTCATCCAAGACATCATAAGGGGGCAGGCTGTCTTCGTCCTTCTGATCTGGGCGCAGCTCGGCCGAGGGCGGCTTATCAATAATGGCTGTCGGGATCACCTCGCCTGCGCGCCCCTGCATCCAGTCGCGGTGATTGGCGTTGCGCCAGCGGCACTGCTCGAACACGCGGGTTTTATAGAGGTCTTTGATCGGGTTATACCCGCCCGCCATATCGCCATAGATCGTGGCATAGCCAACCGCGACCTCGGATTTGTTGCCCGTGGTCAAAAGCATTTCGCCAAATTTATTGGACATCGCCATGAGCAGAACCCCACGCAGGCGTGACTGGATATTTTCTTCTGTCAGATCAGGCGCATAACCTTCAAACAAAGGCGCAAGCGTCTCGCTCACAGCGTCACGCCCCGCCTTGATCGGCACGATGTCATAGTGACAGCCAAGCCGCGTCGCGATGTCTTTGGCGTCTTTCAAAGACGCCTCTGAGGTATATTCCGAGGGCAGCATCACGCAGCGCACATTTTCAGCCCCCAGCGCATCTACAGCGATGGTCGCAACAATCGCGCTATCAATGCCGCCTGACAGGCCAAGCAAGACCTTCTTAAAGCCCGTCTTGCCCATATAGTCGCGCAAGGCCTCGACCATACAGCGGTAATCCTGCTCCCAAGCGTTCGGCAAAGCCGTCATCTCGCCTTTGACGATTTTCCAGCCCTCGCCCGTATCGGCCAGCTCCACGATGCGCATCTCTTCATCAAACACACTCATCTGATGCGCCAGCGCGCCATGGGCGTTCAGAGCAAAGGAGCCGCCATCAAAGACCTGATCATCCTGCCCCCCGACCATATTAAGATAGATCAACGGCAGCTCTGTCTCGACCACCCGACCAACCATATGGTTGAGCCGTGTCTCATGCTTGCCGCGATAATAAGGGCTGCCATTGGGCACAAGTAGGATCTCGGCGCCGCTTTCTTGCAGCGTCTCACAGACATCGGCGTGCCAGGCATCTTCACAAATCGGGCTGCCAATGCGCAGGCCCTTGACTGTATAAGGCCCGCTCATCGGCCCTGCGTCAAAAATACGGACCTCGTCAAAAACGGTTTCATTGGGCAAATGATGCTTGAGCACACGCGCGCTCACGCGGCCCTCTTGCAAGACATAGTAAGCGTTGTAAAAGCGCGCCCCATCCACGGCAGGCCCGCCAATTCCGAGCGCTGGCCCCTCTGCGCACTCCAGCGCCAGCGCCTCAATCGCCTCAATCGCCGCTTGGTGAAAAACAGGCTTCATAACAAGATCTTGCGCGTTATAGCCTGTGATAAACATCTCAGGCAGCGCCAGCATATCCACGCCCGCATCGCGCGCGGCCTGCCATGTTTCAAGCGCCTTGGCCTTATTGGCCGCGATGTCGCCAACAGTGGGGTTGAGCTGCCCCAGCATGATACGGAATGTCTTGGACATAGCGCCCTCCAAAGCAAAACTTGCCCGCTGATTTAGCACAAACTCAGCCAAGGGAAAGAAGAACCCGTTGCCCCCGCGGCCCTGCTCGCATAACTTTCCTCCAAACACTGGCATTTGCGCTCAAGAACAGGCCAGAGAACAGGACGGATAAACCATGACGTTTCGCACCAAAGCCCTCACCCTGACAGCCGCGCTCACGCTTGCGCTTTCCTCTGCGGCTCTGGCCCAAGACGGCCAGATCGCAACCAAGCAATATGATGACGGCGGCGTCTATGAAGGCACCTTCAAAGACGGCCTCCAGCACGGCACAGGCACCTACCGCCTGCCCAATGGCTATGAATACACCGGCGATTGGGTCGCAGGCGAGATCAAGGGCCGCGGCACAGCCCGCTTTCCAAACGGGTCGGTCTATGAGGGCGAGTTCGAAAAGGGCAAGCCTCAGGGCGTGGGCAAGATCGTCTTTGCCGATGGCGGAACCTATGAGGGCGGCTGGGAAGACGGCAAGATCAAGGGACAGGGTGTTGCCAATTACGCCAATGGCGTGCGCTATGAAGGCGCATTTCTCAATGCAAAGCACCACGGCAACGGCGTGATGACCTCGCAGAGCGGCTATATTTATGACGGCACATGGCTCAGCGGTGAAAAAGACGGCTCAGCCCGCATCACCTACCCTGACGGGGCGGTCTATGTCGGGCAAGTGGCGGCAGGCGAACGCGCAGGCCAAGGCAAGCTCACCATGCCCGACGGGCTGGTCTATGAAGGCACATGGGCCGCAGGCCAGATCGGCGGCACAGGCACGCTCACGCAGGCCAACGGCGATGTCTTTGAAGGCGAGCTGGTGCAAGGCCGCCGCGAAGGCAAAGGCCGTGTGATCTATGCCAATGGCGACACCTATGAAGGCGACTTCGCAGGCGACAAGCGCCAAGGTCAGGGCGTGTTCAAAGGCGCAGATGGCTATACCTATGAAGGCACATGGACCGACGGGCGCATCGAGGGCGAAGGCCGTGTTACCTATCCTGACGGCTCGGTCTATGTCGGCCAGTTCCGCGCCGACCAGCCTGATGGCCGCGGCACAATCACATACGCAGACGGCTCCGCCTTCGAAGGCGACTGGGTCGCTGGCGTCATTGAGGGCAACGGCAAAGCCACCTATGCCAACGGCGTGGTCTATGAAGGCGGCTTCAAAGGCGCGCAAAACGAAGGTTTCGGCATCATGACATATGCCGATGGCTACCGCTATGAAGGCAACTGGAGCGCCGGTCAGCGCGAAGGCCAGGGCCGCGCCACCTACCCTGACGGCACCGTCTATGAAGGCACATTCGCAAACGGCCAGCGCAGCGGCACAGGCAAAATCACAATGCCAGACGGGTTTGTCTATGAAGGGGGTTGGGTCAATGGCGAAATCTCGGGCCAAGGCCGCGCCACTTATGTCAATGGCGATGTCTACGAAGGCCTGTTTGAGCGCGGCAAGCGCCAAGGTCTTGGCACAATGACCTATGCCTCAGGCGAGGCCGAAACGGGCCAATGGGAAAACGGCCTTCTGGCGGGGGAGTAATCCCCCCTCAGACGCGCCTAAGCCTCAGCGCATTGCTGACCACAAAAACGGAGCTGAGCGCCATGGCCCCCGCCGCCAACATGGGCGAAAGCAGCCAGCCTGTCAGCGGATAGAAAAGCCCCGCCGCCACAGGTAGAAGCGCCGCATTATAGGCAAACGCCCAGAAAAGGTTCTGCCGGATATTGCCCATCACCCTGCGCGCAAGCCGCACCGCCACGAGCGCTTTTTCGGGCGCGCCCGTCATCAAGACAACCTCGGCGCTCTCGATCGCCACATCCGTTCCCGTGCCGATGGCAATCCCCACATCTGCCGCCGAAAGCGCGGGTGCGTCGTTGATCCCGTCGCCCACAAAGGCGACCGGCCCCGCCTTTTGCAGCGCGCGTATCGCCTCAAGCTTGCCCTCAGGCATCACCTCGGCAATCACCTCGTCAATCCCTGCCTGATCGGCGATATACCGCGCCGCCGCCGCGCTATCGCCCGTGATCATCACGGTTGTGAGGCCCATGTCGTGCAAGGCCTTCACTGTGGCAATGGCGTCAGGCTTCAACGCATCTGACACCGCCAGTAGCCCCGCGATCTGGCCGTCTATCGCGGCATAGGAGACAGACTTGCCCGCCGCCTCCAAAACGCGCGCATCGCCCTCAAGCGCAACGCCCCGCGCCTGCATCAGCCGTGCCGTTCCAATCAAAATCTCGCGCCCCTCCACCTGCGCCACAACACCCTGCCCCGCAATCGCTTCAACGCGCTCGGCCACAGGCAAAGCGCCCTCATGCGCGGCCACAATCGCGCGCGCCACAGGATGCTCGCTGGCTTGCTCCGCCGCCGCCACAAGCCGCAAGACCTCGCCCTGCTCAAAGCCGCCCAGCGCCTCAAAATCGGTGAGCACAGGCTTGCCCTCGGTCAAGGTTCCCGTCTTGTCAAAGGCCACAGTCTTGACAGTCGAGAGCCGCTGAAGCGCATCGCCCTTGCGAAAGAAAACGCCAAGCTCGGCCCCGCGCCCCGTGCCCACCATGATCGACATCGGCGTCGCCAGCCCCATGGCACAGGGGCAGGCAATAATCAGCACCGACACAGACGCCACCAAAGCAGTGGCAATACCGGCGCCAAAAGCCAGCCACCCGAACAGCGTCAGCACAGCAAGCCCCATGACCACAGGCACAAACCACATGGTCACGCGGTCCACCAACGCCTGTATCGGCAGCTTCGCTGCCTGCGCCTCTTCCACCGTGCGCACAATCCCTGCCAGAACGGTATCTGCCCCGACCTTCTCGGCAAGCATCTCAAGCGCCCCCGCGCCGTTCACAGTTCCCGCAATCAGCGCATCACCTTCAGATTTGTGCAGCGGCAAAGGCTCCCCCGTCAGCATACTCTCGTCAACATGGCTCTCCCCGCGCACGACACTCCCGTCCACAGGCACACGCGCTCCGGGGCGCAAGCGCAGCACATCGCCCACCACGACATCGCTGATATCGGCCTCCTCAAAGCCCTCACCCCGCTTCACTTCAACCCGCGTCGGCGCAAGCTCGACAAGCTTGGCAATCGCCTCACCCGCCCGCCCCTTGGCGCGGGCTTCCAGATAGCGCCCCAGCAAGATCAGCGTCACGATGACAGCAGCGGCTTCAAAATAAACCGCCCGCGCCCCGCTCGGCAGTAAGCTCGGCGCAAAAGTGGCGACGATTGAATAGAGATAAGCCGCCATTGTCCCCACCGCGACAAGCGCGTTCATATCGGGCGCCCCCTTGAGCAAGAGCGGCAAGCCGACCGTGTAAAACTTGCGCCCCGGCCCGATCAGCACAGCGCTTGTCAGCGCAAACTGAAATATCCACGAGGCTTGTGTGCCAACCGTGGCCATAATCCAGTGATGAAACGGCGGATAAAGATGCCCACCCATTTCCAGCAGAAACACGGGCATTGCCAGCACAAGCGCCACAAGAAAACTGCGCTTCAGCCCGTCGATCTCCTCGGCCCGCCGCGTCGCAGCACTCGGCCCCGCGCCCTTTTGTGTCGCACTGTAGCCTGCGCCCTTGATGGCTGCGATAATGTCGGCCTCGCTCACAATCCGCTCAAAGTAACGCAGGCGCAGCTCCCCCGCCGCAAAGCTCACATTGGCCTCGTTTACGCCGTCCAAAGCGCGCACCGCCGCCTCGACACGCCCCACGCAAGAGACACAGCTCATCCCCTCGATGACAAAAACAGCGCTCTCCACGCGCGCAGGATAGCCCGCCTTGGCCAAAGCCTGCGTGACCTCATCCAAACCCGCCTCGCCCAACTCGAGGCGCGCGCGCTTGGTCGCAAGGTTCACAGAGACATCCCGCGCCCCACTTACGCCCACAATTGCCGCCTCCGCGCGGCGCACACAGCCCGCACAGCTCAAGCCTTCGATGTCTAGCTCTATTTTGCTCATGTCTCACCTCTTTGCCACTTGCTAAGCCTTCCAGCCGCTGGAGGGTCAAGGCCTTCCCCGCGCACCAAGCGAAAAATCTCGCACTTTGGGGGTTTATCTCGCCAAATCTCGCTCCTATAACTTCTGATATGAACACGCAGACACATATCCCTTCCATGCCGCCCCGCGCCATTTGCGCGCCGCGCGCGCTGTCTGCCCTACTGCTTCTAAGCTGCCTCTGAGCGTGCCTCATGGTGCACGCGCTCAGAGGAGACGACGGCCCGCGCCCCCCAGCTTAGACATTCACAAACCAGACTGAGATTAGATATGACATCTGCATCCGCATCCGACCGCGTCTTTATTTTTGACACCACATTGCGTGACGGCGAGCAATCGCCCGGCGCAACCATGACCCATGAAGAAAAGCTCGAAATTGCCGAGTTGCTCGACGATATGGGCGTTGATATCATCGAAGCCGGCTTTCCTATCGCCTCCGAGGGCGATTTTAACGCCGTGTCCGAGATTGCCCGCCGCTCAAAGAACGCAGTGATCTGCGGCTTGGCCCGCGCCAACTTTAAAGACATCGACCGCGCCTATGAAGCCGTGAAACACGCCGCCCAGCCGCGCATTCACACCTTTATCGGAACATCCGAGCTGCACCGCGCCATTCCCAATCTCACCATGGACGAAATGGCCGAGCGCATCCACGACACAGTGACCCACGCGCGCAACCTCACAGACAATGTGCAATGGTCGCCGATGGACGCGACCCGCACAGAATGGGATTACCTCTGCCGCGTGATCGAAATTGCCATCAAAGCGGGCGCCACAACAATCAACGTGCCCGATACGGTCGGCTACACTGCCCCCATGGAAAGCGCCGATCTGATCAAGCGTCTGATCGAAACCGTGCCAGGCGCGGATGATATTATCTTCGCAACCCACTGCCACAATGATCTGGGCATGGCCACGGCCAACGCCCTCGCCGCCGTCGCAGGCGGCGCGCGCCAGATCGAATGCACCATCAACGGCCTCGGCGAGCGTGCTGGCAACACGGCGCTCGAAGAAGTCGTCATGGCGCTCAAAACGCGGCATGACATCATGCCCTATTCGACAGGCGTCGACACCACCAAGATCATGAATATCTCGCGCCGCGTCGCGGCTGTTTCGGGCTTTGCAGTTCAGTTCAACAAGGCGATTGTGGGCAAAAACGCCTTCGCCCACGAAAGCGGCATCCACCAAGACGGTATGCTCAAGAACCGCGAAAACTTCGAGATCATGCGCCCCGAAGATGTCGGCCTTGCAGGCACCTCTCTGCCCTTGGGCAAGCACTCGGGCCGCGCCGCTCTGCGCGACAAGCTCGAGCACCTCGGGTATGAGGTCGGTGACAACCAGCTCAAAGACGTGTTTGTGCGCTTCAAAGACTTGGCAGACCGCAAAAAAGAAGTGTTTGATGACGATATCATCGCCCTGATGCGCATCGGCGAAACCGCCGAAAACGACCGCCTCAAGCTCGTGACCCTGCGTGTCGTCTGCGGCACAGGCGGCCCGGCGGATGCCACTCTGGTGATGAGCGTCGATGGCGAAGAAAAAACCGCAATCGAAAAAGGCGACGGCCCGGTGGATGCCGCCTTCAAAGCGATCCGCAAGCTCTATCCAAACACCGCCCACCTTGAGCTCTATCAGGTCAACGCCGTGACAGAAGGCACAGACGCGCAAGCGACCGTTTCGGTGCGCCTTGAGGAAGACGGCAACATCGCCACAGGCCAGTCCGCGGATACAGATACAGTGGTGGCCTCCGCCAAAGCCTATATCCACGCGCTCAACCGCCTTCTGACGCGGCGCGGCAAAACAGGCGAAGACCAAAAAGAAATCAGCTATAAAGACCACGGCTGATCGTTATACAAACAAGGGGCAGGCCCGCACCAAGGCCCGCCCCCTCCACGCTCTTTCAGTCGCATCTAACAGCCACGTGATTGGTCATTTGCCTTTTTCTGGTGCATGAGGTTACCCTGAAAGCCTGTGCTGCTGACGATTTCGGAGATATTTGCCATGCTCACCAGACGCCACTTTATCGCCACAGGCGCGGCCCTGTTCTCACAGCCACTCGTGAGTGGCGCGGCCTCCGCTCAGCCCAAATCTCCGCCCTCGATGTGGGATACATGGGACGCCCAAATCACCCCCGCCAATTTTGATCCCGCCACAACAAATATCTGGGGCTTTCACCCGCGCTTTCTGCCCCAGATGGTAGAGGCCAACGCAGGCCTGACCGTGGGCGATATTCATGTCGATGCCGTGGCGCGCTATCTCTATCATATCCGCGAGGGCGGCATGGCGATGCGCTATGGCGTCGCCATTGCCAAAGGCAATCTCTACGAGCCGGGCCGCTACACAATCAAACTCAAGAGAAAGTGGCCGACATGGACACCCACCCCCGCCATGATCGAGCGGGAGCCTGACAAATACGCCCAATACGAAGACGGCATGGACGCTGGCCCCAACAATCCGCTCGGCTCACGGGCGCTCTATCTCTTTGAGGGCAACCGCGACACCTACCTGCGCATTCACGGCTCTCCCAGCCCGCGCAGCATTGGCGGGCGCGCAAGCTCGGGCTGCGTGCGCATGGTCATGGCCCATATCAATGGCCTCTATGATGAAGTGTCGCTCGGCTCCATGGCCCATCTGCACCCGACAGAAGACAACCTGACCGCCAGCACATAAAGGCGCCTCAAGCGGGCGCCGCAGTGCAAATCGGGCGGCCTTCGGTGCTGCGAAGCGGCAAAAATGTCGTCTCCACTGGACCGATGTGACGATACTCAAAACAGCCGTCATCAGGGTTGATCCGCACAGCGCCAAGGTGCTGCCTCTTGTCTGCAATCTCCAGCACCTCCTCAGGCACTTTCGCCAGAACCCCGTCCGCAGTGGTCCCCTCCAGCGCCATACACCCCGAAAGCGCCAGAAAAACCAGACCCAACCCCAACACAGTCTTCAGCATCACAACTCTCTCCTTAAAACACTCAGGCTCACCCCGTTGCACCAAGGTTGAGCGATTTTGCAGGTGTTTGCCAGAAAAATTGCACAGCCGCACAAGCTATGCGCCGATTTTGACGGCGCGCAAAATGCCTTGCCCCAGCGCAAGCGAAACCCCGCCAGCGCCCTCACATACAAACGCGGCACACAGGAATGCGCCCGCGCAACCGCGTTTCCCTCTTTCGTCAAGAGGCGCAGGGGCTTATACACACGCAGCGCCGCGCGACTCGTCGCACCGTCTTAAATGTCAAACTGAGGTTCACCCGCATATGTCGATCTTTGATAAACTGCCCGGTCTTTTCGCATCTGACATGGCAATCGACCTCGGAACAGCCAATACCCTCGTCTACGTCAAGGGCAAAGGCGTGATCCTCAATGAGCCTTCTGTGGTGGCCTATCATGTCAAAGACGGGATCAAAAAAGTCCTCGCTGTCGGCGAAGACGCCAAGCTCATGCTCGGGCGCACCCCCGGCACAATCGAGGCAATCCGCCCGATGCGCGAAGGTGTGATCGCCGATTTTGATGTCGCCGAAGAAATGATCAAACATTTCATCCGCAAAGTGCACAAACGCTCGACCTTTTCAAAACCCAAAGTGATTGTCTGCGTGCCCCACGGCGCAACACCCGTTGAAAAGCGCGCCATTCGCCAGTCCGTTCTGGGCGCAGGCGCGCGCCGCTGCGGCCTGATTGCCGAGCCGATCGCCGCCGCCATTGGCGCGGGGATGCCGATCACCGATCCGACCGGCAATATGGTCGTTGATATCGGCGGCGGGACAACAGAAGTCGCCGTTCTGTCGCTCGGCGATATTGTCTATGCCCGCTCCGTGCGCGTCGGCGGTGACCGCATGGACGAAGCCATCATCAGCTACCTGCGCCGCCAGCAAAACCTGCTCGTCGGCGAAAGCACCGCCGAACGGATCAAAACAACCATCGGCACCGCGCGGATGCCCGACGATGGCCGCGGCACCTCTATTCAGGTGCGAGGTCGCGACCTTCTGACAGGTGTGCCCAAAGAAACCGAAATCAGCCAGGCCCAGATCGCCGAGGCCCTCTCCGAGCCGGTCCAGCAGATTTGCGAAGCCGTGATGACCGCGCTGGAAGCCACGCCGCCCGATCTGGCCGCCGATATCGTAGACCGTGGCGTCATGCTCACAGGCGGCGGCGCGCTTCTGGGCGATCTTGACCTCGCCCTGCGCGAGCAAACAGGCCTCGCCGTCTCTATCGCAGATGAAAGCCTCAACTGCGTGGCGCTCGGCACAGGCAAAGCACTCGAGTTTGAAAAGCAACTGGCCCACGCAATCGACTACGACAGCTGACGCGACAGGCCGCACCGTGCTGAGAAAGGCCCCCTTTGGCACAAGAACCGCTCAGATCCGACGCTTTTTCAGGCCCGCTCAAGCGGCTGTTCATGGTCGTTCTGATGCTGCTTCTGATCGGGGTCTTTATCCTCTGGCGCATTGACAGCCCGCGCGTTGAGCGCTTTCGCATGGCCGTGATCGACCGCGTTGTGCCCAATCTGGACTGGGCCTTTGCGCCCGTCGCAGGCGCGATCAACCTGCTCACCGACTTTCAAAGCTATCTCAAAATATATGAACAAAACCAAGAGCTTCGCCGCGAACTTCAGCGCATGGAAAGCTGGAAAGAAGCCGCCCTGCAACTGGAGCAGGAAAACGCCCGCCTCTTGGATTTGAACAATGTCCGCCTTGATCCGCGCCTGACCTCGATCTCGGGAACGGTTCTCACAGACAGCGGCTCGCCCTATCGCCAGTCCGTGCTGATCAACGTCGGCGCGCGCGATGGTATTCTGGATGGCTGGGCCGCCATGGACGGGATCGGCCTCGTCGGGCGTGTGTCAGGCGTCGGCGAGCGCTCCTCGCGGGTGCTCTTGCTCACAGATGCAAGCTCGCGCGTGCCGGTGACGATCCAGCCCTCTGGCCAGCGCGGCCTGATCATTGGCGACAATACCCTCGCGCCGCCGATCGACTTTGTCGAAAACCGCGATCTGATCCGCCCGGGCGACCGCGTGGTCAGCTCTGGCGATGGCGATGTCTTCCCCTCTGGCGTTCTCATTGGCCATATTGCCGTTGATACAGGCGGGCGGATGCGCGTGCGCCTCGCCGCCGATTACGAGCGCCTCGAATTCCTGCGCATCCTGCGCAATTACGGCACCGAGCGGATCTCGGGCACAGGCAGCATGATCCTCCCCGAAACGCCCCCAGCCCCCCTGTCTGACGCCAGCACAGCCGAGAGCGGCGCCAATGACTGAGAACACGCTCAACCGCCTCTGGTTTATGCGCCTGATGTTCGCCTTGCTCAGCTTTGGGGTGATGTTCCTCCATCTTCTGCCGCTCAACACCCTGCCCAGCAGCCTTGGGTCGCCCGATATCATTCTGGCTCTGGCCTTTTGTTGGGCCTTGCGCCGTCCAGAGTTTGTGCCTGTCGGGCTTCTGGCCTTTGTCATGCTCTTTGCCGATCTGATGATGAGCCGCCCCCCCGGCCTCTATGCGGCCATCGCGCTTCTAGCGGTCGAAATGCTCAAAGCCCGCGCCAGCCAGCTGCGCGATATGCCGTTTTCCGTCGAATGGATCAGCGCCTCCATTGCGATCATAGGGGTGATCCTCGGCCATCGGCTTGTTCTGCTCGTCTTATTGGTCGAATCCTTCGCCCTGCAAACCGCTTTGGTCCAAATTCTGCTCACGATTTTGATCTACCCTGTTGTCATCGGTATTTCTTGGCTATTCTTTGGCCTCACAAAGCCAACGCTTGGCGAGGTCAACGCGCTCGGCCAAAGGTTATAATCCGCCGCTCGTGAGCGGCTCGCAGGTATGGGTCATGCGTAAAAGTAACAATGAAAAGCAGACAAGTCAGGCGCTCGTGAGCCGCCGCACCCTCTTGGTCGGGGGTGTTCAGGCTGGGCTTGTCGGCATTCTTGGGGCGCGGATGCACTACCTTCAGGTTCAGGAATCAGATCAGTTCCGCTTTCTCGCCGAAGAAAACCGCATCAAAATCAGCCTGATTCCCCCCGCCCGTGGTCAGGTGTTTGACAGAGACGGTCGCCCGCTGGCGCAAAATGTGCAGAGCTACCGCGTCACAATCACCCGCGAAGACACCGACGACATCGACGAAACCATCGCCCGCCTTGGCCAGCTGATCACACTTGACCCCAAGCTTGTCGCAGAGGCCCGCGTCGAGCTGAAAAAGCGCCGTGGCGACACACAGGTCACGATTGCCGAGAAAGTCACATGGGAGGAGCTGGCCCGCGTCGCCGCCAATGCCCCCGCCCTGCCCGGAATCGAGCCGCAGGTCGCCCTGTCGCGCCATTACCCGCTCGGCGCAGACTTTACCCATGTGATCGGCTATGTCGGCCCTGTGTCTGATTATGATCTTTCACGGATCGAAAACCCCGATCCCCTGCTCAATCTGCCCCGCTTCCAGATCGGCAAAACTGGGCTAGAAGCGCGTCAGGAATCCGCCCTGCGCGGCAAAGCAGGGACCATGCGCCTTGAGGTCAATGCCTCGGGCCGCGAAGTCCGCGAGCTGGGCCGTCAGGAAGGCACACCGGGCGCCGACATCCAGCTCACCATTGACCATATGTTGCAAAACTATGTGCAGGCGCGCCTCGGCTCCGAAAGCGCCGCCGCCGTGGTGATTGATTGCGAAAGCGGCGATCTCTTGGCCGTCGGCTCCTCGCCCGCCTTTGATCCTAATCTTTTTGTAAACGGCATTTCCGTCAATGATTACAACGGGCTGATCGAAGATGACCACCGCCCGCTTGTCTCCAAATCCGTGCAGGGAACATACCCTCCCGGCTCGACTTTCAAGATGGTCACAGCCCTCGCCGCGCTCGAAGCGGGCATCGTCACCTCCGAAGACACCTACCGCTGCAAAGGCCATCTTGAGGTGTATTCCCAGAAATTCGGCTGTTGGAAACGCTCAGGCCACGGCAATGTCGATCTGGTGCGTTCGCTGCGCGAAAGCTGTGATGTCTACTTCTATGAACTCGCTCTGGAAACAGGCATCGAGCGGATTTCCGAAATGGCCCGCCGCCTCGGCATAGGCGAGCGCCACGATATCCCGATGTCGGCTGTGGCCGAGGGCCTTGCCCCCACCAAAGACTGGAAAAGCCGCGTCAAAGGCGAAGACTGGGTGATTGGCGACAGCGTCAACGCCTCGATCGGTCAGGGCTTTGTGCTGGCCAGCCCGCTCCAGCTCGCCGTGATGACAGCCCGCCTTGCCACGGGGCGCGCTGTGACACCGCGCCTGATCAAAACGATTGATGGCGTCGAGCAGCCCAGCGGCGCAGGCGCGCCCATGGGCCTCAATGAAAACCACCTGCGCCAGATCCGCCGCGGAATGTATGAAGTCGTCAATCACAGCAGCGGCACCGCCCGCAGCAGCCGCATTCTCTCCAAAGACCACCAGATGGCCGGCAAAACAGGCACCTCCCAAGTGATCTCCCAGCGCGTCAAATGTGACGAGGTGCCATGGCGCCAACGCGACCACGCGCTGTTTGTGAACTATGCCCCCTATGACAATCCGCGCATCGCAGTCTCTGTGGTGGTCGAGCATGGCTGCGGCGGCTCCACAACAGCCGCCCCCATCGCGCGCGACATCACCTTGCAGGCGCTTTATGGCGAAGATCCGCCGCTCTCCGAATACCCGACGCGCGATCAGGGCCGCATCTCGGCCCAGCAAAAGCGTCTGCGCGAAATGCGCCCACCCGCCCAAGGCGAGGAGCCTGAGCGCGCATGAGCTATCTTGAGTATAACGTCAAATATGTGCCCACAGGGCCGCGCAAGTTTCTCTATCTCAACTGGCCCTTGGCCCTGCTTCTGATCGCGGTGGCAAGCATCGGCTTTCTCATGCTCTACTCCGTGGCGGGCGGCAATATAGAGCGCTGGGCCGCGCCCCAGATGAAGCGCTTTGGCGCAGGGTTCTTCGCCATGATCGTGGTTGCTATGGTCCCGATCTGGTTCTGGCGCAATATGTCAGCGGTGGCCTATACCGTCTCGCTGATCCTGCTCTTGGCGGTCGAACTTGTCGGCGAAGTCGGCATGGGCGCACAACGCTGGATCAACCTCGGCTTCATGCGCCTCCAGCCCTCGGAGCTGATGAAAATCACGCTGGTGATGCTGCTCGCCGCTTACTACGACTGGCTGCCGCTCAAGAAAATATCACACCCCCTCTGGGTCGCCATTCCCGTCGGCCTTATCATGCTGCCCACAGCCCTCGTGCTCAACCAGCCAGACCTCGGAACCTCAATCCTGCTGGTCGCAGGCGGGGGCACATTGATGTTTATGGCAGGGGTGCATTGGGCCTATTTTGCCGCCGTGATCGCGGCAGGCCTCTCACTCATCACAGCGGTGTTCCAGTCGCGCGGCACAGCGTGGCAGCTCCTCAAAGACTACCAATACCGCCGCATTGATACCTTCCTTGATCCCGCCGCCGATCCGCTGGATGCAGGCTATCACATCACCCAATCCAAGATCGCTCTCGGCTCTGGCGGCTGGACGGGGCGCGGCTTCATGCAAGGCACGCAAAGCCGCCTCAATTTCCTGCCCGAAAAGCACACCGACTTTATCTTTACGACCCTGTCTGAAGAGTTCGGCTTTGTCGGCGCAGCCGCCCTTCTCATGCTCTATGCGCTGATCATCATCTTCTGCATCATCTCGGCCATGAACAATGCCAACCGCTACGGCGCCCTGCTCACACTTGGCGTCGCCATGACGTTCTTTTTGTTCTTCTCGGTCAATATGGCGATGGTCATGGGCCTCATTCCCGTCGTCGGCGTGCCACTTCCGCTTGTGTCTTACGGCGGCTCTGCCATGCTCGTGCTCATGGTCGCCTTCGGCCTCGTGCAAAGCGCGCACGTTCACAAACCCCGCTAGACAATAAGGCCGCCACAATGACACTTAACGCCCTCTTCGCCGCGCACCCCGAGCGCTGGGACCAGTATAAAGATGTGCTGCCCGCTGCCTTCAAAGCCGCAGGGCTTGATGTGCATCTGGCCCTCGATATCGCTCCCGAAGAGGTCGATTATATCGTTTATGCGCCCAATTCGGAGGTGAAGGACTTTACCCCCTTCACCCGCCTCAAAGCCGTGCTCAATCTCTGGGCAGGTGTCGAGGCCATCACAGGCAACGAAACGCTCAAAGTGCCGCTGACCCGTATGGTCGATTTCGGCCTCCAGCAGGGCATGAAAGAGTGGGTCGTCGGCCACACCCTGCGCCATCATCTCGGCATGGACGCCCAGATCGTAAACCCGACCTACGCATGGGCGCCCGCCATCCCGCCGCTCAGCCGCGACCGTCGCGTGACTGTGCTCGGCATTGGCGCGCTCGGCCTCGCCTGCGCAGACGCGCTCGTTGCGCTTGGGTTCAATGTTGCGGGCTGGTCGCGCAGCCCCAAGACGCATGACAAAATCACCTGCTATTCAGGCGAAGACGGCCTCAAAGCCGCGCTCGCCCATGGCGAGATTTGCATTCTGCTGCTGCCCTCAACGGCGGCCACACAAAATATTCTCAATGCCAAAAGCCTCGCGCTCATGCCCCGTGGCAGCTTTATCATCAACCCGGGCCGTGGTCCGCTGATTGACGACGAGGCGCTGCTTGCCGCGCTCGACAGCGGCCAGATCGCCCACGCCACACTCGATGTCTTCCGCGTCGAACCGCTGCCGCAAGAGCACCCTTTCTGGGCGCACCCGAAGGTGACAGTCACCCCCCACATGGCCGCCGAAACCCGCGCCGAAACCTGCGCCGAAGTCGTCGCAGAAAACATCCGCCGCTTTGAAGCTGGCGCGCCGCTCCTGCATCTGGTTGATCGCAGAGCGGGGTATTGAGTCCGCGAAAATATTTGCTAGGCTTTCAAGACATATATTCTGTTTATGAGTGCCGTTCTTGCCAATCAAATATCATCCCAAACGCGGCACCATTCTCTGTGCCAACTTTGATCAAGGTTTCAAAAAGCCAGAAATGGTGAAACGTCGGCTCTGTGTCGTCATTTCGCCCCCATAGAAGCTCGCTTTGGTTTGTGCACTATTGTTCCGCTCAGCACGCTGGAACCCGAAAAACAACAATCCTATCACTACAAACTGGATATCCCTTTTCAGCTTCCAAAACCTTGGGGCAACGTATCACGCTGGGCAAAATGTGATATGATTTGTGCGGTCGGCTTTCACAGGCTTGATCTGCTGCGCCTACCAAAGGATCGCCACGGAAAACGCAACTACCAGCTCAACACCCTTTCAAGCCTTCATTTAGATAAAATTAGCAATGCTGTGCTAGCCAGTTTGGGGTTGGCCACTTTGACATAAGACATCCAGCCACCTATATTGGGGTTGTGGCGGCTCTATTTCGGTATCCGCATTAAGACCCTAACAAGGGCCACTGGCCAAAAGAGCGAAAGCAAGCTTTGGGTCAGTGCTGAGAGGCTCCTTGGTTTACGCTAAGGAGCCTTTGCTATTCTGGCCTCACGCCCCGACAGCGCGGCGCACCATGTTCCAGTAAATATCCTCAACCTCCTCAAGGCTGAGCCGCCCGCCCTTGCGGTACCATGTGTTCACCCCCGTGAGCATGGCAATCACAGCCAGCGTGGTGATCTTGGCGTCCTCAAACACAAAAAGGCCCGCCTCTGCCCCGCGCTTCAAAATGCCCTCAAGCTCGTCTTCATAGCGCCGCCGCAAGCCTTCAATCGCAGCAAAATTCTCAGCCTCAAGCGCGCGCAGCTCCATATAGGCGATGAAAACCTCGTCTGGCCGCTCGATGTGAAAGCCGATGTGAAAGCGCACAAACCCCGCCAGCGCCTCAAGCGGCGCTTGTGCCTGTGAGTGCACTTGCGCCCGCGCGGCGAGCAGATCGTCCATATGCTCGCGCATCAGCTCCGCAAGCAGGCTCTGCTTGTCGGCGGTATAATTATACAAAGCCCCCGCCTGAAGCCCGACTTCGCTGGCAATCTGGCGCATCGACACGGCCGCATAGCCATGACGCGCAAACAACACCCGCGCCGCCGCGCGAATGCGCGGGCCGGTGATGTCAGAATGTGAGCCTTGCGTGCGTGCCATGGCGTAGGTTTATCTGAACACCCGTTCAAATCAAACCCTTTGCTTGCGCTTTCCCCGCCCCTGAGGCATCACCTTAGCCAATCGCCCCCTCGGAGCCTCCTATGCGCGCGCTTTTTGTCTTCATCCTCACCCTTTCTCTCGCCGCCTGCGCCGAGTTCCCGGAGCTTGACGCCAAGATGAGCGCCGAGATGAAGGCCGCAGGCTACCCAAGCCTCGCTCCCACCTCGGAGCTGGAAGCGCTCACCACCCCGCCGCAAGCCACAGACACAACCGCCGCCGCTCTCACCGCCCGCGCCGCCGCCCTGCGCGCCCGCGCCGCCCGCCTCTCGGGCAGCGTGGTGAGCCGCGCCGACAAAGCCCGCCTGCGCTCGGATCTGCGCCTGCCCAAGAGCTAAGCCAAACGGCACCGATTGTCGCAGTGCCTTTTGCGCCGCCCAAATCATCATAGATACATCTCAGAAACACTTTTGATGAAAAGGGCCGCCTTCAAATGGACACGCTCCTGCTGTCTCGCATTCAATTTGGTGCAAATATATCGTTTCACATCCTGTTCCCGACCATCACAATCGCCTTGGGCTGGATGCTCTTGTTTTTCAAACTCCGCTTCAGCCTGACAGGCGACCAAAAGTGGATGCAGGCCTATATGTTCTGGGTCAAGGTCTTCGCCCTCTCCTTTGCCATGGGCGTTGTTTCGGGCATCACTATGTCCTTCCAGTTCGGCACAAACTGGCCCGGCTTCATGGAAAAAGTCGGCAATATCGCAGGCCCCCTGCTGGCCTATGAGATCATGACAGCCTTCTTCCTTGAGGCGGTCTTCCTCGGGATCATGCTGTTTGGCGCCTCACGGGTCAAATCATGGGTGCACACGCTCGCCACCTTCCTTGTCGCCTTTGGAACCACCATGTCGACCTTCTGGATCATCGTGCTCAATTCATGGATGCACACCCCGCAGGGCTTTGAAATGATCGACGGCGTGGCCCATGCCACAAACTGGTTCGAGATTGTCTTCAACCCCTCCATGCCCTACCGCTTTGTGCATATGATGCTCGCCTCGGGCCTCACCGTGGCCTTTCTCATAGCTGGCGTCTCGGCGTTGCGGATGCTCTGGGGGGATCGCGGCGAAGATGTCAAAACCGCGCTGCGCGTCGGCGTCATCACAGCCGCAAGCCTGATCCCGCTGCAAATTCTCGCAGGCGATTTTCATGGCCTCAACACGCTAGAGCACCAGCCCGCAAAAGTCGCAGCCATGGAAGCCAATTGGGACACAGGCCCCAATGTGCCGCTCGTGCTCTTTGCCTTGCCCGATGAAAAGACCCGCGAAAACCGCTTTGAAATCGCGGTGCCAAACGGCGCCTCGCTCATTCTCACCCATAGCCTTGACGGCGTTGTTCCGGGCCTAAACGACTTTGTCGATGATCAGGGCCAAGCCCTGCACCCGCCTGTTGCGCCTGTGTTCTTCAGCTTTCGCATCATGGTCGGCGTCGGCATGGCCATGCTCCTGCTCTCCTGGAGCGGGCTCTATCTTCTGCGCCGCCACGGCGCGGGCGGCGTCCCGAGGCTTGCGCTGCTCGCCTTCAGCGCTATGAGTTTCAGCGGCTGGATCGCCACTCTGGCAGGCTGGTATACCACAGAGATCGGCCGCCAGCCGTGGCTGGTCCACGGCGTCATGACAACACAAGAGGCCGTCGCAGATGTGCCCGCAGGCATGGTTCTGGGCACATTGATCGGCTATTTACTGGTCTATGCGCTCCTCATTCTGGCCTATATCAGCGTGGTGACCTATCTGGCCCGCAAAGCCAGCCGCGGCGAGCCCTATTCCGCCCGCAGCTACCCGCGCCGTGGCGAAACCGGCCTGCGCGCACAGGCCACAGGAGAGGCGCTATGACATATTTCGGAGATCCCGCCGTCTGGCTGCCATGGACCTTTGCCGCGCTCATGGGCCTCTCGATCCTGATCTATGTTGTGCTCGACGGGTTCGACCTCGGCGTCGGCCTGCTGATGCCCTTGGCCGAAGAGGCCGAAAAAGACAGGCTCGTCGCCTCGATCGGCCCCTTCTGGGACGCCAATGAAACATGGCTCGTGCTCGCCGTGGGCATCTTGCTTGTGGCCTTCCCGCCAGCCCATGGCGTGATCCTCACAGCGCTCTACCTGCCGGTCTTTGTCATGCTGGTCGGGCTGATTCTGCGCGGCGTCTCCTTTGAGATGCGCGCCAAAGCCCCGCTCGCTCAAAAGCCGCTCTGGAACGCGGCCTTCTTTGCAGGCTCGCTCATGGCCGCGCTCAGTCAGGGCTTCATGCTCGGCCTCTATATCATGGGCCTCACATGGACTTTGCCCAATGTCGCCTTCGCCGCGCTGACGGCGGTGTTTCTCACCGTCGGCTATGGCTTTATCGGCGCAGCATGGCTGATCTGGAAGACCGAGGGCGCGCTCCAGACCCGCGCCATCAGCTGGGCCAAACGCGGTCTCTGGGGCCTCGCCGCAGGGATCATGGCGATCTCCGCCGCCACGCCCTTTGTGAGCGAACGGATCTTTGACAGATGGTTCAGCTTCCCCTCGATTGCCTATCTCTGGGTGCTGCCGCTTGTCTCGGCCCTGCTCGTGGGGTTTGTCTGGAGACAGCTGGGCCGCCTGCCCCGCGCCCATGATCGCGCCGCATGGAGGCCGTTTGCCGCCGCCGCCGCGCTCTTTACACTGGCCTTTGGCGGCTTGGCCTATTCATTTTACCCCTATGTCGTGCCCGAAAAAATCACGATCTATGAGGCCGCTGCCGCGCCTGAAAGCCTGTTTATCATCCTGATCGGAACAGTTTTTGTGCTGCCAACCATCATAGGCTACACGATTTTGTCCTATTATATCTTTCGCGGCAAAGCGACGGCCCTCAAATACGACTGAGCCTGCGCCACAAGATCGGACAAGCAACATTGCAAGCCCCCGCGGAAGCGGCTAAATCGCTAGGCAACACATCAGACACAGGCAAAAGGCAGCAATCTCATGACACACCCCCTCCGTTTGGGCATCGCAGGCCTCGGAACCGTTGGCGCAGGTGTCGTCAAAATCGTGCGCCAGAAGTCCGAGCTGCTCGCCGCCCGCGCTGGCCGCCCGATCGAGATTGTGGCGGTCTCTGCCCGTTCGCGCAACAAGGATCGCGGCGTAAACCTGTCTGACTACGCTTGGGAAGACGATCCCGTCGCCCTCGCCAAACGCGATGATGTGGATGTCTTTGTCGAGCTGATGGGCGGCTCGGACGGCCCCGCCAAAGCCGCGACAGAAGCCGCGCTCGCCCTTGGCAAAGATGTGGTCACCGCCAACAAGGCGCTTCTGGCCCATCACGGTCAGGCCCTCGCCCTCGCCGCCGAAGACAAAGGCGCCGTGATCCGCTTTGAGGCCGCCGTCGCAGGCGGTATCCCCGTGATCAAAACACTCCTTGAAGGCCTTGCAGGCAATGAAATGACCCGCGTCATGGGCGTGATGAACGGCACCTGCAACTATATCCTGACACGGATGCAAAGCGCAGGCCTCAGCTATGCCGAGGTCTTTGAGGAGGCCAACCAGCTCGGCTATCTGGAAGCCGATCCCAATCTTGACGTCGGCGGGATTGATGCGGGCCACAAGCTCGCGCTCCTGTCCTCCATTGCCTTTGGCACGCAAGTGAACTTTGACGGCGTGCAGCTTCAGGGCATCGGCGAGATCACAATCGAAGATATCACCCAAGCTGCCGACATGGGCTATCGCATCAAGCTGCTTGGCGTGGCGCGCATGACAGCCCGTGGCCTTGAGCAGCGCATGACGCCCTGCCTTGTCCCCGACACCTCCCCCCTCGGCCAGCTCGAAGGCGGAACCAATATGGTCGTGCTCGAAGGCGATCAGGTCGAGCAGGTCGTTCTGCGCGGCCCCGGTGCGGGCGAAGGCCCCACCGCCAGCGCCGTGATGGGCGATGTGATGGACATCGCCCGTGGCATCCGCCCCGCAATCTTTGGCCGCCCCGCGCGCGCGCTGGTCGCCGCCACGGTCGCCGCCGCCTCGGCCCCCGCGCCCTATTACCTGCGCTTTTCGCTGCTGGATAAGCCGGGCGCGCTTGCCAAAGTCACCACAGCTCTGGGCAATGCGGGCGTCTCGATCGACCGTATGCGCCAATACGGCCACGCCGACACATCCGCTCCCGTGCTGATTGTCACGCATAAATCAGCCCACACAGAGCTTCAGGCCGCGCTCACAGCCATGGACGCGCTTGATGTGGTCGTCGGCAAGCCTGTCGCCCTGCGCATAGAAGACGTCTGATTGTGCAAAAGCCCGCTTTGCGCCACACTGGGCACAAGCGACAAAAGGCAGGCAGAGCATGGCATATTTAGGCGTAGACACCTCCCTCACAGGGCGCAAATGGCTCGGACCAACCGTCGAGCTTGAGCGCGCCGCCGAACAGATCGTCCAAGACACAGACCTGCCCCGCGCGCTGGCGCAGGTGCTTGCGCGCCGTGGCGTCTCCCCCCAAGAGGCGGCAAGCTTCCTCGCGCCCCAGCTGCGCGAGCTGATGCCAGACCCGCGCTCCCTGAAAGATATGGAAACAGCCTCCGCCCGTATCGTCGCTGCCCTACAGGCCCGCGAACGCGTGGCTGTCTTTGCCGATTACGATGTCGACGGCGCAACCTCTGCCACGCTTCTGCTCGACTGGTTCCGCGCTTTGGGCCATGACGCGACGCTCTATGTCCCTGATCGGATTGATGAAGGCTACGGCCCCAACGCCCCCGCGATGGAGAGGCTGGCGCGCGACCATTCGCTCATCATCTGTGTCGATTGCGGCACGCTCAGCCACGAGGCCCTCGCCGCCGCGACTGGCACAGATATCATTGTGCTCGATCACCACCTCGGCGGCGAAACGCTCCCGCCCGCCTTGGCCGTGGTCAATCCGAACCGCCAAGACGAAACAGGCGACCTCGCCCATCTCTGCGCCGCCGCCGTGGTCTTTCTCACACTGGTCGATGCCGGCCGCGTGCTGCGCGAAGCGGGCCGCAAAACCCCCGACCTCATTGCCATGCTCGATCTCGTCGCCCTTGGCACAGTGGCCGATGTCGCTCCGCTGATTGGCGTCAACCGCGCCTTTGTGGTGCAGGGCCTCAAGATCATGGCCCGCCGCGCGCGCATTGGCCTTGTCGCGCTCTCGGATGTGGGCCGCCTTGATACCGCGCCCAAAGCCTATCACCTCGGCTTCGTCCTCGGCCCGCGGATCAACGCAGGCGGGCGGATCGGCCAGGCCGATCTGGGCGCGCGCCTGCTCTCCTGCCGCGACCCGCATGAAGCCAGCGCGCTCGCGGAAAAGCTTGATATGCTCAACTCCGAGCGCCGCGCAATCGAAGAAGAGGTGCGTGCCGCCGCCCTCGCCCAAGCCGAAGAGCGCGGCTTTGACGCCCCCCTCGTCTGGGCCGCGGGCGAAGGCTGGCACGCGGGCGTTGTCGGCATTGTCGCCTCCCGCCTCAAAGAGGCCACAGGCCGCCCCGCTGTCGTGATCGGCTTTGACGGCGACGAGGGCAAAGGCTCTGGCCGCTCGGTCTCGGGCATTGACCTTGGCGCAAGCATCCAGCGCCTCGCCATGGACGGCATGATCGAAAAAGGCGGCGGACATAAAATGGCCGCTGGCCTCTCGCTCAGCCGCGCCCAGCTTGAGCCGGCCATGGCCCGCCTCTCGGAGCTGCTCGACAAACAAGGCGCAGGCGCGCTCGGCCCGTCCGATCTCAAACTTGACGGCGCGCTGATGCCGGGTGCGGCCAGTCAGGAGCTCGTTGAGCAGCTTGACGACGCAGGGCCCTATGGGGCCTCCGCCGCTGGCCCGCGCTTTGCCTTTCCCGACTGCATGATCCACTTCGCCAAAGAGATCGGCACGGGGCACCTCAAGCTCACCTTCTCCGACGGCACAGGCCCCCGCCTTGAGGCCATCGCCTTTGGCGCCTTTGATACGGCCCTCGGCCCTGCCCTGCAGAATCACGGCGGCGCACGGTTTCACCTTGCGGGGCGGCTCGAGCTGAACACATGGCAAGGGCGCACCAGCGTCCAGCTACGCCTTGACGATGCCGCACCCGCCCACTGAAGGCCAAGTTTTACACCGCACAAAAAAAATTGAAAAAGAGCGCAAATTTCTGCTTGCGAAGCGAAGCCACATTCCATATTACCCGCCTCACGGCTGGTTATGCCCCGTTCGTCTATCGGTTAGGACGTCAGGTTTTCAACCTGAAAAGAGGGGTTCGACTCCCCTACGGGGTACCACAGCTTTCTTTCGGGAAAGCAGTTACGGCATACCAGCAATCGCCGAGATGGGAAAAAGAATAGAAAGCGCTTCCGCTTTCCCAAGCCCTCTCTGCCCGCGATCACAATCACGTTCCCCCCTTGGCAAAGCCCGCAATCAGGCCCACATTCCCCCAAGACGCGACAGCAGGGAAATACAGCCATGAGCTATCACAAATCTCCAGAGGCCCTCGCCGCCCTCACCGACGAAGAGCGCTTCGTCACCCAAGAGAGCGGCACAGAGCGGCCCTTTACAGGCAAGTATAACAACCACTTCGAGGCTGGGCTTTATGTGGATATCGTTTCGGGCGAGCCGCTCTTTGCCTCGGCCCAAAAGTTCGAATCAGGCTGCGGCTGGCCAAGCTTTGCCAAGCCCGTCGAGCCTGCCAATATCGAGGAGCTGCGCGATGTGACCCACGGTATGATCCGCACAGAAGTGCGCTCGGCCCATGGCGACAGCCACCTCGGCCATGTGTTCCCAGATGGCCCCCGCGAGATGGGCGGGCTGCGCTATTGCATCAATTCTGCCAGCTTGCGCTTTGTTCCAAAAGACGAAATGGAAGCCGAAGGCTATGGCGCCTATCTCACCCAAGTGGAGGACGTAACATGAAAACCGAAACCGCAACACTCGCCGGCGGCTGCTTTTGGGGGATGCAAGACCTGATCCGCAAAATGGACGGCGTGATCAGCACCCGCGTGGGCTATACAGGCGGCGATGTGGAGAATGCCACCTACAAAAACCACGGCACCCACGCCGAGGGAATCGAGGTTGTGTATAACCCCGAAAAGCTCAGCTATCGCAGGCTCTTGGAGTTCTTCTTTCAGATCCATGATCCGACCACAGAAAACCGCCAAGGCAATGACCGTGGGATGTCCTACCGCTCCGCGATCTACTACGCTGATGAGGCCCAAAAAGCCGTTGCCCTTGACACAATCGCTGACGTCAACGCCTCTGGCCTCTGGCCTGATCGCGTCGTCACCGAGCTTGAACCCGTGAGCGCCTTCTGGGAGGCCGAACCCGAGCACCAAGACTATCTGGAACGGATTCCAAACGGTTACACCTGCCACTTCATCCGCCCCGACTGGGTCTTGCCCAAGCGCGCGGCAGCGGAATAGGCGTTAACCTCTCGGTCATAAATCTTCGCGCAGAGGTTGATTAATTTGCGCCACCTATCTGATATAAAATGACTTTATGCCTCTTTGATGGTGCCTTTTTTGCTTGATTGACAACCGCCCCAGCGCAATCAAAGCTGGGGCAACCCACTGCACAGGAGCCGTCCATGCCGCATCCGCTTCTCACCCAAGAGATGATCGACACCTACCAGCGCGACGGGGTCATCGTCATTCGCGGTCTCTTCAAGGACCACGTCGACACCCTGCGCAAAGGCGTTGAACGCAATATGGCCGAGCCGGGGCCATTCGCCTCCGAAAACAAGAAAGACGGCGAAACAGGCCGCTTCTTTGATGATTATTGTAACTGGCAGCGGATTCCCGAGTTTGCCGAGGTAATCAAAGCCTCCCCCGCCGCCGAAGTCGCCGCCGACCTCATGGGCAGCCAGAGCACACAGGTGTTTCACGACCACGTTCTCGTCAAAGAACCGGGCACCTCCATGGCCACGCCTTGGCACACCGACGGGCCGTATTACTTTGTGGACGGCGCGCAAAACGTCAGCTTCTGGTCGCCGCTTGACCCTGTCAAAGACGCCGCCCTACGCTGCGTTGCAGGCAGCCATGCTTGGGAAAAGCCAGTGATGCCAATGCGTTGGGTCGCAAACGAAAGCTATTTTCCCAACAAGGACGATTATATGCCCGTCCCCGACCCCGAGGCCGAGGGCATGGACATCCGCGAATGGGAAATGGCGCCCGGCGATGCCGTCGCCTTCAACTACGCGATTCTGCACGGCGCCCGCGGCAACACAAGCCAGACCCGCCGCCGCGCCTTTTCGCTGCGTCTTCTCGGCGATGATGCGCGCTATGTGCAGCGCCCCGGCCCGACCTCGCCGCCCTTCCCCGAGCATGGCATGAGCCAAGGCGAGCGCCTGCGCGAAGACTGGTTCCCCGTGATCTATCGCCGCTAAAGAACAGGCACGGGGCGGGGGGCAAACGCCGTCCGCCCAAGGCAACACAAAACGAAACACTGGCTATCCTGCGCAAATTGATTCACACTTTCCTCAAAACGGAAACACCGAATTGACCGAGACAGACAGGCAAAGGATCAGGCCCATAAGCGTTCAAGGCCCCAAACAGCTCCCCATCGCTCTCAAAGGCGCACATAAGACCGATGTGCGCAGCCAGTTTGCCGCGCTTTGCTACCGCATCCGCAAAGGCGAGCCCGAAGTCCTCCTGATCACCTCGCGTGGCTCCCAGCGCTGGATCATCCCCAAGGGCTGGCCCATGCACGCCAAAAAGCCCGCCGATGCCGCCCTGCAAGAAGCCTGGGAAGAGGCAGGCGTCAAGGGCAAGGCCTATGACCGCTGCTTGGGGCTGTTTTCTTACAAAAAAGACATCGGCCAGAGCCAGCCTATGCCCTGTATTGCCCTCGTCTACCCTGTCCATGTGAGCAGGCTGGAAACAGATTTCCCCGAAAAAGGCGAACGCCGGCGCAAATGGTTCCGCCTCAAAAAGGCCGCAGGCAAGGTCGCCGAACCCGAACTCAAGAAAATCCTGAAGACATTTGATCCCCGCCTGCTCTCGCCCTAAGCTTGCACGCGCCACAGGATGGCTTATCTAAAGACTTGGAATATCAAAGGACCGCGATGATCAGTTTCTCGCTCAAATGCGCCGATGGCCACAGCTTTGACAGCTGGTTTCAGTCCTCTGAAGCCTTTGAAAAGCTGCAGGCCACAGGCATGGTCTCTTGCGCGGTCTGCGGCAGTTCCAATGTGCAAAAGTCGCTCATGGCCCCGCGCGTCAGCACGGGGATCTCGCGGGCAGACACGGGCACAGGCACAGACAAGAACAGCAAAGGCGCGCTCTCACAGCCCGCCCACCCCGCCGAGCAGGCCTTGGCCGAGATGCGCAAGAAAGTTGAGGCCAACTCCGAATATGTCGGCCCCAAATTTGCCGCCGAGGCCCGCAAAATGCACTTGGGCGACGCGCCCGAGCGCGCCATCTACGGCGAAGCCAAAATGGAAGACGCCAAAAAACTGATCGAAGACGGCGTGCCCGTCCTGCCCCTGCCCTTCAAGCCGAACCGGAGAACAAATTGAGCCATATCCTCATCACAGGTGCCAATCGCGGCATTGGCGCGCGCCTCGCCGAGCTTTACACCGTCACAGGCGACACCGTCACCGCCACCGCCCGCAGCGGCGATGGCTACGCCGCCCTTGATGTGACAAACCCAGCCAGCGTTAAAGCCCTCGCCAGCGCCATGTCTGATGACACCGTTGATCTCCTGATCTGCAACGCAGGCGTCTACCCCGACAAAGGCCAGACGCTGGAAGACGGCTACCCAAGCGATATGTGGGCCGAGACCTTCGCCACCAATGTCACAGGCGTGTTTCTCACGGTGCAGGCCTTCCTGCCCCATCTGATGCGCGCCGAGGCCCCCAAAATCGCGATCCTCTCCAGCCAAATGGGCAGCGATACAAAGGCCCCCGGCGGCAGCTATATCTACCGAAGCTCAAAGGCCGCCGCGCTCAACCTCGCGCGCAATCTGGCCGCTGATCTCGCCCCCGAAGGCGTCGCCGTCGGCGCCTATCACCCGGGCTGGGTGCGCACCGATATGGGCGGCACGGGCGGCGATATTGATGTGGCCCAAAGCGCCGAAGGGCTGATCCGCGAGTTTGACGCGCTCAGCCTTGCGACAACAGGCTGCTTTCGCACATGGGATGGCCGCGACCACCCCTATTGAGCCACCCCAAATTTCGCCCCCGAAATTTGCAGCGAAATTCCAATTTTCGCCCCACCCCTGCGACCATCACACCCTTGCGTGTGCACGCCCAAGCGATTAAACCGCGCCGAACGCAACTCGTGAGGCCTCCTATGCCCGTTCTGGTGATGAAATTCGGCGGCACATCTGTCGCCAACCTTGACCGCATCCGCCGCGCCGCCAAGCGCGTGGGCGTCGAAGTGGCCAAAGGCTATGATGTGATCGTGATTGTCTCGGCCATGTCAGGCAAGACAAACGAACTGGTCGGCTGGGTCAACGAGACCTCCCCGCTCTATGACGCGCGCGAATATGACGCCGTGGTCAGCTCGGGCGAAAACGTCACAGCAGGCCTCATGGCCCTCACATTGCAAGAAATGGACATTCCCGCCCGCTCTTGGCAGGGCTGGCAAGTGCCGGTGCAAACCACATCGGCCCATGCCTCTGCGCGGATTGAAGACATCCCCCCCGCCAATATCGAGGCGAAGTTCGCTGAGGGTATGCGCGTGGCCGTGGTCGCAGGCTTCCAAGGCGTCAGCCCCGAGGGCCGCATCACAACGCTGGGCCGTGGCGGCTCTGATACCACAGCCGTCGCCTTCGCCGCCGCCTTCGGGGCCGAGCGCTGCGATATTTATACAGACGTTGATGGCGTCTACACGACAGATCCCCGCATCTCGTCCAAGGCGCGCAAGCTTGACAAAATCGCCTTTGAAGAAATGCTCGAGCTGGCCTCCCTTGGGGCCAAAGTGCTGCAAACCCGCTCTGTCGAGCTGGCTATGCGCTTTAAGGTTAAGCTCAGGGTTCTGAGTTCATTTGAAGAACAATCCGACGAAGCGGGCACGCTCGTTTGCGATGAGGAGGAAGTTATGGAAAACCGTCCCGTATCAGGTATCGCCTATTCCCGCGATGAAGCCAAAATGACATTGCTCTCGGTGGCTGACCGCCCGGGCATTGCCGCCGCCATTTTTGGCCCGCTGTCCGAGGCGGGCATCAACGTCGATATGATCATTCAGAACATAGCCGAAGACGGGCGCACCGATATGACCTTCTCCTGCCCCACCGAGCAGGTGGCGCGCGCCGAAAAGGCGATGGAAGAGGCCAAAACAAGCGGCGCAATCAACTATCACAACCTTGTTGCCGACACAGATGTGGCCAAAGTTTCGGCTGTTGGCATCGGGATGCGCAGCCAGTCAGGCGTCGCCGCGACCATGTTCAAAACACTGTCCGATGAAGGCATCAACATTAAAGTTATTGCGACATCTGAAATTAAGATTTCCGTGTTGATTGACAGGAAATACATGGAACTCGCTGTTCAGGCGCTGCATGATGCGTTTGAGCTTGAGAAAGCGGCCTGAGATTCTGCCTTGGGCCAGATAAGACAAGGCCCGTTTTGATATGACTGATGCACAAGACCTGATCAAAACAGACAGCCGGCAGATGCTGGGCCGTTTGCGCGGGGTTATGGCAGAAGACAGCGCGGGTCAGGCGCGGCTGGACACGATCACCAAGCTGATCGCCGAAGAAATGCACTCCGAGGTCTGCTCGGTCTATCTGTTTCGCGATGAAGACACGCTCGAGCTTTGTGCCACAGAGGGGCTGAAGCCTGAGTCGGTGCACCAGACCCGCCTGAAAATCGGCGAGGGCCTTGTCGGCCTCGTGGCGCGCAAAGGCCAGCGAATCAACACGCCCGACGCCCCCTCAGAGCGCGGCTTTCGGTTTATGCCGGAGACCGGCGAAGAGATTTACTCAAGCTTCCTCGGCGTTCCGATCCAGCGCCTTGGCGAAAAGCTCGGGGTGCTTGTGGTCCAGACCAAAGACGCCCGCGAATTTGCCGGTGAAGAGGTCGACGCGCTCGAAGTTGTCGCCATGGTTCTGGCCGAAATGGCCGAGCTTGGCGCTTTTGTTGGCGAAGGCGCGGCGCTCTCGGCGCGCCACACCCAGCCTGTGCTGGTGCGCGGCGCGACTGGTCAGGAAGGCGCGGCTGAGGGCCACGTCTGGCTGCATGAGCCCCGCGTTGTGGTGACAAACCCGATCGCCGAAGACCCGCACCGCGAATTCGAGCGCCTCAGAGAGGCCGTCGAAGAGCTGCGTGTCGGGGTTGATAAAATGCTCGCAGGCGCGCGCGGCGGCGGCAAGGAGCAGCTCGATGTGCTCGAAGCCTACCGTATGTTTGCCAACTCCAAAGGCTGGATGAGCCGCATGGAGCAAGACATCGGCCGCGGTCTTTCGGCGGAAGCCGCCGTTGAGAAAGAGCAGTCCACCGCCCGCGCCCGTATGCAGCAGGTCACCGACGCCTACCTGCGCGAGCGCCTGCATGATCTGGATGATCTGTCCAACCGCCTCCTGCGCATCCTGACAGGCCAAGGCCTTGAAACAGGGGCAGAAATGCCGCCTGATCCAGTCTTGATCGCGCGCAACATTGGGCCTGCCGAACTGCTAGATTATGGCCGTTCACTAAAGGCCATCGTGCTCGAAGAAGGCTCCGTCGGCAGCCACGCAGCCATTGTTGCCCGCGCGCTGGCGATCCCGCTGATCATTCATGCCAGCCGCATCACCACCGAGGCGCTCAACGGCGATCATATCATGGTCGACGGCGACCAAGGTGTGGCGCACTTGCGGCCCGATGATACGGTCGTGGCGGCCTTCCGCGACAAGATCGCCATGCAGGCCCAAGCCCAGGAGCGCTATACTTCCATCAGGGAAAAACCCGCCACAAGCCTTGACGGGCAGACTATCGCCCTCACGATGAACGCTGGCCTGATGGCCGATCTGCCTTCGCTTGACAGCTCTGGCGCCCAAGGCGTCGGCCTGTTTCGCACCGAGCTTCAGTTCCTCGTGCGCAACCAGATGCCGCGCCGCTCCGAGCTTTCGGCGCTCTACGCCCGCGTTCTAGACGCCGCCCAAGGCAAGCGCGTGGTGTTTCGCACGCTTGATATCGGCTCGGACAAAGTCCTGCCCTATATGAAGCCCAACGACGAGCCAAACCCGGCGCTTGGCTGGCGCGCAATCCGCGTGGGGCTGGACAAGCCCGGCATTATGCGGATGCAGTTGCAAGCGCTCCTGCGCGCTGCCAATGGCAGGCCCTTAACTGTTATGTTCCCTTTCGTGGCACAGTTTGAGGAATACCGCGCCGCACGCGTTGAGATGGACAAGGCCTTGGCGCGCGAGCGCGCGCTCGGCCACGCCCTGCCCGCAACGCTCGAAATCGGCGCCATGCTCGAAACACCCTCGCTTGCTTTCGCGCCTGACAAGTTCTTTGACGAGGTCGATTTCCTCTCTATCGGTGGCAATGATCTCAAGCAGTTTTTCTTTGCAGCCGACCGCGAAAACGAACGCGTCCGCCGCCGCTATGACACGCTCAATGTGAGCTTTCTCACTTTCCTTGAAGGCATCGTAAAGCGCTGCAACGCCTCGGGCACAGCCCTGAGCTTTTGTGGCGAAGACGCGGGCCGCCCGCTGGAGGCGGTTTGCCTCGCCGCCATCGGGCTGCGCAGCCTTTCCATGCGCCCCGCCTCCATCGGCCCTGTCAAAAGCCTTTTGCGCCGTGTTGATCTCGGGGCCATAAAAGCGCTCATCGAAGCCGCCGCCGAAGACGGCCAGCAGTCTGTGCGCCCCGCCGTTGTCGAATATCTGCGCCGTCTGAATTGAGGCTTTGCGCCGTGCTTCGCACGTCGCCCGGGGCCGCCCTACGGGCGGCCAGGATTTATGCCTTCGGCGAGGATATTTTTAGAAAGAAAAAGACAGGCAGCCTGAGGCTCAGCCCTGTTTGAGAGCCGCCCGAAAGCGCGCCAGCATCTCGTCATGAGAGATATCGGCCCTGATCGCCAGACGGCGCAGCCCGAAATGCACATGGGCGATATCCTGATAGTAGCTTGTGTAAGCGTAATTCGTCGCCGCCCCCGCCGCCGCGCCTAAGACAGGCACAGTCTGGGCCGCAAGTTTCTGCCCCAAAACCACCGAGAGCCGCGGCGCAATCCGCGCAATCAGCCCGCTCACCGCCGCACCAGTCACCATAAGTCGCGTCGAGATAAACGCCAGATCGGCCCCGTCATCCGCCTCCAGCGGCCCTGCCACGGCAAAGACGGTGATACAGTCGTATTTGACGGCAGCCTCGCGGGTGTCAAAGCCATGCGCCTCGGCAATGGTCTGGATGGCGCGCAACAGAACCGTTGTGGTGACAGGCAGCTCGGCCAAGGCCGAGGGCAGCCCGCCAAAGCCGCCCGCCGCGCCCATCGCCGTTGTGAGCGCGCGTGTCATCCAGCTCGGCTCACCCGCCACAGCTTGTCGCGAGCGGCTGGCGGCCGCAAGCGCAAGTTCCAGCGCGCGCTTTGTCTGCGCCTCAAGCCCGTTACGCACAGGCGTTGGCAGCCGCTCCAGCAGCCCGTCGGCTTGCCCGCCGACCTGATTGAGCAAATCAATCACCAGCCCGCCTGCGCCCCTATAGCGGCGCGCCAAAGCGCTCAGCTCGGCCTCGACTTCAGCCTCAGGCAGCGGCGCGCCCAGAATTTCAATACCATAGCTCATAGATAAGAGATCGGGCACGGGGGCGGCTTTTTCAAGCGTCCTTCTCTACTTTCCCGCCTATGCCCTGCCAAGCCCCCGCCACAAGCTCATAACCCAAGACCCTTGCAGGGTTGGTTGGCGGCGGCATTTCCACCCCCGCAAGCGGCGTAAAGCCAAAGCGCGCATAATAGGGCGCATCGCCCACCAGCATGACCCGCGCCCAGCCGGTCTCGCCCGCCTTGGCAAGGCTCTGGCGAATGAGCAGCCCGCCCACGCCCTCGCCCTGACGGGTCGGGTGCACTGCCACAGGGCCAAGGAGCAGGGCCGACAGGCGCGGCGCGCCCACGGTCTTGACACGCACAGGCCAATAGCGGATCGCCCCCGCCAGCTCGCCAAACTCGTCGCGCGCCACATGGCTCAACCCCGCCACAGGCGCCACACCCTCGCGCAAGCGATAGGACGACAAGCCCTCACGCCCCGGCGCAAAGCACAGGTCATAAAGTGTTTCCACTTCCCAGCCTTCCTCGGGCGTCTCTGGGCGTAGCGTGATCACGCGGTGCAATCTCCTTTGCGCTGGAAACGCCCCTAACACGCCGCTATGCACGGGGCAAATACTGCAAAGGAGCACGCGCAATGTTTTTCCGCCCAGAAGATGGCCACGGCCTGCCGCACAATCCGTTTAACGCCCTGATTGTTCCCCGTCCGATCGCCTGGATCTCGACGCGCGGCAGCGCTGGCGTCGACAATCTTGCGCCCTATTCTTTCTTTTCGGGCGCGGCCTATGAGCCGCCACAGGTTATGTTTGCCTCCACAGGCGTGAAGGAAGACCGCGACGGCACAAAAGACACGCTCGCCAACATCCGCGAAAGCGGCGTCTTTTGTGTCAACCTCGTGGAAGAGGCCGCAACCGATGCGATGAACGCCAGCTCGCAGACTTTGGCCGCAGGTGTGTCGGAGTTTGATCACGCAGGTCTGACACGTGCTGACTGTGAAACGATTGCCTGCGCCCGCCTTGACGGCGCGCCGGCCTCCATGGAGTGCAAGCTTGTCGACATTCACAAAAGCCGTGGCGCCGCCAATTATGTGGTGATTGGCGAAGTCACAGGCATCCATCTGCGCGATGACTGCATGGTCGATGGCAAGTTTGACGCGACCCGTTTTACCCCGCTCGCCCGCATGGGCTATCGCGAGTATACACAGGTGCGCACGGTCTTTGAGCTTTCGCGCCCTGACGATTGAAGCAAAACGCCCGACAGACCAAGACTGACACAAACTGACCCCGACAGACCAAGACGATCTGAGCCAAGCAGGCAAATACGACACGCTTTGGTCGAAAACCTGCTTGCGCTCCAGCCTGCCCCTGCAATGGTAAAGCCAATATGCGCCTTCTTGTCTCCTTCGCCGCCCTGTTTTTGTCAGTGGCGCTTTTGCAGCTCTCCACGGGCGGTGTTGGCCCGCTGGACGCGCTCTCCGGGATCGCGCTCGGCTTTTCACGCGCCGAGATCGGCTTGCTCGGCTCGGCGCATTTTCTGGGGTTCTTTATCGGCTGCTGGTGGGCGCCCCGCCTTATGGGCACAGTCGGCCACAGCCGCGCCTTTGCGGCGTTTACAGCCCTCGGTGCGATTGCGCTTCTGGCGCATTATATTGTCATAGGCCCCTATGCTTGGGCGCTGATGCGCGTGGCCTCGGGCCTCTGCGTGGCGGGCTGCTATACTGTGATCGAGGCCTGGCTGCAGGCCAAAGTCACCAATGAAACCCGCGGCCGCACCATGGGCGTCTACCGCATCGTCGATATGAGCGGCTCCCTCTTCAGCCAGCTCCTGATCGGCTTTCTCGCCCCGGCGCATTATATGTCTTACTCGATCTTGGCCATTCTCTGCTGCGCCGCGCTGCTGCCGCTCACCCTCACAACAGCCACCCAGCCCGAAACACCAGATGCACCGCGCCTGCGCCCGATGCTGGCGGTGAGCCGCTCGCCCCTCGCGGCGGTCGGCGTGGTCGTCGCCGCGCTCAGCTCGGCCTCGTTTCGCATGGTCGGTCCGGTCTATGGCCAAGACGTCGGCCTCGAAGTCACCCAGATCGCAACCTTTCTGGCCGCCTTCGTGCTTGGCGGCGCGCTCGCGCAATACCCCGTCGGCTGGCTGGCGGATAAATACGACCGCCGCTGGGTGCTGATCTGGCTCTCCCTCGCCGCCATCCTCAGCTGCGCCTCAACCGCCCTGCTACAAGGCCTCACCACAACAGGCATCCTCATAAACGCAGCCTTCTTCGGCCTCACAACCTTCCCGATCTACTCGGTCGCCGCCGCCCACGCCCATGACTTCGCAACTTCCGAAGAGCGCGTCGAGCTCTCCGCCGCCCTGATGTTCTGGTTCGCCACAGGAGCCATAGCCGCCCCCCTCGCGGCCTCCTACCTGATGGACGCCTTCGGCCCTCCCGCCCTGTTCATCATGATCGCCCTCGGCCACGCCGGCCTCGCCGCCTTCGGCCTCGCCCGAATGCGCTCCCGCTCAAGCCCGACAGACCGCACCCCCTATATCTACGCCCCGCGCACCTCCTTCACCATCGGCCGCCTCCTCGGGCGCAGCCGCGACAAATCCTGACCCTTCCTCTTTCCAAAAATATCCCAGGGGGTGCGGGGGACAGCGTCCCCCGCTCAATCCTGTGGTGCGGGGACTGCTCTCCCGCCTGTCTCGTGGTGCGGGGGACCAGCCCTCGCTAAAGCCCCCCACTTCCCCCCTCGGTCGGATTTTCGCCAAGCGAAAATTCGAAACCTGTAGAACCCCGCGCCGCCTTGAGCTAAACACCGCCCAAAGCGCAAAACAAAGGCTCCCCAGATGGCACGTCACCTCATCACCTCGGCAATCCCCTACATCAACGGGATCAAACATCTGGGCAACCTTGTCGGCTCCCAACTCCCCGCCGATCTCTACGCCCGCTACTTGCGCCAGCGCGGCCATGAGGTGCTCTTCCTCTGCGCCACAGACGAACACGGAACCCCAGCCGAACTCGCCGCCGCCAAGGCTGGCAAGCCCGTCGCAGACTATTGCGCCGAGATGCATGATGTCCAAGCCAGGATCGCCGAGGGCTTCGGCCTCAGCTTTGATCACTTCGGCCGCTCCTCCAGCGCCCAAAACCACGCGCTCACCCAGCACTTCGCAGGCGCGCTCGCCCGCCAAGGCCTGATCAAGGAAGTCAGCGAAACCCAAATCTATTCCCAAGCCGATGGCCGCTTCCTGCCCGATCGCTACATCGAAGGCACCTGCCCCAATTGCGGCTTTGAAGATGCGCGCGGCGACCAATGCGACAATTGCACAAAACAGCTCGACCCAACCGACCTGATCAATCCGCGCTCCTCCGTCTCTGGCGCGACCGATCTGGAAGAGCGCGAAACCAAACACCTCTACCTCAAGCAATCCAACCTGCGCGACGATCTGCAAGCCTGGATCAACTCCAAGTCCGACTGGCCCGTCCTCACAACCTCGATTGCCAACAAATGGCTCAATGACGGCGACGGCCTGCAAGACCGCGGCATCACCCGCGATCTCAGCTGGGGCATCCCCGTCAAAAACGGCGAGAACGACTGGCCCGGCATGGAGGGCAAGGTCTTCTACGTCTGGTTTGATGCGCCAATCGAATATATCGCCTGCGCCCAAGAATGGGTCGATGCTGGCAAAGGCTCTGATTGGGAGCGCTGGTGGCGGACCGACAAAGGCGCTGATGATGTGACCTACACCCAGTTCATGGGCAAGGACAATGTCCCCTTCCACACGCTCTCTTTCCCCGCGACAATCTTGGGCTCGGGCGAGCCGTGGAAGCTTGTGGACTACATCAAAAGCTTCAACTACCTCAATTACGAAGGCGGCCAGTTCTCCACATCCCGTGGCCGTGGCGTCTTCATGGACCAAGCGCTGGAAATCCTGCCCGCTGACGTCTGGCGCTGGTGGCTGTTGTCCCACGCCCCCGAAAGCTCGGACGCCGAGTTCACATGGGAAAACTTCCAAGCCGCCGTCAACAAAGACCTCTCTGATGTCTTGGGCAATTTCGTCTCGCGCGTCACCAAATTCTGCCGCAGCAAGTTTGACGAGAGCGTGCCCAGCGCAGGCGCCTATGGCCCCGCCGAAGACGCCCTCATTGCCGATCTGACCAGCCGCATCCGCGCCTATGAGGGCCATATGGAAGCGATGGATGTGCGCAAATCCGCAGCCGAGCTGCGCGCCATCTGGGCCGCTGGCAACGAATATCTGCAAGAGGCCGCCCCGTGGTCGGTCTTCAAAGAAGACCCTGATCGCGCCGCCGCGCAAATCCGCCTCGCGCTCAACCTGATCCGCCTCTATGCGGTGCTCTCCGCGCCCTTTATCCCGACCACCTCCGCCAAGCTTTTTGTCGCGATGAACACGCTGGACACAAGCTGGCCCGAAGATGTGGCCGCCGCTCTGGGAAGCCTTGAGGCAGGTCATGGCTTCACAGTGCCAGACAATCTCTTCGCCAAGATCACAGATGAAGAGCGCGAAGACTGGGCCGCCAAATTCTCGGGCCGCCGCAGCTGACCCCCTTGACGCGGCCCGATCCTATCGCTTGATGCTGTGACAGAGGATCTCTGGCGCGCCCTCTCTTGTGCACAACCTCTGGCGTGCGGCCCCGCCAGTCCCAAGCCAGCCCAAAGCGCGCCCCGCCCCTGCGTCCCTCTTCCCCGCCACTCCCCTGCGCCTCCCCCCTTCCACCCTCCCCCCAAAAAAA
>NZ_CBFHPP010000016.1:0-48964 GCF_965657785.1 Lentibacter sp.
GTTGCCAGCAAACGCTGTAGCAACTATGCCGCGTCTTCCAAGTTCCGCTACAGTTAGGCTTTCACCAATTTGCCCAGCAAGTTGTGTGCTATAATTTTTTCCCAAAGCGCACTCCAATAGCAACCTAAAACGCTACACTTGTGCTAAAATCGCTAAACCATAACGTCAATACATACAGCGTCTACTACAATTCTGCTAAGCACAAAAAAAGGGCTGCAAAATATGCAACCCTTTGTTTTATATGACAAAATATGCCGTTCGCTGTTAGCGCTTAGAGAACTGGAAGCTACGACGCGCCTTGCGCTTACCGTATTTCTTACGTTCTACAACACGGCTGTCGCGCGTCAGGAAGCCGGCGGCTTTCAATGCGCCGCGCAGGCTGGGGTCATAGAGCTGAAGCGCTTTGGAAACACCATGCTTCACAGCGCCCGCTTGGCCTGACAGGCCGCCGCCTTTAACTGTGGCAACCACGTCAAACTGGTCTTCCACACCCGCAACCTCAAAAGGTTGGCGCAGGATCATTTGCAGCACAGGGCGTGCAAAATATGTGTTCAGCTCTTTGCCGTTGACAATAACCTTGCCTGAGCCCGGTTTGATCCAGACGCGGGCGACCGCGTCTTTACGCTTGCCTGTGGCATAGGCGCGGCCAAGTGCGTCACGCACAGGCTCGCGGGGTTCTGCCACTGCTGCGGCTACGGGGGCTGCGTCGCCAGCTACGGCGCTCAGCTCTTCGAGTGAGTTCACTTGATCAGCCATGTCGCTCAGCTCCGTGTGTTTTTCTTGTTCATTGATTTAACATCAAGAACGGTTGGGTTTTGCGCTTCGTGGCCGTGATCTGTGCCGGCATAGACGCGCAGATTGGTCATCTGCTTGCGGCTCAACGGACCACCGGGAAGCATACGCTGAACCGCTTTGGTCACAACGCGCTCTGGGTGTGCGCCTTCGAGGATCTGCTGCTTGGTGCGGCTTTTGATCCCGCCGGGGTGGCCTGTGTGCCAGTAGAAGTGCTCTTCGCGCTTCTTGCCCGTCAGCTGGATTTTTTCGGCATTGATGACAATAACATTGTCGCCCATGTCCATATGGGGTGTGAACGAAGGCTTGTGCTTGCCGCGCAAGCGCATCGCAATGATCGACGCAAGACGGCCAAGAACAACGCCTTCAGCGTCGATGATGATCCATTTCTTGTCGATATCTGCGGGTGTCGCAGTAAAGGTTTTCATGGTTGAAATCCTGATAATCGGGTTGGGCAAAGAGAAAACCGCTCTCTGCTTGCGGGATGGGCGGTTTATAACTCGCCCGCGCGCACAGTCAACCACACAAAACCCTATTTATTCGTTCAAAAACAATGCCTTGCAAAATAGGTATTATTTTACCCCACGCAAATGCGCTATTTGGGCGGGATAGAATAGGTCATGGTCGAGCGTGCCACAGGCTTTTCTTCGCCCACAGAGTAAAGCAACACATCCCCCACAGCCAGCACCCGCCCGAGCTTTAGCAATGTGCATTTCGCCAGCAAGTCCTTGCCCGCTGCGGGTTTGCGCATGAAATCAAGGCTACAGCTTGTCGTCACAGCCAGCGCTTTCTTCCCGATCATCGCCAGAACCGTCGCATAAACAGCCACATCCGCGAGCATAAACATCGTCGGCCCTGAGACTGTCCCGCCGGGGCGCAAGTGCTTGTCGGTAATCGGAATGCGGATCTCTGAATACATCTCCTCGACCCGCTCGACAACAAACTCGCCCGCCACCTGAGGAAACACCTCATCCAAAAAGGCCTGTAGCGCGTCCTTATCCAGTTCCAAAGCCATCTTTACCTCCCGATCACTTGCGCATTAGACTGCCGCTGAGTGCATAGGAGAGCAAGATGAACCTTCTGGAACGTAACGACACAAATGCAGTGGCCCATCTGAGGATGAATGCCCCGGAGCGCCTCAATGCGCTGTCTGAAGAAATGCTCGCAGCGCTTCAGGCCGAGTTTGACGCGCTCAAGGACGACCGCTCCATTCGCGCCGTGGTGCTTTCGGGCGCGGGAAAAGCCTTCTGCGCTGGCCATGATCTCAAGCAAATGACAGCCGGTCGTCAGGCCGAAGATGGCGGCAAAGCCTATTTCAATGATCTCTTTGCCACCTGCGCCAAAATGATGCTCAGCATTCGCGCCCTGCCCCAGCCCGTTATCGCCGCCCCCCACGGGATCGCAACCGCCGCAGGCTGCCAGCTTGTCGCCACCTGCGACATGGCCATCGCCCAGACAGGCACACGCTTTGGCGTCAATGGGGTCAATATCGGCCTCTTTTGTTCCACACCCATGGTCGCGCTCAGCCGCAACATCGGCCGCAAACAAGCCTTCGAGATGCTCACCACAGGCAGCTTTATCGAAGCCGCGCGCGCCGAAGAACTTGGCCTGATCAACCGCGTCTCCGACGAGGCCGTCGCCGAGGCCCTCGCCCTCGCCGAAACCGTCGCCAGCAAGCTCGCCTCTGCTGTCAAAATCGGCAAGGAAGGCTTTTACAAACAATCGGAGATGGGCCTTGAGGAGGCCTACGCCTACACAGGCGCCGCCATGGCCGAAAATATGCTCTATCGCGACACCGAAGAAGGCATCAGCGCCTTTCTGGAAAAGCGCCCGCCCACGTGGGAGCAATAAGGCCTTTAACCTGCGACGAAAGAGAGGCTTTCCTCCCCAGTTCTATGCGCTAAGCTCAAAACACCCTGTTTGGTTCCAGTAGTTCGCGGATTGTCGCTCCGATGCCCAAGTTTTTCCCGTTTTGCCATAGTCCTGCCACATTTCGGGTGCATTTGCGCCACAGACCACAGCAGCGGGTGGCTCAGCCCTCCAAGGATCGCCCCCGCCTCGCTGCACTGTATTTCAAGTGGGTCACCGCCTGCGCCCTGTCTCTTCAGGCCACGCTCTCTCTGGCTCTGGCCGCAGATCTGCCAGCGGTGACCCCCTCGGACTTCCCCCAAGATGATCTTGAGCACGTGCTCCTCGGGCGCGACCTCTTCTTTGACCCGCTCCTGTCAGGCAATCGCAATATTTCCTGCGCGAGCTGTCATCACGGCGTGCTTGGCTCGGCTGATGCGGTGCCGCTCTCTGTCGGCGAAGGCGGCATAGGCCTTGGCAAGCGCCGCCGCGGCACATCAAGCGCCCCCGCCGCGCGCCACATCCCGCGCAACGCCCCCGCGATCTTCAATCTCGGCGCAAGCGATTTCACCACATTGTTTCACGATGGCCGCGTCGCCCTTGACCCTGATGCGCTCTTCGGCATCCAGATGCCCGACGGCAACGCCCTTGAGCGCCCCGCCACAAGCCTCCTGTCGGCCCAAGCCCTCCTGCCCGTTCTCAGCCCCGAAGAGATGGCAGGCACCGAGGGCGAAAACGATATCGCAACGGCTGTTGCAGCAGGGCAAATTCGCGGCCCGGGCGGCGCATGGGCCAAGCTCGCCGCCCGCGTTGAGGCCGTGCCAGACTATCGCGCCCGCTTCACAGCCCTCAAGGACAGCGCCGCGCCGCTGCATATCTCCGACATAGGCAATGCCATCGGCGCTTTTATCGCCTTTGAGTTTCGCGCCGATCAAAGCCCCTTTGATGCCTATCTGCGCGGCGAGGCAGAGGCGCTCACAGCGCCCCAAGCCCGCGGCATGGCGCTGTTTTATGGCAAAGCCACCTGCTCAAGCTGCCACGCAGGCCGCTTTCAAACCGACAACAGCTTTCACGCCATCGGCATTCCCCAGATCGGCCCAGGCAAAGACCACGCCAGCCGCGCCGACCATGGCCGCAGCGCCATCACGGGCGACCCAAAAGATGACTATTGCTTTCGCACGCCGTCCTTGCGCAATGTTGCCCTGACCGCCCCCTATGGTCACTCGGGCGCCTACGCGAGCCTTGAGGCCGTGGTGCGCCATCACCTCGCCCCGCGTGAAAGCCTGATGGCCTTTGATCCAACCATAGCCCCCCTACCCGCGCTTGCAGGCTATGGCGCCGTAACGCCAGAAATGCCCTCGCCCGAGGAGCTTGAGCGCATCAAAGCCGCGATCACGCTTGATATCCCGCCCCTCACCAAGAGCGAGCTCAGCGACATCATCTCCTTTCTGCACGCTTTAACAGACCCAAACAGCATTGGCGGCAAGCTCGGCGCGCCCGCTTCCGTGCCCTCTGGCCTGCCTGTCGATTCCATTCTCGACTAAGGCCTTTTCAAGCCGCGCCACTTGGCCTAAATGGCAGGCATGACAGAGAGATTACACATCATCGGCGGCGGCCTCGCAGGCTCGGAAGCCGCATGGCAAGCCGCCCAAATGGGCGTGCCCGTCACCATCCATGAAATGCGCCCCAAGGTCGGCACATTCGCGCACCAGTCTGGCGATCTCGCCGAGATGGTCTGCTCCAATTCCTTCCGTTCTGATGACAGCGAACAAAACGCCGTCGGCCTTCTGCACTGGGAGATGCGCGCCGCAGGCGGCATCATCATGGCCACAGCCGACAAGCACCGCCTCCCCGCAGGCGGCGCGCTCGCCGTGGATCGCGAGCCTTTCGCTGCCTCCGTCACAGAAGCGCTCAAGGCCCACCCGCTGATTGAAGTCTCCTATGAAGAAGTGACCGAACTACCCACCTCTGGCCACTGGATCATCGCCACAGGCCCGCTCACATCCGACGCGCTCAGCGCCGCCATAGCAAAGGCCACAGGCGCAGATGCGCTCGCCTTCTTTGATGCCATTGCACCGATTGTCTACACCGACAGCATCAACATGGATATCGCATGGATGCAGTCGCGCTATGACAAAGGCGAGAGCGAAGAAGAGCAAAAAGCCTATCTCAACTGCCCAATGGATGAGACGCAATATAACGCCTTTATCGACGCGCTGCTTGCGGCGGATAAAACCGAGTTCCGGATCGGGGAAACCGCTGGCTACTTTGACGGCTGCCTGCCCATCGAGGTCATGGCCGAGCGTGGCCGCGAAACCCTGCGCTTTGGCCCGATGAAGCCCGTGGGCCTCACCAATCCTCACGCGCCCGACATCAAAGCCCACGCCGTGGTCCAGCTGCGCTTTGACAATGCCCTTGGCACGCTGATGAATATGGTCGGCTTCCAAACCAAGATGAAATACGCCGCGCAAAAAGAAGTTTTCTCCATGATCCCCGGTCTGGAAGAGGCCAGCTTTGCCCGCCTTGGCGGCATTCACCGCAACTCCTTCATCAATTCGCCGACCCTGCTCGACAACCAGCTGCGCCTCAAATCGATGCCCCATATCCGCTTTGCAGGCCAGATCACTGGCGTTGAAGGCTATGTTGAAAGCGCAGGCATGGGCCTTCTTGCAGGGCGCTTGGCCGCTGCCGAAATGCTCGGCCAAAGCCTCGCCGCTCCCGCGCCCGAAACAGCCACAGGCGCGCTCGTGACCCACATCACAGGCGGCGCCGAGGCCAAGACGTTCCAGCCGATGAACGTCAATTTCGGCCTCTTCCCCCTTGTCGAAGGCCTCAAATCAGGCCGGCGCGGGCGCAAAGACCGCTACCAAGCCTATACAGACCGCGCCAAAGCCCTCTGGAAAGAGTGGCTAGACGCACAAGCCTAAGCGTGCATAAACTCCGATCATGACAGATCGGTTTCTTGATAAGGCCTATGGCAAAACAGGCGACACGCGCGATCTCTACGCCGCGTGGGCCAAATCCTATGATCAGGAGCTTGGCGAAGGCGGCTACGCCACGCCCGCCCGCTGCGCCGAAGCCCTCGCCAAACACAGCCGCGATCTGTCTGCGCCCATCCTTGATTTCGGCTGCGGCACAGGCCTCTCGGGCCTCGCGCTGAAGCTTGCAGGCTTTGAAACCATAGATGGCGTCGATGTGACCGCCGATATGCTCACAGGCGCACGCGACAAAAATCTCTACCGCGCGCTTGATCTGATCGAACCAAACACACCCCTCAGCCACACCGCAGGCACCTATGCCGCCATCACAGCCATCGGCGTGATCGGCACAGGGGCCGCGCCCGTTTCGGTCTTTGATCTGATCATGAAAGGCCTCGCTTCGGGCGGCCTTGTGGTGCTCAGCCTCAATGATCACGCGCTGGAAGACCCCAATTTTGAAGGCAAGCTCAACGACTATATCGACTGCGGTGCCGCGCGCCTCCTGCACAAAGACTATGGCCCCCATATTCCAGGGATCAACCTGAACTCTAACGTCTACGTGCTTGAAAAAACGTGACATTCACCACGCGCTTTGCCCCCAGCCCGACAGGCCCGCTGCACTTGGGCCATGCCTACTCGGCACTTCTGGCCGCCGATATGGCCCGCGCCGCCAAGGGCCGCTTCCTCTTGCGCATTGAAGATATCGACCAGAGCCGCGCCCGCCCCGAATGGGAGGCCCAAATCCATGATGATCTCGCGTGGCTCGGCCTCACATGGGAGACACCGGTGATGCGCCAATCAGAGCGCATCCCTGCCTACCGCGCCGCCCTCACAAGGCTCTGGGCGCTCGGCCTCCTCTACCCCTGCACCTGCTCACGCCGCGACATTGCCGAAGCCGCCGAGGCGCCCCAAGAAGGCGTTCCGCCCGCCTTTGGGCCCGACGGGTTGATCTATCCCGGCACCTGCCGCCAAGTGCCAAACCCCGCGTCGCCCCTGCCAAACGCGGTCTTGCGCCTCAACATGGCCCGCGCCCTGCGCAGCCTGCCCGATCCGCTCGTTTTCACAGAAACAGGCGCAAGCCCTGTGGGCGAAACAGGCCAGATCACGCTGCCCCATGCCATGCTCCTATCTGACGTTGGCGATATTATCCTCGCGCGCGCCGAAATGGGCGCCTCCTATCACCTTTCCGTGGTGATAGATGACGCCGCCCAAGCCGTCACGCTGGTGCCGCGCGGCCAAGACCTCTTCACCGCGACCTATATTCATGTGGTGCTGCAAAAGCTGTTGGGTCTGCCAACCCCCACCTACCATCACCACAGCCTTATTCGCGACGAAACAGGCAAGCGCCTCGCCAAGCGCGACGATGCCCGCGCCATTCGCCTTTACCGCGACGAAGGCAAAACCCCCGCAGAGATCCGCTCCATGGTCGGGCTTTAGCCCTCCATTGGCCCCATTGGCTTCATCAACTCGCGCTCCTCGCCCTCACTAACCGAGGTGTAAAAACAAGAGCGACGGTGGGTGTGACAGGCCGGCCCGACCTGACGGATCACAAGCAAAAGCGCATCGCGGTCACAATCCACGCGCAGGTCAACAAGCTCTTGCGTGTGCCCGCTGGTTTCGCCCTTAATCCAGAAGGCATTTCTAGAACGTGACCAATAGGTTACGCGCCGTGTTTCAAGCGTTTTTTCCACGGCCTCTGCGTTCATCCAAGCCATCATCAAGACCTCACCACTGGCCTCATCCTGCGCAATCGCAGGAATAAGACCCTGCGCATTATAGGTGAGTGACTGTGCATCAAAGCGCATGATCTATCCTTTTCTTGGGCCGCTATTGTGGCTATCTATGCCAAGTTAGCGGGGAAAATACCATGAGCAATGACACCGACCTGATCAAACTCTACTCCGCCCGTATTCTGGCGCTGGCCGCGGATATGCCTGGTCTTGAGCGGCTAAGCGCTCCCTCGGGCACAGCCCACCGCCGCGCGCCGCTTTGCGGCTCAAACATAACGGTCGATGTCGCGCTTGAGGGCGACAAAATCACAGCCTTCGGGCAGGATGTCAAAGCCTGCGCCCTCGGCCAAGCCGCCGCCTCGGTGGTCGCGGCCAACGCGATCGGCTGCACCCGTGCGCAAATTCAGGCCGCCCATGATGAGCTCCTCGCCATGTTGCGCAGCGACGGCGCAGCCGAAGGCCAAGCCCCCGATGCGCCTTTTGACGAGCTAAAAGTCCTGCTCCCCGCGCGCGAGTATAAAAATCGCCACGCCTCGATCATGCTCTGCCTTGATGCCACCCTTGACGCCATCGACGCGGCCAGCACTCCCGCATAAAAAAACCGCCGCACTCTTTTCAGAGGCGGCGGATCAAGTGCGTATGATTGCAAGCTGGCGACGAAAAAGAAAGGCAGGCCTTATTCGCTGGAACGGCAGAGTGTCTCTTGGCGCGCGGTCGGCAGAGCCAACCTTGTTGGGACAATGCGCGCCAGACTTTCGCAAAGCATACGAGGCAGAAATCAGTTAGATCAGGTTCGGAAGGTGCAGCGCCACCACAAGTATCGCCATCAAAGACACAGCACCAAGCGCATCAGCAAGCAGGCTGGCGTGTGAGCGGGCAATAACGTCTTTCACATCTTTGATCATCTTGAGGCTCCAATTGTGGGGTTGTTCCCTTTGTTGCCACTTTGTTCTCATTTAATTAACGCCCTGTAAAGAACTTTTTGAGAACATTTGCGATAAATATGGGAACAAACTGCCTAACCCACTGAAATCAAACGGATCGCCTGATCTTGTTCCATCAGCCATAAAAGCGCCCGCGCCGCCTTCCCGCGCGGTGTTTCAAGTGTCGGATCGTCATTGAGCAGCTTGCGCGCATCGCTCTGCGCCACTTTCATCAGCGCGCTCTGGCTTTCCATATCCGCCACCCGAAAGCGCGGCATCCCCGACTGCGCCGTGCCGATCAAGTCGCCCGCGCCGCGCATCTCAAGATCGACTTCAGCGATCTTAAAGCCGTCTTCCGTGTCGCGCAGCGTGGTAAGCCGCCTCTCCGCGCCCTCATTCATCGGCGCGCGATACATCAAAAGACAGGTCGAAGCCCCGCTTCCGCGCCCGACCCGCCCGCGCAACTGGTGAAGCTGTGACAACCCAAAGCTCTCGGCCCGCTCGATCACCATGATCGTCGCATTGGGCACATCCACTCCCACTTCAATCACGGTGGTCGCAACCAGAACACTCAGCTTGCCACTCTGAAACGCCGCCATCGCCGCGTCCTTGTCTTCCGGCGGCATCTGCCCGTGGACAAGCCCGACAGCCCCGTCGCCAAGCCGCGCGCGCAAGGCCTTAAAGCGCTCCTCGGCGGCGGCCAAGTCCACGCTTTCGCTTTCCTCCACCAAAGGACAGACCCAATAGGCCTGCTTGCCCTCGGAAACTGCGCCTTTGAGGTGCTCGATCACCTCATCCATCCGCTGCGTGTTAACAAGCGCGGTCTTGATAGGCTGCCGCCCCGCAGGCTTCTCATCCAGAACCGACACATCCATATCGCCATATTGCGCCAGCGCGAGGCTGCGCGGAATAGGCGTCGCCGTCATCACAAGCACATCCGCGCTCACGCCCTTCTTGCCCAGTTCCAGCCGCTGGCGCACGCCAAAGCGGTGCTGCTCATCGACAATCGCAAGGCGCAAATCCGCAAAATGCACATCCTTTTGAAACACCGCATGGGTTCCCACCAGAATGTTAATCTCGCCCGCCGCCAGCGCGGCCAGTTTCTCGGCCCGCGCGCGGCCCTTGTCGCGCCCCGTCAGAAGCTCAAGCCGCACCCCCGCCGCCGCCGCCAAAGGCTGCAAGCCGGCCAGATGCTGACGCGCCAAAATCTCGGTGGGCGCCATCATGACACCCTGCCCGCCCGCTTCCACAGCGACGAGCAGCGCCATCAAAGCCACAAGCGTTTTGCCCGCGCCCACATCGCCCTGCAACAAGCGGTTCATCCGCGCAGGCTCCTCCATATCTTTGGCAATTTCCGCAACAGCGCGGCTCTGTGCGCCCGTGGGCTGAAACGGCAGGCTCGCCAGAACCTTTGCGCGCAACGCCCCGTCGCCCTTGCTCACCCGCCCCTTGCCCTTACGGCGGTTCATCCGCGCCAAAGCCAGTGTCAACTGATGGGCAAAAAACTCGTCATAGGCCAACCGCTCCCGCGCCGGCGCTGTCGCCGCCAAATCAGCAAAGCCTGCGGGCGAATGCGCCGCCGCCACCGCCGCCGCCCATGTCGGCCAGCCCGCCTGGCGCAACTGTTCGGCGTCCGCCCATTCGGCAAGCTCGGGAACCCGCGCCAAGGCCGCCCGCGTCGCCTTATACATCACCTTCTGGCTCACCCCCGCCGTGAGCGGATAAACCGGCTCAAAGGCGGGCAAATCCGCCGCCTCCTCCAGCGGTAGAATATGATCGGGATGGGTCATCTGGATCACATTATCAAACATCTCAAGCTTGCCCGACACAAGACGCCGCGCCCCGACTGGCAGAATTTTCTGCAAATACTCCCCCCGCGCATGAAAAAACACGAGCTCGAATGTTGTCTCGCCATCCTCGACCTGAACCCGCGTTGGCCGCCCCCGCGCCCGTGCAGGATGATGCTGGATCACCTCGACCTCGACTGTCGCCACAGTGGGAAACTCCAAGCCCAAGACACTGGGCCGCACAGCGCGGTCCACACCCGCATAGGGCAGCGTAAAAATCAGATCGCGCGGCTTGGCAATATGGACCTGCTCCAGAAGCGCCGCCGTCTTCGGCCCGACGCCCTCCAGCGTCTCAAGCCCCGCAAATAAGGGAAACAGCGCTGTCGGACGCCCGCTCATAGCCCCGCCACCAGCGCGATCCAGCCGTCTTCATCTATCGTTTCAATGCCAAGCTCGGCGGCCTTCTTGGCCTTGCTGCCCGCCCCCGGCCCCGCAATCAAAAGATCGGTCTTGGCCGACACACTCCCCGCAACTTTCGCGCCGAGGCTCTCGGCCCGCGCCTTGGCCTCGGCACGGGTCATTTTCTCAAGCGTTCCGGTAAAAACAAGCGTCTTGCCCGCCACTGGGCTGTCACTGCGCGCCGCCACCGCATCCTCAATCTCAAGCGCGCGCACAAGCCGCTCAATGCTTTCGCGCTCATGGTCCTGCGCAAAAGCCGTGACAAGCGCCCGCGCCATCACCTCGCCCACACCATCAATGCTCAATAGCTCGGCCCAAGCCGCGCCGCTCTCGTCTTCGGCGGCGCGCACAGCGCTCACAAAGACCTCCCAGTTGAGGTAATAATTGGCAAAAAGCTTGCCCGCCTGCTCCCCGACATGACGGATCCCGAGCGCAAACAACAGCCGCGCAAAACCGATCCTGCGCTTTTCTTCAATCGCCTCAAAGAGCTTCTCCGCCGAGCGCGCGCCCCAGCCTTCACGGTTCTTGAGCTTGGTCAGATTGGCCGCATCCCGCGCAGCAAGCGTGAAAATATCCGCAGGTTCGCGGATCGCAAGCTGGTCATCATGATAAAACATCTCGATCTGCTTTGCGCCAAGCCCGTCAATGTCAAACGCCTTGCGCGAGACAAAATGCTTCAGCTTTTCAACAGCTTGCGCTGGGCAGATCAGCCCGCCTGTGCAGCGGCGCACCGCATCGCCCTCCTCGCGGATCGCCTCCGAGCCACATTCGGGGCACTGGCTCGGAAAGACATAAGGCTCAGCCCCCTGCGCCCGTTGGCTCAAATCCACATCCGCGATCTTGGGGATCACATCACCCGCGCGATAGACCTGCACCAAGTCGCCAATGCGAATATCCTTGCCGCCGCGAATGCCCTCGCCCTTGTTGTCGCGCCCCAGAATGTAGTCTTCGTTGTGCAGCGTCGCGTTTGAGACAACAACGCCCCCCACGGTCACAGGCAAAAGCCGCGCCACAGGGCTCAAGGCGCCCGTGCGCCCGACCTGAATATCAATGCCTTCAAGCCGCGTCCAAGCCAGCTCGGCGGCAAATTTATGAGCAATCGCCCAGCGGGGCGTGGTGCTGCGAAAGCCAAGACGCGCCTGAAGCGCCAGATCATTGACCTTATAAACCACGCCATCAATATCATATGGCAGCTCCGCGCGCGCTGCGCCGATCTTGTTATAATGCGCCACAAGTTCGCTTGCGCCTGCGCACAGGGCTGTCAGCGGGTTGGTCTCAAAGCCAAGCGCGTGCAGCCGCTCGATGGCCGCCTTCTGGGTTTCGGCCAAAGGCTCAGACAGCGCGCCCCAAGCATAGGCAAAAAAGGCCAAGGGCCGCTGGCGCGTGATGTTCGCGTCAAGCTGGCGCAAAGAGCCTGCTGCCGCATTGCGCGGATTGGCAAAGGCCTTGGCCCCGCGCGCCTCTTGGGCCGCATTGAGCGCGGCAAAATCATCATGGCGCATATAGACTTCGCCGCGCACTTCCAGAATATCGGGTGCGCCCGTGAGCCTCTGTGGAATGCTCGCAATTGTGCGCGCATTGGCGGTGACATTTTCCCCCGTTGCCCCGTCGCCGCGCGTCGCCGCCTGCACAAGAACCCCGTTTTCATAGCGCAAAGACAGGCTCAGCCCGTCAATCTTCGGCTCCGCCGTAAAGCTCAGGCTGTCTTCGGAAACGCCCAGAAATTTCGCCGTGCGCGCGACAAATTCGTCCACATCGCTGTCTTCAAACGCATTGCCAAGCGAGAGCATCGCTTGCGCGTGGGTGACTTTGGAAAAGCCCTCCGAAGGCGCCGCGCCAATCTGCTCGCTTGGGCTGTCGGCGCGTTTCAGCGCGGGAAAGCGCGCCTCAAGTGCCGCATTCCGCTGCTTGAGGCGGTCATACTCCGCATCCGAAATCTCGGGCGCATCCTTGGTGTGATAAGCCGTATTGGCCGCCGCCAAAGCTGCCGCCAGCCGCTCAAGCTCGTCCTGCGCCGCCGCTTCCGTCAATGTCCCAACGTCTTGCTCCGCCACACGCGCCCCCGATTTGTGATTGCTTCACGCCTTCATGCCCCAAGTTTGCCCAGAGCGCCAGTGCGCGGCAAGAGAGAAAACAGCAAGCGCAGCACGGGGGGAATATGGGGGGAGTATGAGGGGATCAACTGAGCAGCATGGGGGAAAAAGTAGGGGCAAACATGGGTTAACATATAGGGGAACACACGGGCGACCACATAGTAGCCAGCAACTGGCAGAACAGAGTCGGGAAAGGGCCAGAGCAAGGGCGCACATCACAAAACAGATTGCAAAACAGGCGCAGCAAATTCGCTGCGCCCGCTCGCGTGAAGACCCATATTAAAAACGTCCCGCCATCCATATGGAAAAGCGTCACGGCAGTCAGAAATAAACAAATCTATCGCCGAGGCCAAAGGCCACGCAGCCATGCCGCGTCTTGGCGTGGCCCGTTTACGGCAAGTCACTCTAAGCTCTAAGCTAAATGTTTTTGGCTTTAAGCCCCAAGCGCAATGGGCGGCTCTTCCAGCGTCTCGGGTTGCGGGTCGCGCAAGACATAGCCACGGCCCCAAACCGTCTCGATATAATTCGCCCCATCTGTCGCATTGGCCAGCTTCTTGCGCAGCTTGCAAATAAAGACATCAATAATCTTGAGTTCCGGCTCGTCCATCCCGCCGTAAAGATGGTTGAGAAACATTTCTTTTGTCAGTGTGGTGCCCTTGCGCAGGCTCAACAGCTCAAGCATCTGATATTCCTTGCCCGTCAGATGCACAGGCTTGTTGCCCGCCTCTACCGTCTTGGCATCAAGGTTCACCAAAATCGCACCCGTCTTAATAATCGACTGCGAATGGCCCTTGGAACGGCGGATAATCGCGTGAATGCGCGCCACAAGCTCCTCGCGGTGAAACGGCTTGGTCATGTAATCATCTGCGCCAAAGCCGAAACCCTTGATTTTGTTTTCCGTGTCATCAGACCCTGACAAAATAAGGATCGGCGTGTCCACCTTGGCCAACCGCAGCTGGCGCAAGACTTCGTGGCCGTTCATGTCAGGCAGGCCCAAATCGAGCAAAATAAGGTCATAATCATAGAGTTTGGCAAGGTCGATGCCCTCCTCGCCCATGTCTGTTGTGTAGACATTGAGGTTGGCATGGGTCAGCATCATTTCAATACTTTTGCTGGTCGTCGGATCGTCTTCAACGAGAAGGACGCGCATAATAAATTCTCCGCAGTTATTCTTTCATTGAGGCTAAATCTGACTAAAAATGGTTAACCGCAGGTTACCGTAGCAAAAATAAATATTAAAACAACCTATGAGTGTTTGATCGCACGCATCTGCGTGACCTTCAAACCGTCGTCGCCATAAGAGCGAACGGCATGAACCCACTCGAAAAATTCCTCTTCGCTCAGGTCATAATGGCTCATGGCCTCCGCTTGGCTCATCAGCCCGTAGAGCACCGCGCGCACCACCAGCGCTTTGCGCGACGCAACCCAACGTTGCGTATGCGCGGGGGGCAAATCGGCACGGGTGATCACCTTCCCGTCAGGGAGACGAACAGCTCTTGGACCATCGACTTTCTTGAGATACATGGCATAAACCTTCTTTGTGTGATGGCCAAACTCGGCCAAAGCGCTTAAAGAGGCGTGAAGCCAACCTGCAAGAAAACATCGAATTTTCCTCATGTTTTCAGAGTAATGTCCGGAGCCACCATGTCAGCCGCCCCTCAAACCGCGCCCCAACCCAAGCTCAACTCTCTTGGCTTTGCCAAACCCGAGAGCGAAACCCGCGTGGTTGTTGCCATGTCAGGCGGCGTGGATAGCTCTGTTGTTGCGGCTATGTTGGCCGAAGAGGGCTATGATGTGGTCGGCGTCACGCTCCAGCTTTATGATCACGGCGCAGCACTTGCCAAGTCGGGCGCCTGCTGCGCAGGGATCGATATTCACGACGCCCGCCGCGTCGCCGAAGAGATGGGCTTTCCGCATTATGTCCTCGATTATGAGAACATTTTTAAAGATGCCGTTATTGATGAATTCGCCGACAGCTATCTTGGCGGCGCAACGCCCGTGCCCTGCATCCGCTGCAACGAGCGGGTAAAGTTCAAAGACCTGCTCGCTACAGCCCGCGATCTTGACGCCGATTGCATGGCCACAGGCCACTACATCCAGCGCATGATGGGCACAAACGGCCCCGAGCTGCACTCCGCCGAAGACAGCAACCGCGATCAGAGCTATTTCCTCTTTTCCACAACGCCAGAGCAGCTCGCCTATCTGCGTTTCCCCCTCGGCCACCTGCCCTCCAAAGAGGCAACCCGCGCCTTGGCCGAGAAATACGGCCTCAAAGTCGCCAACAAGCCCGACAGCCAAGACATCTGCTTTGTCCCCAACGGTGATTATGCCGCCGTCATAGAAAAGCTGCGCCCTGGCGCGGCCGAGCCGGGCGAGATCGTCGATATGGACGGCAACGTCCTTGGCGAGCACACAGGCGTCATTCACTACACAATCGGCCAGCGCCGCGGCCTCGGGATCGGCGGCCTCGCCGATCCGCTCTATGTGGTCAAGCTTGATGTGGATAACAAACGCGTCGTCGTCGGCCCCAAAGAGGCCCTCGCAACCCGCATCGTCCCCCTCGCCGAAATCAACTGGCTGGGCGATGAGCCGTTTGAGGCCACGCCAGAGCGCCGCATCGCCGTGCGCGTCCGCTCCACGCGCGCCCCCCGCGAAGCGATCCTGCGCGCCACTGGCCCGACCACAGGCGAAGTCGAGCTGCTCACCCCAGAAGAAGGCGTCAGCCCCGGGCAGGCCTGTGTGTTTTACGACCCTGAAGGCAGCCGCATCTTCGGCGGCGGCTGGATCGTAAAAGCCTAAGCCAATCCGCGCAGCAAGCCCCCCCGTCGGGGGCGCATTCACTGCGCACCGCCCCCGTCGCCGCGCGCCGCCTTTCCCTTTCGCTCATCTTCCGCGCGCAGCGCACGCCGCATTTCCTTAATGAGCGTTAACACACAGATGACACAGGCGGTGCACGCAAGGTGCACGGGTGGTGCACACAAAACACCCCCCCCCGAATCATGCCAAATCTGCCCCGTTAACCCTCTGGGGCGCAGGCTTAACCCTATTTTTGCCAAAGCCTGACGCTCAAAAACAGAACAGTTGACACAAAAAGAGAACATGAGTAGAACAAAAAGCAGTTTAACCCTAAGGAGGGCCTGTGGATGCTCACCAAAAAACAGCTCGATCTGCTCAACTTTATCAACAAACGGGTGCAGCGCGACGGCGTGCCGCCCAGCTTTGATGAAATGAAGGAAGCCCTTGATCTGCGCTCAAAGTCCGGCATCCACCGCCTGATCACGGCCCTTGAAGAGCGCGGCTTTATCCGCCGCCTCGCCCACCGCGCCCGCGCGCTGGAGATCGTCAAACTCCCCGACAGCATGGCAGCGCCCACAGGCGGCTTCACCCCCAAGGTCATTGACGGCGACCGCCCCGATGCGCCGCGCCCGTCAGGCGCAATGCCCGTGGGCCATGTCTCGGCAGCGGAAGTGCCCGTTATGGGCCGGATCGCGGCAGGTGTGCCCATCGCCGCAATCAGCGAAGTCTCCCATAACGTGGCTGTGCCCACCAGCATGATGCGCGACGGCGGCGAGCACTACGCCCTTGAAGTCAAAGGCGATTCCATGATCGAAGCTGGCATCAACAATGGCGACGTTGTGGTGATCCGCGAGACTCAAACCGCCGAAAACGGCGATATTGTCGTCGCGCTCATTGAAGATCAGGAGGCCACGCTCAAGCGCTTTTTCCGCCGTGGCAATGCCATCGCGCTTGAGGCCGCAAACCCCGCCTATGAAACGCGCGTTTTTCCTGACGATCAGGTCAAAGTCCAAGGTCGTCTCGTCGGTCTGATCCGGACCTACTGACGCGCCTCTTTTGTGTTCCAGCGTCTGCGGCCCGTGCTCTCGCGGGCCGTTTTGATTTTCAGGCCATCCACCTCAAAATAAAGCGCCACAGCGCCTGTTGTCCTGAGCCGCGTTTCGTCAAACACAAGACAGGGCACCTCGCGCTCAAGCTTGCCCGCAACCACAAGAATTTGCCCCGCCGCGCAATCCGCTGTCGCAACAGCGGCCTTGCCACGCGCATGACGCAGCGCAAATTGGGCCACAGCCGCCGCCTCCCCCCAAAGCTTCGCCGCCACCTCTTGGGCGCGCTTGTCACCATCGTTCTCAAGCCAGCCGCGTGCCACAAACCCGCTGCCAGACTTGGCGCTCAGCGCCCGCCCCGCCTCTGTCATCACCCCGACAAGCTTGCCAGTGTCCGAGATCAAAACATCAGGCCGCGTGGTCTGCGACCAGAGCCAAGCCGCAACAAGCATCGGGACCGCGCCCAAGAGCCGCGCGCGCCCGCGCCAGAGCACAAGAAACAGCGCCCCCAGCATCATCACCGTAAGAACATAAGCCTCAGGCGCCACAACCGTGCCCCGCGCCCCGTCAAGCGCCGCAAAGAAGCCCGCCACTGCGAGGATCCAGGCGATCCCCAGTTCCATGATGTAAAACCCGAGCGACGACAGCCCAACGGGCCATAACAGCAAGGCAATCACCCCCGCAGGGATCACCACCGCGCCCATCAAGGGCACAGCCAACAGGTTTGCCAACAGCCCGTAATGCGCGAAATGGTTGAAATGTGCCGCCGCCACAGGGGCTGTCGCCAGCCCCGCCACGAGGGATGTGATGAACAGGGTTGAAAACGGACGCAGCCATTTCGGGCCAAGCCGGATCTGATGCGCGCGCAGCGCCGCAAACACAGCCACCAAAGCGGTTGTTGCCGCAAAAGACATCTGAAATCCGGGGCCAAGCAAGGCCTCTGGCTGCCAGATCAAGACAATCAATGCCGCCGTGGCCACCGACCGCAGGCTGATCACGCGGCGCTCGAAAAACACGGCTCCGAGCGCCACCATCGCCATAATAAAGGCGCGCTCGGTTGCGACCGCGCCGCCAGAGAGCAGCAGATAGAAAAACGAAACAAAAAGCGCGCCCAATGCCGCCGTTTTGCGGATCGGCAAACGGTGACGCAGGCCCGGGCTCAACAGGAGGCCATAGCGCAGCGCCGCATAGATAAACCCGCTGAGCAGCCCCATATGCAGCCCCGAAATGGCCAGAAGATGCGCCAGATTGGTGTGGCGCAGCCTGTCGATCGTGGCTTGCGACATTTCCGATCTGTCCCCCGCCATGATCGCCGCCGCAAAGGCACCGTTTTCGCCGTCAATCTTGCTGCGCACAAACGCGGCAAAGCTGTAGCGCGCCTGACTGATCAAAGCGCCGCCCGCCGCAGGCTCCAACAGCATCAGCGGCGTGCGGCTATAGCCGATTGCGCCAAGCTCCTGAAACCAGGCGTGGCGCTGGAAATCAAATCCGCCCGGCTCCACAGGCCCCGAGGGCGGCGACAAATGCGCCGTGATCAGAATAGTGCTGCCCGCCATCGGGCGCGCCTCTGGGCCATGCAACGCAACGCGCACCCGTGTTGGCGTTTTGTTCGGGGGGATACGTTCGAGAATCACCTGATCCAGCGTAATCCGCACCGCGCCACTGGCCGAACGGTCGATTAACACAATCCGCCCCTCGACCGGGCCATAATACCGCCACCCCAAAACCGCCCCCGAAACCCAAACCGCCCGCCCCCCCGCCAACCCAAACCCGAAAGACAGCAAAACCATGCCCCAGATCAAAGGCGCAAAGAGACTAGGACGCCCCCAAAGCAGAAAACCGCCAACCCCAATCAGGAGAGCCACAAGCACATAGGCCCAAGCAGAAGGCTCCTCAGGCACTGTAAAATAGCCGCCAATCCCAAAGGCTAGAAAAACAGGCGCCCAAGGATAGAGCGCGCCGCGCTGTCCGAGCAAAACACGCTCGCTGAAGGCCTTGAGCCACGTCACTTGTTCTTACCCATGGAGATAGTTAGACAGGCCCAAATCCTAACCAATTGATGGTTACCGAAAGGTTAATGCCCCATGTCCCAGCCCTCAGACACCCCCGTTGTCACCCGCATTGCGCCCTCGCCAACAGGCTTCATGCATATAGGCACCGCCCGCACAGCGCTCTTTAACTGGCTCTATGCCCGTGGCCGCGGCGGCAAGTTCCTGTTGCGCATCGAAGACACAGACCGCGCCCGCTCCACTTCAGAGGCCACAGACGCGATCCTGCGCGGCATGGACTGGCTTGGCCTTGACTATGACGGCGCGCCCGTCAGCCAGTTTGAGCAAAGCGCTCGCCACGCCGAAGTCGCCCACCACCTGCTCGCCGAGGGCAAGGCCTACAAGTGTTTTGCGACCCAAGACGAAATCGAAGCCTTCCGCGAAGCGGCGCGGGCCGCCAACACGAGCACCCATTACCATTCGCCTTGGCGTGACACGCCAGAGAGTGCGCACCCTGACGCGCCCTATGTGATCCGTATCAAGGCCCCCAAAGAGGGCCAGACCGTGATCCGCGATCAGGTTCAGGGAGATGTAACCATCCAGAACAGCCAGCTCGATGACATGATCTTGCTGCGCTCTGATGGCACGCCTGTCTATATGCTCGCAGTTGTCGTCGATGATCACGACATGGGCGTCACCCATGTGATCCGTGGCGATGATCACCTCAACAATGCAGCGCGCCAGATGATGATCTATGAGGCGATGGGCTGGCCGCTGCCCGTCTATGCCCATATCCCGCTCATTTTTGGCCCCGACGGCAAAAAACTCTCCAAGCGCCACGGCGCCACAGGCGTTGAGGACTACCAGCACATGGGCTACCCCGCCTCGGGGATGCGCAATTATCTTGCCCGCCTCGGCTGGAGCCATGGCGACGACGAGTTCTTTACCGATGCTCAGGCGCTCGAATGGTTTGATTTGCCCAGCATTGGCAAGTCGCCTGCGCGGTTTGATTTCAAGAAGTTGGAGAATCTCTGCGGACAACACATTGCCCAGACAGAAAATGCTGCACTGCTGCATGAGATCGAGGCTTTCTTGGCTGTGACAGGCCAGCCGGCGCTGTCAGACACAAAAATATCTCTCCTCAAAGCCGCTATGCCCCACCTCAAAGAGCGCGCGAAGATTTACCCTGATATTATTGATAAAGCACACTTTATTCTGACAGAGCGCCCCATTTCCCCCGATGAGAAAGCCGCCAAGTCGCTTGACACTGTATCCCGTGGCATACTGAAAGAATTGACGCCGCATCTGCAAAATGCTAGCTGGACACGTGCAGACTTGGAAGCGCTCCTCAACGGCTTTGCCGAAGAGAAAGGCACAAAGTTTGGACAGCTTGCAGCACCGCTCCGCGCAGCCCTTGCAGGACGTGCCGCAACGCCCAGCGTCTTTGACATGATGCTGGTTCTTGGTCCGGACGAGACACTCGCCCGTATACAAGATGCAGCGGCTTAAAGACGTTAACCGCGTTTAAAGCCTGACACGTTAAAGACACTCTTGGGCGGTCCGCGCTCAAGACTTCAGAGGATGAGGCCAAGATGACTGACAGCACCAAAACAGCAACATTGACAATCGATGGGCAGAGCTTCGAGCTTCCCGTATACTCGGGCACAACTGGCCCCGATGTCATTGATATCCGTAAACTTTATGCCCAAGCGGGCGTATTCACATATGATCCGGGCTACACCTCGACAGCCTCTTGCGAGAGCACAATCACGTTCATTGACGGTGATAAAGGCGAGCTTTTGCACCGTGGTTACCCGATTGATCAGCTCGCCGAGAAGTCCCACTATCTCGAAGTGTGCTATCTGCTCCTCTACGGTGAGCTGCCCACCGCGACGCAGGTCGAAGATTTTGAAAACCGCGTCACGCGCCACACGATGGTGCATGAGCAAATGCATAACTTTTTCCGTGGCTTCCGACGCGATGCTCATCCAATGGCGACGCTTGTGGGCGTTGTTGGTGCGATGTCTGCCTTCTACGCCGACAGCGCCGATGTGAACGATGAATGGCAGCGCGAAGTCGCATCGATCCGTATGATTGCCAAGCTGCCAACGATTGCGGCTATGGCTTACAAATATTCGATCGGCCAGCCTTTCGTTTATCCACGCAATGACTTGGATTATGCCTCAAACTTCCTGCATATGTGCTTCGCGGTGCCTGCCGAAGATTACAATGTTGATCCGATTTTGAGCCGCGCGATGGACCGTATTTTCACGCTCCACGCTGATCACGAGCAAAACGCCTCGACATCAACAGTGCGCCTTGCCTCCTCCTCTGCGGCCAATCCCTTCGCTTGTATTGCGGCGGGCATTGCTTGCCTCTGGGGGCCTGCTCACGGCGGTGCCAACCAAGCCTGCCTCGAAATGCTCAAAGAAATCGGAACAAAAGACCGCATTCCAGAGTATATCGCACGCGCAAAAGACAAGAGTGACCCCTTCCGCCTCATGGGCTTTGGTCACCGCGTCTACAAAAACACCGACCCGCGCGCCAAGGTGCTCAAGCAATCCGCAGACGAAGTGCTCGAACTGCTCGGCGTTGAGAACAACCCTATTCTCGAAGTTGCCAAAGAGCTTGAGCAAGTCGCCCTCAATGATCCCTATTTTGTTGAGAAAAAGCTCTTCCCGAATGTTGATTTCTACTCAGGCATCATTCTGGAAGCGATGGGCTTCCCCACCTCTATGTTCACTCCGATCTTTGCCGTATCTCGCACAGTCGGCTGGATTTCACAGTGGAAAGAACAGTTTGAAGACCCACAGCAAAAAATCGGTCGCCCACGCCAGCTCTATCTTGGCGAGACAGAGCGCAACTATGTCGACGTTGAAAAGCGCGGGTAACATCTTCCGATAGATTGCAAAAAGGCCCGCGTGATGCGGGCCTTTTTCTTGTTCTCAGGTCAGAACCAAAGCGAAAACGCTCTTATCGGCCCTCAAACTGGGCTGGGCGTTTCTCCAAGAACGCCATCACGCCCTCCTTGAAATCGCGGCTTTTGCCCGCGCGGCCCTGTTCACGGGCCTCAAGATTAAGCTGTTCTTCCAAGCTGTTGCCAAGGCTGGCCCGTAGGGCCTTTTTGGTGCGGCGGTAGGCCTCTGTTGGACCTTGAGCAAGATGCGCCGCCCGAGCACGCCAATGCGTCTCAAAGGCCTCATCTTCAATATGCTCCCAGATCAGCCCCATACGGTCGGCCTCTTCCGCTGTTATTTTCTCAGCAAAAAGCGCCGCCCCCATGGCCTTCGCCGGCCCGACCAATCGCGGCAGGAAGTATGTGCCACCCGCATCAGGGATCAGACCAATCCGCGAGAAAGCCTCCATGAAATATGCGCTTTTGGTCGCGATTACGACATCCGCCACCAAGGCCAGATTCGCGCCCGCACCAGCGGCCGCACCGTTCACAGCCGCAATCACAGGCACAGGCGACGACACCAGATTTTGCACCATAGGATTATATTCATCCCGCAAAATACGCTCCAGATCAATCTGCGCCGCATTGCCGCCATCGCCCAAATCCTGCCCCGAGCAAAACGCTTTGCCATGCCCCGTCAGAACAATGCACCGTGCGCCATCAGCAATGGCCTCCGCCAAAGCCGCAGGAATTTCAGCCCGCATCTGCGCGGTCATAGCGTTCATCTTGTCAGGCCTGTTGAGGCCAATGACCGCATATCCGTCTGCGTTCAACTCATAGGTAACCGTCTGAAAATCCATAACTTCCCCCGTGCTTTTCGCAGTTAGAAAAGCCCATTCAAATCAAGATTGAAAGAAGAACCAAGCGTCACTCTTCCATGATACGCTTGAGCCGCTCTGCCTCATCACTGCTCAAACGATCACTTCCGCTCGGCGCGGCAACAGCGCGGGCTCTGAGATAAAGCCCGCCGATCAAGAGCGCCAGCAACAGCATAGCTGGCCCCGCATAATACAAAATCATATTGCTGCCGCCTTTGGTCGGGTTGAGCAAAACATACTCGCCATACCGGCTGACAACAAACTCAAGAACCTCGTCATTGCTGTCCCCAGCGACCAAGCGCTCACGCACCAAAAGCCGAAGATCCCGCGCAAGTTCGGCATTACTGTCATCAATATTTTCATTGCGACAGACAAGACAGCGTAACCCGCGACTCAGGTCGCGCGCACGCTCTTCAAGCCGTGGATCACTCAGAATTTCATCCGGTTGAACTGCAAAAACAGGCCCGATCCAAAGCATCGAAAAAACGAGAAACCATCTCATTCTGCCGCCACCTGATTGGGTGAAGCCACAGCTTTGCGGGCCCCAGCAGCCACCCTATAACGACGATCCGACAAGCTCAAAGCGCCGCCCAAAGCCATCAGGATCGCGCCGCCCCAAATCCAGTTTGCCAGAGGTTTATAATAGGTTCGAAAAGCCCAGCCGCCATTGTCCTGCGCATCTCCAACCACAACATAAACATCCCTGAAGAACCCGATATCAATTGCCGCTTCGGTCGTCGGCATACCGGCTACAGGATAGACCCGCTTCTCAGGGTTAAGCGTTGCAATGTCACGTCCGCCTTTCAAGAGGCTCACATCGCCCATCGTTGAAAGATAGTTTGGTCCCTGAACCTGATTGACCCCATTGAGAACAATCGTATAGCCCGCAATGTCAAACTGCTCGCCAGCTTTCAAAACGCGGATGTCTTCCTGCTTCCAGGCCATCATACCTGCGATACCAGCCATCGTTACACCCAAGCCCGCATGTGCCACAGCTTTACCCCAGTCCGCACGCGGCAAACGGCGTAAACGGCCCAAAACCTCTCCCTTTCGGGTGCGGCTCAACAGGTCTGTTGCCGCGCCAGCAATGAGCCAGGCCCCTAGCAAAAGCCCGACAGGCCCAAGGGCCGACCGCCCAGTTTGTATCGCCCAAAACAGCGCGCCAATCGCGACCGCCAGCATCAAGGCAAAACGTAATTGCCCACCAACGCGCGCCAAAATCCCCCGCTTCCAAGGCAGCATTGCCCCGAGTGGCAAGATCAGTCCAAGCAGAACCATTATCGGCGTGAAGGCCGCATTAAACCACGGCGCACCAACAGACAGCTTGCGATCAAATAACATCTCGCTGAACAGTGGCCACATGGTCCCGATGAAAACGATAAACGCAGCCACCGCGAGCAGGATATTGTTCATCACAAGTGCAGATTCGCGACTCACCATCCCAAAGACGCCTTTGGCCTCCATGACACTGGCCCGCGCAGCATAAAGCACAAGCGCCCCGCCAGTGAATACGCCCATAATCAAAAGCAGAAACACCCCGCGTTCAGGATCGGTCGCAAAGGCATGAACCGACGTGATGATCCCAGAACGGGTGATGAACGCGCCCAAAAGCGAAAAGCTGAATGCAATAATCGCCAGCAAAATTGTCCAACTTTTCAAGCTCTCACGCTTTTCAACCACAATCGCCGAATGCAGCAAGGCAACAGCCAGAAGCCATGGCATAAAGCTTGCGTTTTCAACAGGATCCCAGAACCAGAACCCGCCCCACCCAAGCTCGTAATAGGCCCACCAAGAGCCAAGTCCAATCCCGATTGTAAGACAGATCCAAGCCGCCAATGTCCATGGACGAACCCAACGCCCCCAAGCCGCATCCACACGGCCCTCGATCAAGGCGCCGACAGCAAAGCTAAACGCCATCGAAAGTCCGACATATCCCAGATATAAAAATGGCGGGTGAAACGCGAGGCCTGGGTCTTGAAGCAGAGGGTTTAAATCCTTGCCATTCAAAGGCGCAGGATCTAGCCGTAAAAACGGGTTGGAGGTAAACAGCACAAACGCCATGAAAGCAGAGGTAATAGATGCTTGAACCGCAAGAATACGGGCCTTCAACGTCGGCGGAAGACCATTGCCAAACCAAGCTGCCATTGCGCCAAACAACGTAAGGATCAAAACCCAAAGAAGCATGGAGCCTTCATGGTTGCCCCAGACACCTGTGATTTTGTAAATCATCGGTTTAGCCGTGTGACTGTTCATCCAGACAAGCTTGAGCGAAAAATCTGACATGACAAAAGCATACGTCAGTGCGCCAAAAGACGTCGCCGTCAGCAAAAACAGCGCATTAGAGCCAACGTCGCCAAAGCGCATCCAACCCTGCCAGCGTTTATACGCCCCGACGAGGGGTATAATCATCACCATGAGGGAGATAATAAATCCGAGGATAAGGGTGAAATGTCCGAGTTCTGCTACCATGACATGGTTTTAGTCGCTTCCGCGCCCTTCGCCAATCATAATCGAAGGGTATAAGTGATCACATTGTCGCGGGTTAGCGCTCGGAGGGGCCAGAACGCCTATGCCATGCGTCCAGAGCGGCATTGTCGTCTTCACTTGCACTGTCCCATTCGGTGTCAGACCCGTTGGACCCTTCCTTCAAGGCGCTGAGCGCGGCAAGATTGCGTGCAACAAGCGGGGTTCGTGCCAGAGTTTGCGTAATTTCACGTTGAAACGCCTGCCCCTTGGCTTGATGGCGTGCTCCAAAATAAAACGAAACAATCGCGCCCAAGAGCCACCAGAGCGGCTCCGGCACAAGTGCGATCCCCTGCATTCGGGAGGCAAACCAAACAGGCTCCACCATAGCCGAGACAAACAACCCGATGGTCCCAAAAGCGAGCAACGGCCGAGGAAGCCTGTTCATCCCGTCAATAAAGCGGTCAAACCTGCTGCAAGAGTCTCGCCCAAACTCGGCCTCAAATTCCTCAAGCGCCGCATGGCGCAACGTTCCCTCACGCTGCGCAGCGCCTTCCGCGTTTTCTCGAAAAACCTCTACCGTTTGGGCCAAAGCGTTGCGCCCGTCGCCAAAGATCAACGTCAACATACGCTCCATCAGCCCCATTTTTCTGTCCTTTCCAAAAATTCGGCCTCTGTCAGGTGAAACTCAGGGCGGATAAATTCTTCCGCGCGCCTGATCCATCCGCCCTTTTTGCCGGATCTGGAGCGCGCAAACTTGCGGCTGGCAACGCGCCGATCTGCAAGGCGGAAATAATAGTTGCGCCGCGCAATCCCGTAGGCATCGGCAAGGTGTTGGGGCGCTTTTTCTGCGGCTTCCCGCGCGGCGCGCGACGTCACAGGGCCAATGACCCCGTCAATGGCCAAGTCATAGCCCATCTGGCGTAATAGCTGTTGCAGAAGCTTCACAGCCGTCACGCCAGCGTTGACATACATATCAAAAACACTGGCCCGCAGAATTTCAGGCAAAAGCCCGATCCGCGGCGCCACGTAGTAATGCTCAAGATACAAAGCCACTGCCTGATCAGGCTGCAAAGCCTGAACATCAGCCGCGTCCACATCGCCATCCAGATCAAGATCAAGCCCGAGGCGGCGCATGGTGTGAATGGTCACGCCGTGGTTTGTGGCCCCCCCCGGATCATCAGGATCATTCACATAGCCGCCTTCGCGCCGCACAATGTCGTAGGCAATGTCTTGCACAGTTTTAGACATGAAAAAAACTCTCCACAAAGCTTGTGAGGAGTGTGTTCAATCTTGGTTAAGAGACTGCTTAGCTACCGTTCGGCTCTTTATAAACACCCTGTTCTTTCAAAGCGTCCACAACCTCGCGTGGCATATAGGTCTCATCATGCTTTGCCAGAATTTCAGACGCCACAAAAACCCCGTCTTCGAGTTTTCCAGTGCCAACCATCCCCTGATTTTCCTCAAACAAATCAGGCAAAATCCCAGTATAACTCACAGGAATAGACGCGCCACCATCGGTCACCCGAAAGGTAACGCTCTCGCCCTGTCCGCGCGTCAGGCTCCCGTCTTCCACAAGCCCGCCAATCCGAAAGGTCTCGGTCGACGGCGGCGGGTCTGCGGCGATCTGACTGGGCGCGCGAAAATAGTTGATCCCGTCTTTCATCGCATAGCCAATCAAAGCGGTTGCCAACGCCAGCGAGACCGCCGCCAATGCCATGATCTGAACACGGCGCTTTTTCTTTAAACTCTTCATGCCAAGCTCCCTTACGGAAAGACAGGAACCCCCATCAAACCAGATGTCTCTTCTTCACCTAACATCAGGTTCGCATTCTGCAAGGCCTGCCCGCTGCTACCTTTTGTCAGGTTATCCAAAGCTGCAACAACAATAGCACGGCCTTTGATACGATCACCCGTCACCCCAATATGGCAAAAGTTAGAGCCTCGCACATGATGCGTGCTGGGCGTCTCGCCAAACGGCAAAACTTGCAAAAAGGGTTCAGATTGATAAGCCTTTGAGAAAGTTTCATAAATTTCTTGAGGATCGCCTTTGACATATACAGTCGCCAGAATACCGCGGTTGGCAGGAATGAGATGTGGCGTAAACTGCACCTTCACATCCCGCCCAGCAAGCTTTGAAAACTCCTGATCAAACTCGCCCAAATGGCGATGAGTGCCGCCAACCGCATAGGCATTTGTGCCCTCGCTCAACTCGGCATGAAGCAGGTTTTCCTTCAAGGACCGCCCCGCGCCCGAGACGCCACATTTGAGATCAAGAATAATATTATCCAGATCAATCACCCCGGCCGCAATCAATGGCCGCAAAGCGAACTGCCCTGCCGCCGCGTTACACCCAGTCCCGGCCACAAGCCGCGCATTGGCAATGTCGTCGCGATAAAACTCGCTCAAACCATAAACAGCCTCACCCTGCATTTCCAGAGCGGCGTGCGGGTTGCCATACCATTTCAGATAGGCCTCAGGATCGCGCAGACGGAAATCAGCCGACAAATCGACTATTTTCAAATGCTTGGGCAAATCGCGGATGACCTCTTGGCTTGTCTTATGCGGCAGCGCACAAAAGCAGAGGTCAATCGCACCAAAATCAATCTCATCAAAGCGCACAAGCGCGGGCAAATTCAGATGCCGCAAATGCGGAAAGACGTCTGCCATACGCTGTCCCGCTTTTGAATGCGCGCCAAGGGCGACAATCTCATAGGCAGGGTGCCCCGTCAACAGGCGGATCAGTTCAGCCCCCGTATAGCCCGAGGCACCAAGGATTGCGATGTTATGGGTCATGTCAGACCTCACTTTCAGTTCTATTCAGTCAAAAGGAAAAAATACGGGGCGCCTAAGCGGCTTCAAATGTGATCTGTCGTCGCAAAAATTGTGTGGCTCGGTCAGAGACCCGCTTCGGGTCTCCCGTGGTCAGGAACATATTGGTTTCCCCAGCCCCGTGCATCTCAGGACGCCGCTTGAGATAGTCTTCAAGACTCGCCGCAACCAGCTCTGGCTGACTGAACACCTTCACATCAGCCCCTAAAGCTTTTTGAAAGACATCCTCCACAAGCGGATAATGCGTGCACCCAAGGATCGCAGCTTGCGGCGCAGGCATTTTGCGCTTGAGCGCGTCGACATGGCTGCGCACCAGCGCTTCGGCCAAAATCATGTCGCCATCTTCAATCGCATCAACAACGCCGCCACAGGCCTGCGCCTCGACATCCACCCCAATCGCGCGAAACGCCAGCTCCCGCTGAAACGCGCGGCTGGACACCGTCGCAGGCGTCGCAAAAAGCGCCACATTCGTCACCTGCACTTGACGCGGCGGCGAGTTATCGCCCCAGTCGCGCTCGGTCAGGGCCTCGATCAGCGGCACAAATACCCCAAGCACCCGCTTGCCCTCGGGCACTCCCGCCTCTTGCATCCTGCGCAAAGCGGCAGCACTCGCGGTGTTGCACGCCAGCACAACTAGGTCACAGCCCGACGCCCATAGACGCTCAACCGCGGCCTTGGTCAAAGCATGGATATCCTCCGCGTCGCGCACGCCGTAAGGCGCATGGGCCGAATCCGCCAAATAATGTATCGGCAAGTCAGGCATACGCGCCCGCACCGCCTGCCAAACAGTCAACCCGCCCAGCCCAGAATCAAAAATACCAACAGCCATATGAAACGCCCTCAAGCGCGATGTTTCTCTTCAAATTCATAGCCATACTCGCACGTGGCGACTGGCCTTGGAGAGAGTTCATACGTCGATTGGCGCAGGAAATCCATCATTGCTTTGCTGTCACTTGCCCGTGCCTTGAGCGCAGCGCTCTCAATCGGTGCTCCGATCACAACATCCACAGGGCGATCAACGCGTTTGCTGAATTCTTTCAGCAAAAGGCCCATCCGAAGTGTGTAATGAAGATGGCTCGCAACTTGAAACAAACGACTTGTCGTGCCATCAAAAAAAACAGGCACAACCGTCGCGCCCGACTTTGCCACCATACGGGCCGTAAAATTGCGCCAGCTCGGGTCAAACGGCGTTTTGCGAAAGGGCTTTGACGCCGTGCTCACAGTTCCGCCCGGAAAAATACCAATCGCACCGCCCGCCCCCAGATACCGCAGAGCCTCGCGGCGCGTCTCCAGATTTTGCCGCATGGCCTCTTTCGTCTCCTCAAACGAAATCGGAAGAATAACGCGCTGAAGGTCTTCTGCTTTGGTAAAAACAGAATTGGCCATAATCCGAAAATCGCCCCGCGCATGACGCAGCATATGTCCCATCATCAGGCCATCAAGGATGCCATAAGGGTGATTGGCCACCAAAATCAGCGGCCCCTCGCGCGGTATATTCTTCAAAGCGCCCGCAACCACATTCAGTGAAAGACCATAGCGCGCCACGATCACATCCCAAAAATCATGACCATTGGCCACATCAAGCTCATAGCCACGCGCGCGCTTGATAAGCCCGAGCCGCCCCGTGGCGTTTTCCATCGTTCGGATCAAGGCCCGCCCGCCCCGCGACTGGGCAGAATAGGCATAAGAAATATCACGAGCGGCCGTCGGGTGTTTGGTCATCTTTCAGTCACCAGATCACGGATTTCGCAGAGCTATCCTGCATCATCCGCAATCTGGACTGTGTTTATGACAGGGTGATGACGCCCCTACTCAGCGGCTTCCAATACGGGTGTGCCGCCACTGCGCAGCTGCTGCAAAAGCGCCTCGCGCTCTTTGGCTGCCTTGGCTTCATTCTCCGCCTTTACAGGGCCAAAGCCACGAATTTTGAGAGGCAATTCCGCCAGAGCCACAGCAATATCGAGCGTCTGGGGACGTAAACTCGCCAAGACCTCCTCCATATCCTGTTCATATTGCGCAATCAAAGCCCGCTCCATTTTACGCTCATGGGTTCGGCCAAACGGGTCAAACGCCGTGCCCCGTAAGCCTTTTAGCTTTGACAGAAGCTTCAACCAGCGCTTCATACCAGGCCCAAACTGCCGCTTTTGCGGGCGGCCATCATGCCCCAGCTTGGAGAGAAGTGGCGGTGCCATATGGTAACTCATCTTAAAGTCACCCTCAAACTCTGCTTCTGCCTTCTCCTGCGTGCTCAAAAGAAGCCGCGCCACTTCATATTCATCCTTATACGCCAAGAGCTTGTGATAGCCCTTTGCAACAGCTTCTTTCAGCCGCTCTTCTTCAAACCGCGCAACAAACGCCCGATAGGTCTTGGCCAATCCGGCGTTCTGATAGGCCGTAAGCCTATCCGCCCGGTAATTGATTTTTTCTTCCAAAGAAAGGGGCTTAGCCTCCACAGCTGAAGTGATCATGCGCGCGGCATCTTCAGGATAAAGCACAGCCCACCGCCCCAGATCAAAGGCGCGCTGGTTGCGCTCGACCGCAGCACCATTGAGGCCAATGGCTGCCATGATCGCCTCATAACTCACAGGGATAAAGCCCCGCTGCCATGCGCCACCAAAGACCATCATGTTGGAGAAAATACTATCCCCGAGCAAGACCTTGGCCAGATCAGAGGCATCAAACAAGCTCAGGCGTTCCTTGAGCCGCGCCTCAATCTGCAACTCAAGTCGCTCAAACGGCAGCTTGAATTCGGTGTTGCGGGTAAAGTCGCCTGTGGTGGTCTGGTGCGCGTTGACAACCGCCCCCGTCTTGCCTGTGCGCGTTAAACCAAGCGTTTTGGCCCCCGCACTGACAACCAGATCGCCCCCAATCAAAACGTCGGCCTCGCCTGTCGCGACGCGGATCGCACTAATATCACTCGGCTTTTCCGCGATACGGCAATGGATATGAACGGCACCACCCTTCTGGGCAAGCCCCGCCATCTCCATCATGCCAGCACCCTTGCCATCAATCTGTGCCGCCTGCGCGAGCACCGCCCCAATGGTCACAACACCCGTTCCGCCCACACCCGTGATCACAACATTATGTGTCCCAGCAATCGCAGGCAGGTTTGGCATCGGCATATCAGGCAGCTCAAGCGTCGCGGTCGCCGCCTTCTTCGGGGTTGCGCCCTCCAGCGTCACAAAACTGGGGCAAAAGCCTTTCAGGCAGCTAAAATCCTTGTTGCAAGCGGATTGATCAATCGCACGCTTGCGGCCCAGCTCGGTTTCCACAGGCGTGATCGCCACGCAGTTTGATTGCACACCGCAATCGCCACAGCCCTCGCACACATCCGTATTGATAAACACCCGCTTGTCAGGATCGGGGAAGAGCCCGCGCTTGCGGCGGCGACGCTTCTCTGCGGCGCAGGTCTGGATATAGACGATCGCCGAGACGCCTTGCGCTGCCTCCATCCGTTCCTGCACTTCCATAAGGTGCTCTCGCGCCTTAATTTCAATACCTTGCGGGAATAAGCTCATGTCGACATCTTCTTTGTCGTCATAGACAATCGCCAAGTCTTTCACGCCCATAGCGCGCAGCTCGGCCACAATCTTGGGCGCATCAAGCTCGCCTTCGTTGGCCTGCCCGCCCGTCATCGCGACAGCGTCGTTGTAAAGCACCTTATAAGTGATATTCGTGCCCGCTGCGATAGCCGCGCGGATGGCCTGAATGCCTGAATGGTTGTAAGTTCCGTCCCCGAGATTCTGGAACACGTGCGCACGGGTCGAAAATGGCGCCTCGCCGATCCAGTTCGCGCCCTCACCGCCCATCTGGGTGGAGCCAAGCGTGTTACGGTCCATCCACTGAACCATGTAGTGACAGCCGATCCCCGCATAAGCGCGGCTTCCTTCGGGCACTTTTGTTGAAGAGTTATGCGGACAGCCTGCACAGAAATACGGCAAGCGCGACGCAATGTCTTCCGCGTTGTCCGCGCGCCGCGCCTCGGCAATCTGCGCCAGCCCCGCTTTCACGCCGTCGGTTCCGCGGCCTTCCTCAACGAGGATATCGCCCAGCTTCTCAGCAATCCAGATCGGATCAAGCGCGCCACGGGTCGGGAAAAGCTCTTCGCGGTGAATGCCGCCCGCCCCGCCCTTATACCAGCCATAGACGCGGCGGCCTTTGCGCACATCAAACAGCGCTTCCTTGATCTGGACTTCAATCAGCTTGCGCTTTTCTTCCACGACCACGATCAGATCCAGCCCCTCAGCCCAGTCACTAAAGCCGCGCATATCCAGCGGGAAGGTCTGCCCGACCTTATATGTGGTGACGCCAAGCCGCTCGGCTTCTGCTTCGTCAATTCCAAGCAGCGAAAGCGCATGGGTGAGATCAAGCCAGTTCTTGCCCGCCGCCACAAAGCCGATCTTCGCCCCCGCTTTGCCCCAAACGCGCTTGTCCATCTTGTTGGCATGGCTAAAGGCTTCTGCTGCAAAGCGCTTGTAGTCAATCATCCGCGTTTCTTGCTCATGCGGCGTGTCAACAAGACGGATGTTCAAGCCCCCTTGCGGCATATCAAACTCTGGCAAAACAAGGTTCACACGGTTCGGATCACCATCAACAACCGCCGTGGCTTCAATCGTGTCTTTCATGGTCTTCAAGCCAACCCAAAGCCCCGCAAAACGGCTCAGCGCCCAGCCATAAACACCATAATCTATGACTTCCTGCACACCCGCAGGCGAAACAATCGGCATATAAGCATCAATCAGCGCCCATTCGCTCTGATGCAAAACCGTCGAGCTTTCGCCCGTGTGGTCATCGCCCATCGCCACGAGCACACCGCCCTTGGCGCTCGTCCCCGCCATATTCGCGTGGCGAAACACATCGCCCGTGCGGTCAACACCTGGCCCCTTGCCATACCAAAGCCCAAACACGCCGTCGAACTTGCCTTCGCCGCGCAGCTCGGCTTGCTGGCTGCCCCAAAGCGCCGTCGCCGCAAGGTCTTCATTCAACCCTGCTTGAAACGTCACATCATGCTCTCTCAGAACTTTTTCCGCGCGACTCATGTGCATATCCACAGCCCCCAACGGCGAGCCGCGATAGCCCGTGACATATCCTGCGGTGTTTAGGCCAAGCGCACGGTCCCGCGCCTTCTGGGTCAGCATCAGCCGCACAAGCGCCTGCGTGCCGTTCAACAAGACCGGTGATTTCGTCAGATCAAACTTATCGTTCAATGAAACTTTCTGGTTGCTCATCGCGCGCCTCCCTTCACATGATGACATTGCCCCTCAAGGCAATCCCTTTCCTCTATGTTAGGTCACAAAAGTTGACCTATAAATAGAAATTCGCGTTTCCTCCGAAATTTCGTTACGTTACGGTGAGTGCAATCGTATTCTTGCACAAACAAAATAATTATGAGCAGAAAGTATTCCAGATGGATTGGGACAAACTCAGAATATTTCACGCTGTGGCCGACGCGGGAAGCCTGACACACGCTGGCGAAGCCCTCAATCTGTCCCAATCCGCCGTGTCCCGTCAAATGCGCGGGCTGGAAGAATCACTTAACACAACCCTGTTTCACCGCCACGCCCGAGGCCTGATCCTGACAGAACAAGGCGAGCTTCTGTTTGATGCCACCCGCGCCATGATCAAACGGCTTGACGCGGCCACAGCCCGTATCAAAGACAGCGAAGAAGAAGTCTTTGGCGAGCTGCGCGTCACGACGACAATCGGCTTTGGCTCTCTCTGGCTCGCCCCGCGTCTGGCGCGGCTCTATGAAAAATACCCTGACCTCAAGATTGATCTGATGCTCGAAGAGCGCGTGCTCGATCTCCCCATGCGCGAAGCCGATGTGGCGATCCGCATGAAAGAGCCAAGCCAAGCCGATCTGATCCGCAAACGCCTGATGACAGTGCGTATGCGACTTTTTGCAACGAAAGAATACCTTGAGCAACGTGGCACACCAACGCGCATGGAGGATCTCGCACAGCACCGCCTGATCTGCCAGAACGTGCGCTCAACACAGGTAGGCGCCGCCGCAAGCATGGTCAACGCGCTCATGAGCTACGAGCTCGACTCGCTGCTCACCGTGAACAACTACTACGGCGTGCTCCAAGCCACCCTCAACAATCTGGGAATCGGCGTTCTGCCCGAATATGTCGCCAATGACTTTCCCCAGCTTATCCCCCTTCTGGAAGAGGCCGACAGCGGCGATATTCCTGTTTTTCTGGCCTATCCTGAAGAGTTGCGCCACTCAAAGCGCATTGGGGCGTTCCGCGACTTTGTCCAAGACGAGATCTTAACTTACCGTAAACAGGTTAAAAATCAGCGGTTTGATTAAAAATTAGACAAGCCATGCATTTTGCGCATGGCGGTCATGCTGCACCTGCGGCATTTTTTCTCTTGATCGGGGCAGGTCTGAGGCCTAGATGCAGTTCTGACAGCAATGATTTATCGCTTTCAACCTCCCTGTTGGACTTCGGCCGAGCTTAGCGCTCGGCCTTTTTTTTGCCTACAGATTTGCCTAAAGAACAGGCATGGCCCCGCTCGCCCAAGGCGACAGAATTTGTGCGCCGCCTTCACGGATCACAATATTTTCTTCGTGAACAAGCATCATCCCATCCCCCGTCTCGATCCCAGGCTCCAAAGTGATCACCATCCCCGCCTCAAGCACTGTATGGTCCCGTTCCGTCAGAGAAAGCCCTTCCGTCAGCTGCATTCCTAGCCCGTGCCCAAGCCGTCCGGCCGTATCGCCTGCGCCCACAATCGACGCCATAGCGCGCCAGACATCTGCGGCTTCCGCCCCTGGTCGCGCGGCCTCAAAGCCTGCGAGCGCTGCCTCAAGCAGTTGGTTCCAAGAGGCGGCCGCCTTGCGTGCAGGCACCCCGATTGAAAAGTTGCGATCAAAATCACAGAAATACCCGTCCCAGACGGCCCCCGTGTCGAGCATCAGGACATCGCCCATCGCCAGAGGCTGAGGACCCGCAGGCGAGATCACATCGCTATACCCCTTAGGGCCTGCACCGCCAGCCAGATATGGCACCCAATCGGCCCCCTCGTCGAGCAAAAGCCCCTGAAAGCCGCGAAAAACAGCATCAAGCTTTGCGCCCTGCCGCGCCACCTCGCCCACACGGTCAAACGCCCGCCCCGCAATCGAGCACGCCTTGGCGATTTTCTCGATTTCGGCTTCGGTTTTCACGGCTCTGAGTTGCGCCACAATGCCCGCATCGTCGCCAAACGTCAGCCCCGCCGCTTGTAAGCGGCCAAAGTCGGCCAGCGGCATCCGCAAGTGACTTTCCATCCCGGAGGGCACACCAATTTTACCGCCTTTCGCAACCTCCCAAAGCGCCTCACTCAACAAAGATACCCCGTCATCAATCGGGTCAGGCGCGCTCCAGGTTCGGATATCACTCACCCAGGTGCGCCGCATCAGAGCTTCACCAATAGAGGGGATCACCGCGATCGGCGCGCCGCTTTGGGGCACAATGACAAACCAAGGACGGCTCGGGCTCTCCCAAAACCGCGTTTGAAAGCCAGTGAAATAGCGCACTTCCGGCTCGGTCGTCAGCAAGATCGCCGCCAGTTCATGGCGGGCCATAGAAATTTGTGCCGCCTTCACACGCGCCTTGAACTCACCAACATCAAACCCGCGCCTCATGCCTCTGGTCCTTCGCTCACAATGCACAAGACTCGCGCCTCTGGCCCGAGGGACGCCAGCGCCAGAAGCCCCGCCATCCCTGCACCGCCAGATGGCGTTGTTTCAAGGCCCGCCTCTTGCAAAAGAGGCAGCGCCGCAATCGACTGCGCTTCAGAGATCGTCATAAAAGCACTCGCATCGCGGGCGAGCCCGTTCAAAGCAATCAATGAGGCTTCCTTGCAATCGAGACGCCCCATACAAGACTCAGGCCCCGTCGCCGCGACAAACTTGCCCGCCGAAATACAGTCTTTCAAAGCCGGCGCTGCGTCTGGTTCGACCACAATGATCTGCGGCGCATCGCCCCAAACCTTGCGAAAATACGCCGCACAAGCCGCCGCAAGCCCGCCAACCCCCGCTTGTAAAAAGATATGGGTGGGCGGCGCGGGCATCGCCTCCGCAGCCTCCGCCGCCATCACAAGATAGCCCTCCATCAGGCGATGCGGATAATCGACGTAGCCGTGCCAAGAGCTATCAGACAAAAGCTTGAACCCCTCCTCCTCAGCGGCCTTGGACGCCGCCGCCATGCTCTCTTCATAGCTTCCATCCACACGGCGCACCTCGGCACCCCGCGCTCTCAAGCGCTCTGCAAAAGCCTCAGGCACAGTGCGGCTCAGATAAATCACCGCTTTCGCCTTAAAGGCCTGTGCGCCCGCTGCCACCGAAAGCCCATGGTTGCCAGCACTCGCACAGACAAAAGTCTGCCCTTCGGCGTGCCCTGCCGCCGCTTCACAGGCGATAACATAAGCCGCCCCAAGCGCCTTAAAGCTTCCAAGCCCCATGCGGGCACGCTCGTCCTTCACAAAAACAGCCCCCGCTCCCGCAAAGGCCCCAAGCGCAACCAGTGGTGTAGGCCCAGCCTCGGGACACCGCTCCAACAAGGCCCGCGGCGCGGCCGCATCCACACTCGGCATAGGAAACCCTGCAAGAGACTCATCGTTTAGGCCCATGCCCAGAAATGGATTTTCGATCAATTTCAGCTCCTTAATTTATGCCAACTATCAGAAAGCCATATTCAACCCTAGGTCAAGTCGCTCTCCCGCGCCAAACGGCCTCTGATTTGCCCAAAAATCCAAGCTTTCAGCTTTTACATTCTCAGCAGTTGTCCTATGACAAACAGCAAGAATAATACCTCTGCCTTGCAAGGATTGCTGCCATGACCGAGCCCGCCATCACCCCAGACCTGATCAAAGCGCACGGGCTTTCGCCTGACGAATACGAGCGCATCCTTGAGATCATTGGCCGCGAGCCGACCTTTACAGAGCTTGGCATCTTTTCGGCCATGTGGAATGAGCACTGCTCTTACAAATCCTCCAAGAAATGGCTGCGCACCCTGCCCACCACAGGCCCCCAAGTCATTTGCGGCCCGGGCGAAAACGCAGGTGTCGTCGATATCGGCGACGGTCAGGCCGTGATCTTCAAAATGGAAAGCCACAACCACCCGAGCTATATCGAGCCTTACCAAGGCGCAGCCACAGGCGTCGGCGGCATCCTGCGCGATGTCTTCACAATGGGCGCGCGCCCCATTGCCGCGATGAACTCGCTCAGCTTTGGCGAAAAAGACCACCCCAAGACGCGCCAGCTCGTGCACGGTGTGGTCGAAGGTATCGGCGGCTACGGCAATTGTTTCGGCGTGCCCACCGTCGGCGGGGAAGTGCGCTTTGATCCCGCCTACAACGGTAACTGCCTCGTCAACGCTTTTGCCGCAGGCCTCGCAGATGCCGACAAGATATTTTACTCTGCCGCCTCTGGTGTCGGGATGCCCGTTGTTTATCTCGGGGCCAAAACGGGCCGCGACGGCGTCGGCGGAGCCACAATGGCCTCAGCCGAGTTTGATGAGACGATTGAGGAAAAGCGCCCCACCGTTCAGGTCGGTGATCCCTTTACAGAAAAGCGCCTGATGGAGGCCACGCTCGAGCTGATGGCCACAGGCGCTGTGATCTCCATTCAAGACATGGGCGCCGCAGGTCTGACCTGTTCGGCCGTCGAAATGGGCGACAAAGGCGGCCTTGGCGTGCGCCTCCAGCTCGATGACGTGCCCCAACGCGAAAAAAATATGACCGCCTATGAGATGATGCTCTCGGAATCCCAAGAACGTATGTTGATGGTGCTCAACCCCGCACTCGAAGCCGAGGCGCGCGCCGTCTTTGTCAAATGGGACCTTGATTTCGCCATCGTCGGCGAGACCATCGCCGAAGACCGTTTTATCATCATGCATGGCAACGAGCTGAAAGCCGATCTGCCGCTGGCCACGCTGTCAGGCTCCGCCCCCGAATATGACCGCCCTTGGGTCGCCACCCCTGCGGCCACCCCGCTTGACAACAATGATGTGCCACAGGTCGATCCTGTGGATGGCCTCAAGGCCCTCCTCGCCTCGCCAAACTATGCTGGCAAGCAGTGGATCTATGAGCAATACGACACAATGGTTATGGCCGACACGGTCCGCACACCGGGCTTTGGCGCTGGGGTTGTCCGCGTTCACGGAACGGAAAAACTGCTGGCCTTCACCTCGGATGTGACGCCGCGCTACGTCATGGCAAACCCCGTTGAAGGCGGCAAACAAGCCGTCGCCGAAGCCTATCGCAACCTCACAGCCGCAGGCGCAAAACCCCTTGCCAGCACCGACAACCTCAACTTCGGCAACCCCGAGAAGCCAGAGATCATGGGCCAGTTCGTCGGCGCAATTCAGGGCATTGGCGAGGCCGTTCTCGCTCTGGATATGCCCATCGTGTCAGGCAATGTCAGCCTTTATAATGAAACCGATGGCGCAGGCATCTTGCCAACTCCGACAATCGCAGCTGTCGGCTTGATCGCCCATGAAGACAAGGCAATTTTGGGCCAGGCCCGCGAAGGTCATGTTGCGCTTCTGATCGGTGACACCGAAGGCCACCTTGGCCAGTCGGCCTTGCTGGCCGAAGTCTTCAACCGTGTCGAAGGCGACGCACCAGCCGTCGATCTGGCCGCCGAAAAACGCAACGGCGATTTCATTCGCGATCATTACGAGTGGATCACAGCCTGCCTTGATCTTTCCGACGGTGGCCTCGCCATGGCCGCGTTTGAAATGGCCGAGGCCTCCGATGTGGGCGTACAAATCGACAGCGAAAACACCCAAGAGCTGTTTGGCGAAGATCAGGCGCGCTACCTTGTGGCCTGCAACTTTGACCAAGCCGAAGCCCTGATGGGTGCGGCCATGCGGGCAGGCGTTCCGATCACAGCGGTGGGCAAATTCACAGGCTCCGATGTCACCTTCGGTGCCAGCACAGCCCCCCTCACCGAGCTTCGCAGCCTCTACCGCAGCAGCTTTGCAGAAACCTTCGCTTGAGCCGCTTGCGAAAAAGCAACATGACGCTTACATCTTTTTGAAGCGATCCAAGGAGAGAGACATATGGCAATCTTTGCTGACGAACTCGAAACCATCCTGCGCGCCGCCTTTCCAGAGGCCGAGATCACAGTCTCAGGCAGCGACGGCGTGCATATGTCCGCCATGATCATTGACGAAAGCTTCCGCGGCAAAAACCGCGTTCAACAACAGCGCGCCGTCTACGCCGCCCTCAAAGGCAAAATGGACGGTCCCAATGGCGAGCTTCACGCGCTTGCCCTCACAACAAAAGCCCCCGAATAAGCGAGACCCCCATGACCGACGCAAAAACCCAAATTGATCAAACCGTCAAAGCCAACGATGTGGTGCTCTATATGAAAGGCACCAAAGAAATGCCGCAATGCGGCTTCTCCTCCCGTGTCGCTGGCGTGCTCAACTTCATGGGCGTTGACTATCAAGACGTCAACGTGCTGGCCGATGAAGCCATCCGCCAAGGCGTCAAAGACTATTCCGACTGGCCGACCGTGCCACAGCTCTACGTCAAAGGCGAGTTCGTCGGCGGCTGTGACATCATCACCGAGATGACCCTCTCGGGCGAGTTGGATACGCTCTTCACAGACAATGGCATCGCCTTCAATCAGGATGCGGCAGACAAAATCCGCGAAGCCAACGCCTAGGCTTTTTCTTTCTAAAAATATCCCGGGGAGTTTGAGGGGCAGCGCCCCTCACTCAAAAATACTGTACGCGGCCCCTGGGCCGCGTTCTATTGGGTCAGATCACTTCTGTGCGCTGCTGGCCCAGCCCGTCAATCTCAAGCTCCATGACATCGCCTGCCCGCAAGAACCGCTGTGGCGTCATGCCCATGCCCACACCCTCAGGCGTTCCCGTCGCAATCACATCCCCGGGCACAAGCGCCATAAATTCGCTCATGTGGGAAATGATTTCAGCCACCGAGAAAATCATATCCGAGGTGAAATTATCCTGCACCCGTGCACCGTTCAGGCTCAAGCGCAGCCCAAGCGCCTGCGGATCAGGGACCTCATCGGCTGTGACAAGATACGGCCCGACAGGCCCGAACCCCGGCGCAGACTTGCCCTTGGTCCACTGCCCGCCGCGCTCGATCTGATAGGCGCGTTCGCTCAGATCATTGATCACACAGTAACCCGCCACATAGCTCAACGCCTCTTCCACGCTGACATTCTGCGCCCGTTTGCCAATCACGACCCCGAGCTCGACCTCCCAGTCGCTTTTTTCAGACCCTCTCGGCAAGCTCAAATCATCATTCGGCCCCGCAAGGCAGGAGGCTGATTTGTTAAACACAATCGGCTCCTTCGGCGGCTCCATGCCAGCCTCCGCCGCGTGTTGCGCATAATTGAGCCCAATCGCATAAAACGTCTCAACCCGCGCAAGCGCCGCCCCGATCCGTGGCTCCCCCGAAGCAATAGGCAAAGCCGTCAGATCAAGGCTTTTAAGCGCCTCAAGCGCCTCAAGCGTCACACCTGCGCCCTCAAAATCAGCCGCAACACCTGACAAATCACGGATCACACCCGCAGCATCCAGACAAGCAGGCTTTTCTTGGCCTAAAGGCCCCACACGCAAAAGTTTCATATCACCAATCTCCCTTTTGAGGCCAGCTTAGCCACCCGCGCCGCCAAGGCAACGGCTCATTTCTGGCGCGCCTCCCGTTTGCAGCGCTCCGAGCAATAGCGCACCTCATCCCAGACCTTTTCCCACTTCTTGCGCCAGTCAAAGGGCCGCCCGCAGCAGGCGCATATTTTCTGGGGCAAGTCCCCCTTGCGGCGCATCTTCATGGCGTGTCCACCCCAAAAGAAAAGCTCATCTGAGATGTCTGAGCAGCCCTCTTTGCGCGCCCCCGCGCAGGCTTGCGCGAGGCGTGCCTCACCAAAAGCCGCTGCGCCTCCTCGCGAAACGCCGGCCCCTTGCGCACCGCCCAGACAGCGTCACGCGCCGCCTTTGCCGCCGCAGAAGGCTCTACAAGAGGCTCGGGATAAGCCCGTCCCAAAATCTGGCCTGCATTTGGCGCGCGCCACGGCTCCTGTAGATACTCATCCGCAATATCCACAAGCTCGGGCAGCCATCGGCGGGTAAATGCGCCCGTCGGGTCTTGGTCATATCCCTGCTTCACAGGGTTATAAATCCGCACCGTGTTCATACCTGTTGTGCCCGATTGCATCTGCACCTGACTCCAGTGAATCCCCGGCTCATAATCTGTAAAAAGCCGCGCCAAAACGGCTCCGCTCTCCTGCCAAGGCAGCCAGAGATGATAGCTCGCCACAGCCTGCAGCATCGCCCGCATCCGAAAGTTAAGCCACCCCGTCGCCCGCAAACTGCGCAAACAGGCGTCCACAAACGGCAGCCCCGTTTCGCCCTCCGAAAATGCCCCCAAGCGGGTCGCATCTGCCGTTTTGGGGCGCAAGCCATCATAGGCGCGGTGCAGGTTTTCATATTCGAGCCTCGGCGCGTCTTCGAGCTTCTGAATAAAATGGCAATGCCAGTGCAGCCGCCCCGAGAAGGCCTTGAGCGCGCCGTTAAAGCGTCTGTCGGCGCGCGGCGTCACAGCCAGCTCTGCGCGCCGCCGCTCGTTGGCCTGATGCACCTCCCGCATCGAAAGCGCGCCCCAAGCCAGATAGGGCGAGAGCCGCGAGCAATGCCGCGCGCCGGCCAGTGGCGAGGACATGGCTTTGCGATAGGGCGGCGCACGCTCGCTCAAAAAGCTCTGCAGCGTCTCAAGCCCCGCTTTGCGCCCCCCCTTCTGGCGCCCGTCGCACCGCTCAGGCGCAAGCCCGATATCTTCAGCGCGCGGAATAGCGCCAAGCTCAAGCCCCTCCAGAGGCCGAAGCCGTGGCGCAGCCGTAAGTTTCTCGTTCATAAAGCTGTCCCAAGAGCTGGCCCAGCCATTGCGCGAGGCCATCGCCCTCGTCACACCGTGGTTCTTTATCTCATAAAACGGCATCCCCGCCGCGCGGCACCAGCCCGCGACGCGCTTGTCGCGCGCATAGGTCCAGCCATTGCCCGTTTCCTCATGGGCCCAAAGCGAAAACCCGCCATGCTCTGTTCTAAGCGCCTGCAGCACAGCACAAATATCGCCCTGTCGAAGAACAAGCCCCTGCCCGAGCGTGGCAAGCTCCGCCCGCAGCCCGTGAAGCGTTTCTGCAATAAAATCCCACTGGCGCGCCGACATATCCCGCTCGGCCCAAAGCTCTGGCTCCACCACATAGAGCGGCAGAACAGGCCCGCGTTCAGCGGCACGCGCCAAAGCGCGGTTGTCAAAGACGCGTAGGTCGCGCTTAAACCAAACAACTTGCAGATCCTGCGCCCTCATAGCGTCTCGATCTGCGCCAATGTTTCTGCTGCGCTCTCCAGATAGTCTTGCTGCTTTTCAGCGCCCATCCGCCCCCATGTGGCATACATCTGCCCCAGCCGCGGATTGCCTCTCAGCTTGGCTTCATTGCGCACCAGAAAGTCCCAATAGAGCGCATTAAATGGGCAGGCCCCCGCGCCCGTCTTCTGGCTCACGCTGTATTTACAGCCCGCGCAATAATCGGACATCTTGTTGATGTAATTGCCACTTGAGGCATAGGGCTTTGAGCCTAAAAAGCCTCCATCGGCAAACTGGCTCATCCCGATCACATTGGGCGCTTCCACCCATTCATAAGCATCCGCATAAACCGCCAGATACCATTCATGGACCTGTTTCGGATCAATCCCCGCCAACATGGCAAAATTCCCCGTCACCATCAGTCGCTGGATATGATGCGCATAGGCCTGTTGCCGCGTCTGGCCGATTGCGGCGGCCATGCAGGCCATGCCTGTTTCTCCCGTCCAATAAAACTGTGGCAAATCACGCTCGGCACCCAGAAAGTTCTGATCGGTGTAGCCCTCAGGCTTAAGCCAGTAGATCCCGCGCATATACTCGCGCCAGCCAATAATCTGGCGGATAAACCCTTCCACCGCATTCAGCGGCGCATGGCCTTCATAATAAGCACGCTCAACACGGCGGCAGACTTCAAGCGGCCCCAGCAAGCCGATATTGATATATTGCGCCAAAAGAGAATGATAAAGAAACGGCTCTCCCGTCAGCATCGCGTCCTGATAGTCGCCAAAGCGCGGCAAGGCCGCACTCGCAAACTGCTCAAGTGCTTCAAGCGCATCCTCGCGCGTCACGGCAAACCAGAAGCCGTCAACGATGCCAAAATGATCGCCGCGCTCCCGCTCAACCATCTCGATCACCTCTTGAGTGATAGCGTCTGGGGTCACATGAAAAGGCTGCGGCATAAACAAATCCGCTTTTGCGGCCTTGCGGTTGTCCGCATCAAAGTTCCACTGCCCGCCCTCGGGCTGATCGCCTTGCATCAATAACCCCGTCTTGCGCCGCATTTCCCGATAGAAATATTCCATCCGAAGCTGCTTGCGCCCCTCGGCCCAGAGCTTGAACTCCTGATGGGAGGCCAAAAAGCGGTCATCCGCGCGCACCTCAAGCGGAACAGGCCAGCTCGGGCTGGCAGCCGCAAAAGCATCCCTAAGCCGAACCTCTCCTGCTTCGGTCATCACCACGCGCCCAAAACGGCCACTGCTCAGAAGGTCCGCAACGGCCTCGGGCAAGCTGCTACAGGTATCTGGTGTGTCGAGCTTCCGATACTCGACCGTCCAGCCCGCGCGGCGCAGCCTCTCGGCAAAATGCCGCATGGCCGAGAAGACAAAGACGAGCTTCTTTTTGTGATGCCAGACATACCCCGCCTCCTCATGCACCTCCGCCATGAGCACGACAGAGCGCTCTTTGGATTGAGCTTGTAGCGATGAGAGGTCCTCACTGAGCTGATCGCCCAAAATGACGATCAGATCGCTGTCGTGGCTGTGTTCGCTGTCATGCATTTTGTATCCCGCGCTGCCCTATAGGAAGCCATACACTCTGCCACACCCTTCAGATCAAAGAATCACAGCCGTTCAACGCTCAAATCACCGCCCATAAAAAAAGCGTGGCCTGCTTTCGCAAACCACGCCTGAGGCCAGTCTGGCCATCCAATAGCTTGTGGGGTTTACCCTTCGCGCTCGGCCTTTTTACGGGCAAGCTTGCGCTGGCGACGAATAGCTTCTGCCTTCGTGCGCGCCTTTTTTTCCGAGGGTTTCTCGAAATGTTCTTTCAATCTCATCTCACGAAACACGCCTTCGCGCTGGAGCTTCTTCTTAAGGGCACGAAGCGCCTGATCGACATTGTTGTCGCGTACACTGACCTGCATTTTATTTCCGATATGATATTACAAAGGTTGAAGGCACATTGCAGAAAAGCTCAGTCAAATCAATTCCTATATGCGATTTTCCCCCAATTAATTGCAATCCCACGAAGGAAGGCAGCATGGCACCGAACTCTCTCTCGTTTCAGAGGCAGCCAGTGCGGGCTTGAGCGAAACTCTGCGCGACATTTGTCAGCTGATTGGGTGGGCTCCCTAACGCGGTTCACCTGCCCGCAGCATTGTGATTGGGGATCGACTAGAGAGCAAAGGCCATGCCCTATTTTTGACCGTAAACCTCAGGCTCCAGCATTTCCCGCCTTCACTGAGAGGGATGCCCAAACGAAAGCGAGCCATATGACGTTGAGTTACAAACCTCATTAAACGTCATCGTAGAGCCAATAAGATCAATTCAACTTTATCCCTTCCTCTCGTCTTCCTAAACCACCTCTTCATGCCGCGGCACACCGCGCAGCTGAGGCTCCTGAAGGCCCAAATCGCAATCTTTCGGGCACGTATCCCAACCCAACGGATCATCCTAGCGCCTGATGAGATTTTTTACTCATTCGCATCGGGGAAGATTGCGGATATGATGTCGACGGGCTGATGGAAGTAACCAAGCCTGCCACCGACGAGCGCTGGCCCGCCAGATGCGCGGCGGAAGCCCCTTTTTGGCCGTCTTGCGGCCACGCCTGACGCAAGAACTGCGGGACGTTGTCACTCGCATTAGATCTGAGAACCTCCTCTGCGCCTAAAAGCGGATCGCTGGCGCGCTGAAAAAGCTAGAGCTTCCTATCGTGACCTGCTTTCTCACTGGCCAAACGGCGGAGCAACAGACATCGGTTCTTGGGGGCTGCCCAGATATCGGCGTATCGCAGGGTGGATGGCGGGGGAGTCCATTGGAAAGCTACCGCTGCTTTGCAGCAGTTCTTTGGCTGAAACGTAGCCTCTCATTCGTTTCCAGACGACGCGGGAGGCATGGGGCGTACGACGTGGATGTGACGTAAGGAAAAACGACATACCGAAAATCAAACCCTGCCGATACCGGTGTGGCGGAACAAGCGTGGTCATGGAAAGCGCGCCACCGTTTTTTGCTTCAAAATCGACGACGAACAGGCGTTCGCCGTAATGGGCGGCCTTGCCATCGCACCGCGTCCATTGCCGCCTTTTTTCACCTTCGTCCATCAGGACTTCGAGTGAGCGGGTAAAAACGACCCCGTTCTTTTCATGCAGGAACATCGTAGCCGATACGATCCTGCCCGGAAGTGCGGGCGAAGCATAATAGACCTGGTAGTTGCCGATAAATGTCCGCAGCGCCGCGATGTCTCCTGGAAAGGCGCTGGACAGAACGTCTTTTCGTCGCGTGTGTTTGGGTATTGATGATACCTGTGCGCGGGCAATGAATTGTTCGTGCGGCAGGTCCAGATCACGTTCCTCGACACCAAAATAGCCCGCAAGGCGGCGCAGGTTATGTGCTGCGGGCCGCGATACACCATTCACGTATTTGCTGAATTGCTGTTGGTTCATACCGATAGAACGGCACACGGATGCTGAAGTTCCTACATCGGCGCACAAGTGCCGCAGGTTTAAAGCAAGACTGCTCGTCGGTTTTGTCATCAGTATTGGTCGCTCGCATAAAATAGCATAAAGTCGCATAGCACAGCGCAGTATCTATGGAAAGATAAAACGGGTTGGCTTGTGTCATCTGATTCTGCCGATGTCACGTCGGCCAAACACTCCGCAGTCCGATTTTTCGGGCCAAATCAGCGGCACACCAGGGAGCTTCAAGCATGACCAAATCCGACTTCTTAGATCGCCTAAAGGTAAACTACGCCACTGGTGGACTGTCCCGCCGCGATTTTATCCGCGCATCGGCCGCGACGGGTATAGGGTTGGCGGGGGCCTTCAGCCTCGCCTCTCAAGTGCAAGCCCAGACCGCCGTCAAGGGCGGCTCATTGACCGCAGGCGTGGCGCATGGTGCGACAACTGACACGCTTGATCCCGGCTTGTTTGAGGCGGGTTTTATGATCCCTTTGGGCCTTGCAATTCATGGCTACCTTACGGACGTAGATGCCAACAGCGTCGTGCAACCGTCGGTGGCAGAAAACTGGGAAGCGACACCGGACGCCAAAACATGGACGTTCAAAATACGAAGCGGCATCACGTTCCATGACGGGCGCACTGTCACACCCGAAGATGTAATCGTATCGCTCAATCACCACCGCGGTGAAACGTCTACGTCTGCGGCCAAGCCATTGGTGTCTGCCGTAACAGAGATGCGCGCCGAAGGCGGCAACACTATCGTGATCGAACTGAGCGCGGGCAATGCAGATTTCCCAGCCGCTCTGGCCGACTATCACCTCGCGATCATGCCCGCCAAGGATGGTGCCGCGGACTGGCAGTCGGGCATCGGGTGTGGGGCTTACACGCTTGAAAACCTTGATCCGGGTGTTTCGGCAGAGCTGCGCCGCAATCCAAACCACTGGACGCAAGACGTGGGCCACGTCGAGGAATGGCGTCTCCTCTCGTTGATAGACACCAATGCGCGCACCACAGCTTTGCTTTCTGGTAATGTCGATGTGATTGACCGCCTTGATCCGCGCACCGTGAACCTGATGAAACGGGACCCCTCAATCGGTGTTCATTCGGTTGCGGGAAACCAGCATTATTCCTTCCCGATGCGCACCGACATGGCGCCTTACGACGACAATAACGTCCGCCAAGCCCTTAAATACGCCATCGACCGCGAGGCGTTGGTGGAGCGGGTTCTGTCTGGCTTCGGCTCCGTTGGAAACGACCATCCGATTGGGGCTGGTCAGCAGTTTTTCAACGCAGATCTTGAACAGAAAACCTATGACCCTGACCGCGCTCGTGGCATTCTGAGTGATGCGGGAATCAGCGATCTGAAAGTTCAGCTTTCGGTCTCGGATGCAGCCTTTGCAGGCGCGGTGGATGCGGGGGTGCTGATCCGCGAAGCAGCTGCGGGTGCGGGCATCGACGTCGAGGTTGTGCGCGAGCCTAACGATGGCTACTGGTCCAATGTCTGGCGCAACAAAGGCTGGTGTGCAAGCTACTGGGCAGGCCGTCCGGTCGAGGATTTGATGTTCTCGCTGGCGTTCAAATCTGGTGTGGACTGGAACGAATCCTTCTGGTCGAACGACCGCTTCGACGCCCTGCTGGTAGAGGCGCGCGCCGAACTTAATCAAGACAAGCGGCGCGAGATGTATTTTGAGATGCAGGACCTTGTCGCTAACAAAGGTGGCGTGGCGATCCCGATGTTTGCGTCCTACATCTTTGCGACTGCTGCTACGGTTGGCCACCCCGAAACATTTGGCAGGAACCTCGACATGGATAGCTCGAAGTTTATGGAACGCTGGTGGCGCGCTTAAGCTGAACAGGCAGCCTGCAAAGTGTAATCTTTCAGGCTGCCCTGCCATTCTACAATAAAGGGGCGGCACCTATGCATATGTTCATGGCGACCCTGTCGACCGAGACAAACACATTTTCGCCAGTGCCAACGGTATACTCGGATTTTCAGGCCTATTTTTTGCGACATGGCACGGCCACGCAAGAACCTGCCAACCTCATGACCGAAGCCCTGCACCTGTGGCGCGCGCGCGCAGAAGCGCTGGACTGGCAGGTCACCGAAAGTCTTACCGCGATTGCAGAGCCTGCGGGCCTCACCACACACGCAGCCTACGCGGAGCTGACAGGCGAAATCCTGAACGATCTGCGCGCTGCCGGCCAGCCAGATGTCATATTGCTGCAACTTCATGGGGCGATGATTGCAGAGGGTGAAGACGATTGCGAAGGCGATCTCGTTTCGAAAATCCGCACGTTATGCCCCGATGCGGTGATCGGGGTCTCCCTTGATCTGCACTGCCATTTACGAGACCGCTTGCTTGAGGCCGCGGACCTTGTGATCACGTTCAGAGAATATCCGCATGACGACGCGACACCGCGCGCGCAAGAGCTGTTTAATCTGGCGCACCGCGTTCTGAAGGGTGAGATCAAACCCGTTATGGCAATGTTTGACTGCCGTATGGTGTCCTTGTTCCTGACCAAAACTGCCCAGATGCGCGCAATTATTGCCGATATAAATTCAATACAGGCTACGCCAGGCATTCTATCGGTTTCCTTGGCGCATGGCTTTCCATGGGCAGACATGCCAGATACGGGCGCGCGAATGCTTGTCATCGCGGACGGCGACCCTGCGCTGGCCCAACGCACGGCAAGAGATATTGGGCAACGTTTTTTTGAAGCGCGTAACGGTTTGCTTCCCGACTATCCAAACCTCGACGACGCGCTGAATCAGGTCGAGCAGGCCCCGAGCGGACCCGTCGTTCTGGCTGATATGTCCGACAACTCAGGCGCTGGTGCACCTGGAGATGCGACATACGTTCTCCATTCAATCCTGAACCGTGGCATGGCAAATGTCGCGTCTGGCCTCTCTTGGGACAGTGAAGCGGTCCAGACCTGCGTGCGGGCTGGCGCAGGGGCCACGGTCACGTTGAACCTTGGCGGCAAGGCCGAGCCGGCCTCGGGTCAACCGGCTGAAGTGACTGGAACGATATGTGCTATCAAAACCGGTTTGGGTCAGCACCTTGGAACAGGGCTTGAGCCTTTGGGAACGGTGGTTTGGCATAGGTTGCAGGGCGAGGTCGATTTGTTGATCAACGACCTGCGCATCCAAGTCTATCACCCCGAAGTATTCGAGCAGATGGGCATCGCGCTTGCGGCCAAACACCTTGTTGTTGTGAAATCGCTCTTTCACTTTTTCAGCCCGTTTGCCGCAATTGCCAAACAGGTGATTTTCTGCGCTACGCCCGGTCGCGTCAATCCAGACACCAGACGCATTGACTACACTCGCCGTGACTTGAATTTCTGGCCTAGGGTGGATGATCCATTCGCATCATCGGATGAATCTTCTGCTTGCAAAGAAGGGTAACCATTTAATATGCATCCTGTCATCCGCACCATTTTACAGCGCCTCGGCCTTGGGATCGTGACGCTGTTGATCGTCTCGCTCGTGATCTTCATCTCGGTGCAATTCTTGCCCAGTGATTTTGCGCAGGCGGTCTTGGGTCAGGGGGCCACTGTCTGACGTCAGCACCATTGGGACAGATTTGAAGATTTGAATAACGGAGGATTTCTGGTTCATCTTATCGATTAGGAGATCGAGATGACGAAGAAGCCACAGACATCGAAAGACGCCGCCGAG
>NZ_CBFHPP010000017.1:0-42894 GCF_965657785.1 Lentibacter sp.
GCACGGTTGCCTTGCTCGTTATTGAAGGCCGTGCCGTCAACGAAATCTCTCATGATCCGTCCTTTGTTTTTTGCTCTTGTCTTTTTCGGCGTGAGGCTCGTTATGACCGCTTTATTCCGATTCGGATAGGGAGAATTTGCATAGCTCCCTTGCGTTTTATGCATATCTTTCAGCAAATGCACCACGATATATGGCTTTCTTGCCAAGGGGGTTCCCCCAAGATATAGGTGCCGCCTCAGTCCGATCAACCTTTTGCCACGGTTTTGCCATAATGCCTAAAATTAACGGAAACGAAATTCGCCCCGGAAATGTTCTGGAGCACAACGGCGGCCTCTGGGCTGCTGTCAAAGTCGATCACGTCAAGCCCGGAAAGGGCGGTGCCTTCGCTCAAGTGGAAATGAAGAACCTTCGTAACGGATCAAAGCTTAACGAACGGTTTAGAAGTGCCGATAAAGTCGAGCGCGTCCGCCTTGAGCAAAAAGATATGCAGTTTCTCTACGAAGACAGCGGCCAGCTCATCTTCATGGACACAGAAACCTACGATCAGGTTCAGCTTGATGCCGAGATCCTCGGCGAGCGTCGCCCCTTCTTGCAAGACGGCATGACAATCTTTGTCGAGTTCCACGACGACGAAGCGCTCAATGCGACCCTGCCACAGAAAGTCACCTGTGTGATCGCCGAGACAGAGCCAGTGGTCAAAGGCCAGACAGCGGCCAACAGCTTCAAGCCCGCGATCTTGCAAAACGGTGTCAAAGTCATGGTCCCGCCTTTTGTGGGGCAGGATGAGGCGATCATCGTCAACACCGACACGATGGAATATTCCGAGCGCGCCTAAAGCCTCGCGCCGCGCCCGTAAAAGCCCTCGCCTCTGGCGGGGGCTTTTTTATGTCACTCCAAACGCTCAAAGCTTAGGCTCTGGCCTTCGGCCTCAAGCCCCGCCTCCGCCCGATCAAAGCGCAGATAGGCCAGTGCCATAGTCCCCGCCACGCTCAGAACCGTGCCCGCCGCCTTACCGCCGCTGACAATTTCGGTCCCCTCGCTGAGTGGCTCCGCAGCGCTCACCCGCGCCAGCCCCTTGCGCAGCTCGGTCTTGTGCTTCATCCGCGCGGTGACCTCTTGGCCGACATAGCAGCCTTTCTTGAAGTCGACGCCATTGAGCCGCTCAAAGCCCATCTCAAGGATAAAACTGTCCGCCGTCAGCTCCTTGCCTGTCGCGGGCACACCGAGCCTGATGCGCCGCGCGTCCCAGTCGACACCGTCCTTGCCCTGCGGCGCGTCCCGATACGCCCGCCAGCCCATCTCCTCATGGCGCGGGTCAGCAAACCCGCCCTCAGGCACAGCGCCCAAGCCACGGTGCAGCCATAGCCCCGATGGCGCGATACTGACCTTGGAGCGCAGCTTATACATCGTGAGGCGCTGCGTCAGCATGGCCGCAAGGCTCGTGTCCACATCCAGCAAGATCGCATCCTCGGCAGGAACCAGAAAGAAATCGGCAATGTATTTGCCCTGCGGCGTCAGCATGGCGGTATAAACCAGCCCGTCCTTGAGCCGTTCCACATCATTGGTCACAAGCCCCTGCAAGAAGTGCTCGCGGTCTTCCCCCGTAATTTTCAGTATCTCGCGGCTCATCGCTGCTCTCCCCATTCGCGCTTATGCGTAATATAGGGGAGGCGAGGGCAAACGAAAGGGCCAGTTCATGCGCGCACCCGTCTCGGTGATCATTCCCACGCTCAATGCGGCGGCTGGCTTGCCGGCCTGCCTTGGCGCGCTGGGCGAGGGGCTTGAAGCAGGGCTGATCCGCGAGCTGATCCTGACGGATGGCGGCTCAACGGACGAAACAGCCGCCATAGCCGAGGCCGCAGGCGCGCTTTGGCTTATAGGGTCCGCAGGGCGCGGCGGGCAGATCGCCCGTGGCGTGAAAGCGGCGCAGGGCGATTGGCTTCTGATCCTGCACGCCGATACCGTTCTGGAGGCGGGCTGGAGCAGGGCGTTGCTTGACCATATCACGTCAGCCCCGACCAAAGCAGGCTATGGCCAGCTCGCCTTTGCCGCCCGTGGTTTTGCCCCGCGTTTTGTGGCGGGCTGGGCCAATCTGCGCGCGCGCCTTTTCGGGCTGCCCTATGGCGACCAAGCGCTGCTGGTCGCCGCCGAAACCCTCGCCGAGGCGGGCGGCTATCCCGAACTGCCGCTCATGGAAGATGTCGCGCTCGCCCGTGCTCTGCGCGGGCAGCTCATGCCGCTTGGCTTTACCGCCCTGACAGACGCGCAAAAATACGAGAGAGAAGGCTGGGTGCGGCGCGGTGCGCAGAATCTGTGGCTTTTGCTACGGTTTTTTTGCGGCGCCGACCCTGCCGCGCTAGCGCAGCTGTATCGGCGGTCTGGCCGTTCGTCTTGAACTGCAAATCATGCAGCCGCGCATAAAGCCCGTCGCCCGCCAGAAGCGCCTCATGGGTGCCCTCATCGACAACTTGCCCAGCCTCCATCACAACAATCTTGTCCGCGTCCCGCACCGTTGAGAGCCTATGGGCAATCACAAGTGTCGTGCGCCCCTTGGAAAGCCGCTCCAGCGCCTCTTGCACCACGGCTTCGGATTTTGCATCCAGCGCCGATGTCGCCTCATCCAGAAGCAAAATCGGCGTATCGCGCAGCAAAGCCCGCGCAATCGCGACCCGCTGGCGCTGCCCGCCAGAGAGGCTTGAGCCGCGCGGCCCGACAGGCGTCTCCAGCCCGTCAGAGAGCTGGGGCAAAAAGTCGGCCACATGAGCCGCCTCAATCACCTCTTTCAAGCGCGCCTCAGACACATCTGTGCGCCCCAAAAGGATATTCTCGCGCAAGGTCTCATCAAACAGCGCCGCGTCCTGACTGACCACAGAAAACAGCCCGCGCAGGTCTTCCAGCGTCATATCGCGCGTCTCGACGCCGCCCAGCGTGACGCTGCCGCTGTCAGGGTCCACAAGCCGCGTCAGCAGGTTGAAAATGGTTGATTTTCCAGCCCCCGACGCGCCCACAAGCGCGGTCGTCTTGCCCGCTTCGGCAAACAGACTCGCGCTTTTCAAAACCGTGGTGTCGCCATAGGCCAGCGTTACATCGCGCAGCGCAATTTCGGGCGTGCCTTTGGGCGCAGGCTTCGGAGTTTCGGGCGAGGTCATGCTCGGCTCCATCTCCAGAAGCTCGCGCAGCCGCTCGATCCCTGAGGCCGCGATTTGCCATTGCCCGCTGACCGCCCCAAGACGGCGCAGCGGTTCAAAGGCAAAGCCAATGGCCGTAAAGAACGACATGAACTGCCCGACAGACTTATCGCCGGCAATAATCTCGGAGCCGCCGTAAACCAAGACCCCGACAAAGCCGAGACCCGACATAATATCAATCAACCCGGGCACAACAGCGCTGCCTGCATGGGCGCGCACTTCGGCTTTCACAAGCTTGTCGGTCAGCGCCCCGTAGCGCTCGCTCTGATAGCGCTCAAGACGGTTGAGCTTCACAGGCACAATCCCGTGAAACACCTCATCAAGCCGCGTGGCAAGCTTGGCGCCAAGATCGCGCGCCTCGCGCGCACGGCGGCGGACAAACTTCTGCACAAGCCGCGTCGGCGCCAGAACAACAGGCGCACCGATAAGGGCCACAAGCGTCCACTTCCAATCGACAGAAACAGCCACGCCCATCAACACCGCAAGCGTGATAAAGTCGCGCCCCGCCCCCATAATCAGCGCGCGCCAGCCATCATTGATCGCCATCACATCGGCCTGCACCCGCTGAATGAGAAAGCCGGGCGGATGGGTCTGATGAAAGGCCCCGTCCTGGCGCATGATATGGGCCAGAAGGTCTGTCCTCAGGGCCGCCGCCATCTTCTGCACGATATAGGCGAGCGTCACTTTCTGCCCCACGGCCGAGACGGCGCGGCAGGCAAAAATACCGAAAATAGTTAGAGCGACCCACTTAATGGCCGTCTCATTGCCCGCAATAAACACCGTGTCAAACATCGGGCGCATGATGTAGCTCAGCGCGCCGAGCATTGAGCCCTCAAGGATCATAAACATCAGCGCAATCAGCAGATAAGGCGTAAAGCGCTTGAGATAGCTGCGCCAGAGCCAGCCAAACAGTTTGTCACTCGGGTTTGAAGTGTCGCTCATCAGGGGCCAATCTTTGTTGCCTTTCCCATGCGTTTAGAGAAGGGCGGGCGGGCTGGCAAGGTTTGCGCGCCCGAGAGCGGCGCTCAAGCGGTGTTGACGCGGCGCAACATGGGTCTAAAGTCGCCCCGAAAGCGGCAAAGGAGAGCATAATGTCAGCATCAGGTGGACGTGAATATCTGGCCATTCCTGGCCCCTCTGTGATGCCCGATGCCGTTTTGCGCGCCATGCACCGCGCTGCGCCCAATATCTACGCAGGCGAGCTGCCCGATATGATGCCCGAGCTGATCGCAGGCCTCAAAGCCGTGGCGCGCACCGAGCAGCACGCCACAATCTATATCGCCAACGGCCACGGCGCTTGGGAAGCCGCGCTGAGCAATATCCTGGCCGAGGGCGATCAGGCCCTTGGCATTTTCAATGGCCGCTTTGGTATGGGCTGGGCCGAAGTCGCCCAAGGCCTCGGGGCCGAAGTTATCCCGCTGGATTGCGGCCTCAAGGCCCCCGCCACAGGCGAAGCGCTAGAAGCTGCGCTGCGCGCCGACACGGGCGGCAAAATCAAAGTTGTGCTCTGCACCCATGTCGACACCTCGACCTCGGTGAAAAACAATATCGCCGAGCTGCGCGCCGCCATCGACGCCGCAGGCCATGATGCGCTCCTCGCGGTCGATTGTATCGCCTCTTTGGGGTGTGATCACTTTGAAATGGACGCTTGGGGCGTTGATGTCATGGTCGCGGCCTCCCAAAAGGGTCTCATGGTTCCGCCCGGTCTCGGCTTTGTCTTCTTCAGCGAGAAAGCCGCCGCCGTGCGCGCCGCCATGCCCCGCGTCAGCCTCTATTGGGACTGGACCCCGCGCGCCAATCCGCAGGCTTTCTGGCAGTATTTCGCAGGCACAGCCCCCACCCATCACCTCTACGGGCTGCAAACCGCCCTTGAAATGATCCACTCCGAAGGCATGGAGGCCGTTTGGGCGCGCCATGCGCGCATGGCTGAGGCGATCTGGGCCGCCTGTGAAACATGGGCCGAAGATGGCCCTCTCACGCTCAATGTGGCCGAACGCGCGCACCGCTCTACAGCCGTCACCGCGCTGCATATCGGGGCAGAGCACGGCCTGCGCCTGCGCCAATGGACAGAAGGCGAGGCGGGCCTCACCCTTGGCATCGGTCTCGGAATGTCCACGCCCCAAGACCCTGAGGGCCACGGATTTTTCCGCATCGGCCATATGGGTCATATCAATGCACAGATGGTCATGGGCACGCTTGGCAGCATCGAGGCGGCCTTGTCCTCGCTCAATGTGCCGCGCGGATCGGGCGCTCTAGATGCCGCCGCCGCGGCCTTGGCCTAACTTTCCATAAAGATCGTCACAGGCCCGTCATTGATCAGCGAGACTTTCATATCCGCGCCAAATTCGCCCGTGGCCACAGGCACACCAAGCGCCGCCAAAGCCTGCGCAAAGCCCTCATAAAGCGCCTTGCCCTCCTCGGGCGGGGCCGCCGCCGAAAAGCCGGGGCGATTGCCGCGCGAGGTATCTGCTGCCAGCGTAAACTGGCTCACCACAAGCGCCTCCCCCGCAATATCAAGCACCGAAAAGTTCATCTTGCCCGCCGCGTCGGTAAAGATCCTGAGTTTGGAAATTTTGAGCGCCAGCCGCGTGGCGTCTTCCGCCGTATCGCCCTGCATGGCACAAACCAATATCATCAGCCCCCGCCCGCACGCGCCGATTTCGGCTCCGTCGACTTTGACTTGGGCTTCACTGACGCGTTGCAGTAGCGCTCTCATATTCCGCTCCCCTTGCTGGCATGGCTTGCCATATCCGTGACACGCACGACAGGGGAGGTCAATTCAAGGCTGGCGGGCCACGTCGAGCAGACCATGGCCCGCCGCCGAAACAGCGTTATTGGCGCCGTTCTGCATAATCCAGAGCCACATTGATACCCAGCCACAAAGCTGTTTTTGACAGCGGGCTTTTCAATGTCACATCCCAGATTTTTTCGTTATCATCTGCAAAGTCGTTGAGCGTCGCATCGCGCGACAACACCACCAAAGGCTTGTTCTCACATTCGCGGTTCAGCGAGGTCATAAAGCGCGAGAAGCTCGGCGCATCGCCCTCAAAGCTGTCCTGATCGACGAAAATCATGCTCGCATCTATCTTGGCACTTTGCAGCCATTCCTGATAAATCGCACATTCATAAACAAAAATAACCTTCGCGCCAAAAGTGTCCTCAAGCCAGATTTTGAGGTTTTGGGTCTGGTTGGACGGGTTGGCAAAGACATAGACAAACCCACGCCGCAGGCTGTCAAACTCAGACAACACCTTGGCGGTTTGACGCGGTTTTTGAAACACCGGCGCGGAGGCGCGCCGTCCTGCTTCGGCAAATAAATCGTCCAGAAGGTTTCCATCTGGCTGCGCAAATCGCGCGGTTTTCGCGCTCCGCACGCCCGCAGCGCGGATCAGCCGTGCAAGCAGCCCTTCGCTGCGCGCGGAGTGTTTTGACTTGAGTGATGTGTTTGCGAACATAGTTCTGCCTCTTACAACCCTCGGCGTTAATATTGTGTTTTCTCACATAATTCAACAATTCGAGGTTTGGCAAAGTTGTCTTCAGTGAAGCGGTGTTGCATTCTGGCTTCATATGCTCGGTCGAAAACAAGGGTGTAACGACCTCTTTTGGAAGCGTTTTCCCCAAGGTGGCGGCGGTTGATCGCTCACAGATGTGTTAAATTATTGTAAGTTTCTTGAGCCAGAGGTCTGATCGTGGTATGTGTAAAAAAACATAATTAGTGACCACTGGGGGTGGGGCAGACTGTTAAAACCCCGCCAGAAAGCAGCCAAAGAGCAGGGAAAAACCCGCCAACGAAACGAAGCGAAACGCAAGTTTTTTGAGCAATTTGCAAACTTATTATTGATCTTAGAGTCAACTTAAGCGATTAAGACCTCGGGGACATTAGCAAGTTAGTCGTTTCGATAAAGTGATCGAGCACTAAGAAAGTCAGGCAAATGTCAAATTTTCCAAACATACTTCAAGACAGTAACCCAGACTCTGCCAAGTGGTCAGCGGAGCCACAGTTCTTCAAAGAGTTGCTTGCAAAGACCACACCGGAAATGAGGCTGAATTTTCTTTTAAAGCTTAAAGAGAATGGGTTTTCGTCGACGACAAAGATTGAAGAGTCATCAGAAGCTGTTTCTGGGTTGCTGCGTCAAGCTCTCCAAGAAGGCTGAGAAGCTCGCCGTCGACTTCGTCGATGGATTTGCCAAGGAGTTTGCCAAACGGCAGCTCCATCGCCGCCTCCAGCGCCAGGACCGTTTGAATGCGCGGGTTTTTGATCCGCTCTTCTTCAATGTCCTTTACCGCGCGCGGATTGAGCCCTGCCATCTTTGAAAGCTGGGCTGCCTTTAGGTTTTTGGACTTCATATGGAAAAGAAGGTTTTCACGAAACAAAGAAAAATCGAAACTTACCAACGTCACTCGCCTTTTGTTTGCCGCGCCTTATGGTCGGCGCTTTAACGCGCAAACATTGCCATAGTCTGAAGGCTCTGTAAATTCTACAATGCTTAAAGATTAAAATTTGGTTAATTTTCAGGGTAATAAAGGCACAAAGCTCCCCCTATACTCGGTCAGAAAACCTGCGGCTGCGACGCTGTGCTCGCCATATTGCGCTCTGAGGCTGTGGCTGACTGCGGGGGGCGGGCGCTTTCTTGCCAAGCCTCTGCCCCTCCCATTGCGAGGCGGCGGATTGCCCCTTAAAGGTTCTGGCGATGATATTTGGCCCTCAAGGCAAGAGCAAAAGGCGCAAGGAAAGACTGATGCGAACTCTGGGTGTTGCCTTCGCGCTGCTCACGGCCTCACTGGCGACGCCCCTCACGGCGCATCCGCATATTTTTGTCTCCACAGGCCTCAAGCTCGTGCGCGCTGAGGGTGGCATGGTCAAAGGCGTTGAAGTGACATGGCGTTATGATGCGCTCTATTCGCTTCTCGTGCTGGAGGATATGGAGCTGGATCACGATTTTGACGGACGCCTCACCCCGAGCGAACAACAGCAACTGGACGGGTTTGACCTGAACTGGGTCGAGGGCTTTGAAGGCGATCTCTACGCCCAAACAGCGAACGGCAAACTGCCGCTCGGCCCGCCCGAAAGCCTTGGCACAGGCTTTGAGAAAGGCGAGATTGTCTCGCGCCACTACCGCGCCCTCGCAACACCCGCCCAAACCTTCAGCCTCAAGGCCTTTGATCCCACATATTACACCGCCTATGACCTTGGTCTCGGCGTAGATCTGCCCGCAGGTTGCGAAGCCAAAGTGATCAAAGCCGATGTGACTGCGGCCACTGAAAAGGTGATGGGCCTGATGGGCGAGAGCATGGATGACCCCGAAGCCGACTACCCTGAAGTCGGCGAAGATTTTGCAGATGAGATCATAGTTCAATGCGCACCCCCTTCCTGATCCTGACCCTTACCGCGCTGGCGGCACTTGCCCTCTGGCTTTGGGTGGCTGGTGGCGCGTCAAGCCTCTCGGCATGGGCGGCCGAGGGCCAACGCTCGGTCCAGACCGCCATGGCGGGCCTCCTGCGGGCGCTCAAAGCGGGCGAGCCCGGCGCCTTTTGGGGCCTCATGGGGCTGTGTTTTGCCTATGGCTTCTTTCATGCCGCAGGCCCGGGCCACGGCAAACTGATCATTGGCGGCTACGGCGCGGCGCGGCGTGTGCCCGTGGTCAGGCTCTCGAGCCTCGCAGTGCTCTCAAGCCTCGGCCAAGCGGCGGCGGCGGTTGTTCTGGTCTATGCGGGGGTCTTTCTGCTGGGCCTCACACGCGAGGCGATGACGGGCCTTGCCGAAGACTGGCTCGCGCCGGCGTCCTATATGGCGATTGCTCTGGTGGGTCTCTGGCTTGCCCTGCGCGGGGCGCGCAAGCTCTACGGGATATGGCAGCACCGTGGCCATGGCCATCAGGCTGACGGCAGCTGTGGCTGCGGCCACAAGCATGGCCCGAGCGCACAAGAGGCCGGCGCCGTGCACAGCCTGCGCGACGCGCTCATGGTGATCGGCGCGGTGGCGATCCGCCCCTGCACAGGCGCGCTGTTCCTTTTGATCCTGACATGGCGGCTCGGGATCGACTGGGTCGGCATTGCTGGGGCTTTTGTCATGGGGCTTGGCACTGCAAGTGTGACGGTTTTGGTGGCGGTGCTTTCGGTTGTGATGCGTGAAAGCGCCTTTGGCGCTGTCGCGGGGCGCGCCTCTGGCCTCAGGCTCTCGGCTGCGCTTGAACTTGGCGCCGGGCTGCTGATCGCCGCGGTTGCGGTGTCTTTGATCTAGACAGGGGTTGCGCTGCACTTCGTGCATCGCCCAAGGGGGCGGGCCGCTGGCGCGCCCCCTTATGTTTGGCTGATGGGGTTATGCCTTAAGTGATCTGGCGCCTGTGGAGGCTGCGTGATTTGGATATTTAAGGCAAAAAGAAAGAGCTAGGGCGCGCGGGCCTCGGCCAAGGCGTCTGGCAGGGCGGCGGCAAAGGCGGCGAGATCGGCCTCTGTGCCGCAGCTCACGCGGATGCAGCGGTTTTGCGGGGCGACAAAGGGCATCCGCACGAAGAGGCCGCGTTTGATCAGCCCGTCGAGCACCGCTTTGGCAAAGGCACCATCTTGCCCACAGTCAATGGCCACGAAATTGGCAGCCGAGGGCAGGCTCACCAGCCCGTTCGCCGCCGCGATCTCGGCGATCTGCGCGCGCGCAGCGCTGACATTTCTGCGGGTCTGGGCAAGGTAGTCCTGATCCTGAAGGGCGGCCAAAGCGCCGATCTGGCTGGTGCGGTTCATGCCAAAGTGATTGCGGATTTTATTGAAGGCGAGGATGAGCGGGGCGGCCCCGAGGGCATAGCCGACGCGCGCGCCCGCCAGACCATAGGCTTTGGAGAAGGTGCGCATACGGATCACGCGCGGATCATTGATCTCGATCGGGGCCGCCGTGCCCTCAGGGGCAAATTCGATATAGGCTTCATCGAGCACCAGAAGACAGCCCTCGGGCAGGCCCTCAAGCGCCTTGAGCACATCCGCGCCGCGATGCCATGTGGCCATCGGATTGTCAGGGTTGGCAAAATAGACCAGCTTCGCCCCTGTCTTGCGGGCCTTCTTGAGAAGGGCGGGCAGATCCTCGTGATCGTCACGATAGGGCAGCTTGTGCAGCACGCCGCCAAAGCCCGCGACATGGTAGTTAAATGTCGGATAGGCACCGTCGGATGTGACAACCGCATCTCCCGGCTCGATCATCAGGCGCACCAGATAGCCCAGCAGCCCGTCGATCCCTTCGCCCACCATGATATGTTCGGGGCCGCAACCGTGGTGCGCCGCCAGTGCTGCGCGCAGATCGTGGTTTTCGCTCTCGCCATACATCCAGATGTCTTTGAGGCTCTCGGCCATGGCCAGAAGCGCGCGGGGCGAGGGGCCAAAGGCGTTTTCATTCGCGCCGATACGGGCCTGAAAGGCCGTGCCGCTGGCGCGCTCCTGCGCTTCGGGGCCGACAAAAGGGACGGTGGCGGGCAGGCTCTCGGCGAGCTTTGTAAAACGTGTGTGTGTCATGGCTCTTGACTATGCCAAAGCGGGGCGCGGCGGCAAGTGGGCTTGTGAGCGCAGACGGCCCGCCAGACCAAACGCCCTATGCGACGGGGGGCAAGCTGGCGCGTGCCGCTGCGTTAGGCTTTCCCGAAATGCGCCGCGGGGCTAGCATTCTGACAAAAGAGGAGTTTGCCCTATGCCCCGCGTCACCACCGAGATCAAAGATCATATCGCCTATGTCACGCTCACCCGCGCTGACAAGATGAATGGGGTTGATATCGAGATGGCCGAGGCGCTCGTCGCGGCGGGGCAGGCGCTTCTTGAGACAGAAACGCTCCGCGCGGTTGTGCTTGCAGGCGAGGGGCGCGCCTTTTGTGCGGGGCTTGATGTGGCGAGCTTCGCTGTGCTGGCCGCAGGCGACCCCGAAGCGCGGATCATGCCGCGCGACTTTGGCAACACCAACCTCTTTCAAGAGCTGGTGATGGTCTGGCGGCGCGTCCCTGTGCCTGTGATCGCAGCCCTTCACGGCGCGGTCTATGGCGCCGGGTTCCAGCTTGCACTGGGCGCTGATATCCGGATTGCGCACCCTGATGCGAAACTGGCGGTGATGGAAATGAAATGGGGGCTTGTGCCCGATATGGGCGGGATGGTCCTCATGCCCGCGCTCGCGCGCTCGGATGTGATCCGCAAAATGACCTATACCGCCGAGCCGGTGAGCGCGGCGCAGGCGCTGGAGTGGGGGCTTGTGACTGAGCTGTCGGACACGCCGCTCGCGGCGGCCGAGGCCCTTGCTGCGACGATTGCGACGAAAAGCCCCGCCGCTATTCGCGCCGCAAAGCGGCTCATCGCGCTGGCCGAGAGCGGGGCTTCTGAGGACGCTGTCCTCTTGGCGGAAAGCCGCGAGCAAACAGACCTCATCGGCAAGCCCGAGCAGATGGAAGTGATCGCGGCCAATATGCAAAACCGCGCCCCGAAGTTCTAGCCCGATAGGGCCGCAGCGCACGCTGCCTTAAGTTAATTTCTGTTAACAAAGTGGAGAGTCAGGCGGTGCACGCATGGTGCACGGGTTGTGCACGCTTTTCACCCCCCTAGAATCAGCCGTTTTGCAAAAGGTTAACGAGCGTGCGCTGCTCTGTGCGCGTGCAAGGCGGCGCGCCGTTTTGACCCTTGGGTTTTGCCTGCGCATTCGCTAGACCGTGGGCAACACACCACCCCCAATATAGGGCAGATGATCATGGCGATGGAAAAGACATTTAACGCAAGCGAAGCCGAGCCGCGCATTTCCGCAATGTGGGAAGCCCAAGGTGCCTTTGCCGCAGGGGCCAACCGCTCGCGCGACGAGAGCTTCACAATCATGATCCCGCCGCCCAATGTGACAGGGGCTTTGCACGTGGGCCACGCCTTTAACAACACCCTGCAGGACATCTTGATCCGCTGGCACAGAATGCGCGGCTTTGACACGCTCTGGCAGCCGGGGCAGGACCACGCAGGCATTGCGACCCAGATGCAGGTCGAGAAGATGTTGGCCGCCACAGGCCAGCCCACACGGGGCGAGCTGGGGCGGCAAAAATTCCTTGAAAAAGTCTGGGAGTGGAAAGGGCAATACGGCGGCACGATTGTCGAACAGCTCAAACGCCTTGGCTGCTCATGTGATTGGAATCGCAACGCTTTTACCATGGCTGGCGCCGAGGGCGACCCCCGTGTCGGGCATGAGAACTCGCCCAATTTCCACGATGCCGTGATCAAGGTTTTTGTTGAGATGTATGAGCAAGGGCTGATCTATCGCGGCAAGCGTCTGGTCAATTGGGACCCGCATTTTGAGACGGCGATTTCCGATCTGGAAGTCGAAAATATTGAAGTCGCGGGCCATATGTGGCACTTCAAATATCCCCTCGCAGGGGGGGCGACCTATACCTATGTCGAGAAAGACGAAGACGGCAATGTGACTCTTTCTGAGGAGCGCGATTATATCTCGATCGCCACCACCCGTCCCGAGACAATGCTGGGCGACGGGGCCGTGGCCGTGCATCCTGATGATGCGCGCTATGCGCCTATTGTGGGCCAGCTTTGCGAAATTCCGGTTGGGCCAAAAGAACACCGCCGCCTCATCCCCATCATCACAGATGAATACCCTGACATGAGCTTTGGCTCGGGCGCTGTGAAGATCACGGGCGCGCATGATTTTAACGACTACGAAGTTGCCAAACGGGCGGGTATTCCGCTCTATCGTCTCATGGATACCAAGGGCGCGATGCGCGCTGATGGCGCCAGCTATGACGAGGCGGCTGCGGTGGCGATGGACGTGTCTAAGGGGCTGAAAGTGCTCAGTATTTCGGAAGCAGATGCGCTCAATCTGGTGCCCGAAGAGCTGCGCGGACTGGACCGCTTTGAGGCGCGCAAAGCTGTGGTAGAACAGATCACAGCAGAGGGTCTCGCTGTCATGACGACAGAGACCTATGAGGAGGAGGGTGAGAGCCTCACCCGCCTCATTCCGTATGTTGAAAACAAGCCGATCATGCAGCCGTTTGGCGACAGATCCAAAGTGGTGATCGAGCCGATGCTGACCGATCAATGGTTTGTGGATGCCGAAAAAGTGGTTGGCCCCGCGCTTGAAGCCGTCCGCTCTGGCGAGATCAAAATCATGCCTGAATCAGGCGAGAAGACCTACTATCACTGGCTCGAAAACATCGAGCCTTGGTGTATCTCGCGTCAGCTCTGGTGGGGGCATCAGATCCCTGTTTGGTATGATGAAGACGGGGCGTTTTATTGCGCCGCAACAGAAGCCGAAGCGATTGAAAAATCGGGAGGCAAAACGCTGACCCGCGACCCTGATGTGCTTGATACGTGGTTCTCCTCTGGCCTCTGGCCGATTGGCACTTTGGGCTGGCCCGAAGACACCGACGAGATGAAGCGTTACTTTCCGACGGATGTGTTGATCACAGGGTTTGACATCCTCTTCTTCTGGGTCGCGCGGATGATCATGATGCAAAAAGCTGTGGTGAAAGAGATCCCTTTCCACACGGTCTATCTGCACCAGCTCGTGCGCGACGAGAAGGGAAAGAAGATGTCCAAGACCACGGGCAATGTCATAGATCCACTTGAAATCGTTGACGAATATGGTGCAGATGCGTTGCGCTTTACCAATGCGCAGATGGCGGCTTTGGGCGGGGTTCTCAAACTCTCCAAGCAGAAGATCACGGGCTATCGCAACTTCACAACCAAGCTCTGGAATGCCGCGCGCTTTGCGGAAATGAACGAAGCTGTCGGCTCTGACGGCGCGGTGCCCGAAGCCACTGCAACAGTGAACAAATGGATCATCGGCGAGACGGCCAAGGTGCGCGAAACCGTTGACGGCGCCCTTGAAGCCTACCGTTTCAACGACGCGGCCAATGCGCTTTATGGCTTTGTCTGGGGCAAGGTTTGCGACTGGTATGTCGAGTTTTCCAAACCGCTTCTTCTGGATGGGGACGCGGCGACAAAAGCCGAGACACAGGCCGTTATGGCTTGGGTGATTGATCAATGCGTGGTGCTTTTGCACCCGATTATGCCGTTTATCACCGAAGAACTTTGGGGCACGCTTGGCGCACGTCATAAGATTCTGGCGCATACCGACTGGCCGACCTACGGCCATGAGCTTGTGGATCCTGCGGCGGACAACGAAATGAACTGGGTGATCGGCCTGATCGAGGAAATCCGCTCTGTGCGGGCGCAGATGCACGTGCCTGCGGGTCTGAAAGTCCCCGTGGTGGTGCGCAATATGAGCGCTGACGCCACAGCCGCCTATGAGGGCAACGAAGCGCTGATCAAGAAGCTTGCACGAATGGATGAGCTGCACGTGGTGTCCGAGTTCCCGAGGGGAACTGCAGCGCTCAGCGTGACAGGCGCCGAGTTTGGCCTGCCGCTTGCGGATATTATTGATGTGGACGCGGAAAAAACGCGGCTTGAGAAGAGCCTTGGCAAACTTGCCAAAGAAATTGGCGGAATGCGGGGGCGGCTTGGAAACCCCAAGTTTGTTGCAAGCGCGCCTGATGAGGTGGTTGAGGAAACGCGTGCAAATCTTGCCGAACGGGAAGAAGAAGAGGGGCTGATGCAGGCTGCTCTTAAACGGTTGGCTGAGATCTGATCTCGAATTTTCGCTGCGCGAAAATCCGAACAAAGCGGGGGCTTTGCCCCCGCACCCCCAGGATATTTTTAGAAAGAAAAAGACGGGGTGATTTAGCTCCGGTCTATTTTTGTGCTGAGGTGGATAAGGCTTTCTGAGCTGCGCACGCCTTTGGCAGCGCCAATGTCATCAAGGGTTTGGTCGAGGTGTTCTGTGGTTGCAGCACTCAAAATTGCGATCAGATCCCATCGACCTGATGTTGTGTGAACCTGTTCAACGCCTGACAGCGCTTTGAGGCGGGCGAGCACTGATGGGCCAGAGCGTGGCTCGATCGAGATCAGTGCGGTCGCTCGCAGGGCCGGGCGCCCGCCTATGCCGCGGCGGATCGTATATCCGCTGATTGCACCGGTTTTCTCCAGACGTTCTATGCGGGCCTGAACGGTTGTGCGCGCAAGCCCGAGCTGGCGGGCCAGCGTGACCACGGGGGCGCGGGCATTTTCAGCGAGGAGGCTTAGCAGCTTGGTGTCTATCTCGTCATTTTGCATATACTGTCGTCATTTCGGAGTTATTTTTCGTTAAGATATCAGATATGCCACGTGAAATCGACCAATTCTCGCGCGAGACTGAAAAGAAAAGCGAGATATGACAATGTTTGAACGTGGCGTATTTGAGACCCCCCAAGCGCATATTGGTTTGAAGCGGCCAGAAGCGCCTGTGATGTATTTTGCGCCGACAGTTTTGCGGCAGCAAGCCGAGCGATTTGGCCGTAGCTTTTCGGGGCAGGTCACTTATGCGGTTAAAGCAAATCCTGCGCCAGAAGTGATTGAAAACCTGGTTGCCGCAGGGCTAACCGGGTTTGATGTGGCAAGTCCTGAAGAGATTTTGCAAGTGCGTGCCGCCTCTGCAAAGGCTGATTTGCATTACAACAACCCTGTGCGCTCTCGTGCTGAAGTGATGGCGGGCAAAGCTGCGCAAGTTCGGTCATGGTCTGTTGATGATGGGGGTGAGTTGTTTAAATTGGGTGCGCCATCTCACGCGGCCGAAGAGATTGCTGTGCGTTTCAAGCTTCCTGTCAAAGGCGCGCATTATGATTTTGGCGCAAAATTTGGCGCAACGCCTGAGGCGGCTGTGGAGCTGTTGCGCGCTGTCGCGGCCGCCGGCTACCGGCCTGCTCTGACCTTCCATCCTGGAACGCAATGCGACGACCCGCAAGCGTGGGGCCAGTATATTCGGGCCGCAAGCGAGATTGCGTGGCAAGCGGGTGTCGCGCCCGAGCGCCTGAATGTGGGCGGTGGCTTTGCCTCGCATCGAAGTGGCATAGCGCCTAATCTGGACCTTATTTTTAAAGAGATTAACCTTGCCACAGATCAGGCCTTCAGCGTGCCGCCCCAGCTGGTCTGTGAGCCAGGGCGGGCGATGGTTGCGGAGTGTTTTTCGCTTGCTGCCTGTGTAAAAGCTGTCCGACCGGATGGCACTGTGTTTTTGAATGACGGGATTTATGGCGGTTTTGCCGAGTGGCGTGATATTTCGCCCTCAAATCGAATTATGTGTTTTTCGCCTGAAGGGGCGCTTAAATCTGGGCCTGACCAAAGCAGAACCATTTTTGGTCCAACCTGTGACAGCCTTGATTGCCTGCCTGAGCCTTTGGCTGTGCCTGAGAACATTCAGGAAGGGGACTACCTCTTATTTGCGGGTATGGGCGCCTATTCTCTTGCCATTGCCACGCGGTTTAACGGCTACGGAATTCGCGATGTGGTGACTGTGAAACGACTATAAGCTTTGGGGCCGTCACGGGGCCGCAAATGCCAAACATAAAATGGCTAGGCTTGGTTCAAAAGTGTTCGTGGCACGACAAACGCCTCTGCGTGAGCGGTGCCAAACTGAACATCCTGCCAACGTTCCACATCAAACCTGACAACCAAACAGGCGGCTGTCGGGAAGAGCGAAAAAGCCTCGCTCTTGGGAGGGGTCTTCACGATTGCTTGGGCCAAAAAAGCTGCGCCAGGGTTGTGTCCAAGCATTAATACGCTCTTGGTTGTGGCTTTGTTTTGCAACAGTTGAAGCATTCTGTGTTCGCTCGCGTGATACAAAGCCTCTAGGTAGCTCACCTCGCTTTCAACTGCGAGGAGATCAAGCGTTTCGCGGGTGCGGGCGGAAGAGGAGCAGAGCGTTTGCTCTGGTCGATAACCGTTCTCTTCCATCCACGTGCCGATGGCCTTTGCGCTGGCGCGACCACGGGCGTTCAGGGGGCGGTCATGGTCTGGAAGGCGCGGGTCAGACCAGCTCGACTTGGCATGGCGCATAAGAATGAACTCGAGACTCACAAAAAGCTCCTCATGTGGAATGCTGACTGTGCGGGGCGGCGCCCATAGTCCTGAGACACAGGGCAGGCGCGGCGCACAAGGCAGCCTGCGCTGAAGCAGTTTGTGCCAGCAAGGCTCTTTATATGCGCTTTGCAGCGGGGCACATCATACTCCATGCCGCTGTTAAGTGCGCCGACAGGGCAAGCGCTCAGGCAGGGCTGGCCTGTGCAGCTTTCACAGGGGCTTGAACTGGTTGGTGGCAGCACAAGGCGGCCTTGTAGCCGTACAGCCCCCCGAAAAGAGACCATAAGCCCCGCGCGCGCATGAACGAGCATACCGACAGGCGATTGCCAAGCTTGTCCTGTCTTTATCGCCCAGTCCAGAAACGGCGCAAAAGGAGGCCCGTCAGACGGAAACACCGGAGCACCGCCCCAATCTGCGGCCAATCGGCCAATCACCCGCTTTGACCAACGATCTAGCGGATCAGCTTGCCCGTCCTGATACTCTGGAGTGGCCGTGAAACAAGCCCAGAACCCTGGCTCATGCGGGCCAAGCAAGACAATCGTTTCCTCGCCCTCATGTAGCGCGCCAAAGACAGCAAGCGCCTCCTGCTCGGGCGCAGGGGTCAGCGCTTCATAAAGGGCAGCCATAGGCTCCAGCCAAGTTTGGATGGGCGTGGATCTTGCCATTCAAGCCCGATTTTCATTTCTGTATGTCCGTCTTTTGGCTCGGCGATATATGTTCTGAAGACCCTGTCCCAAAGCGAAAGTGAAAAACCGTAGTTGCTGTCGTGCTCTGAGCGATGAACCGAGTGGTGCACGCGGTGCATATCGGGGGTGACAAGCACAAGCCGCAGCCATTGGTCCAGCCAGCGGGGGAGCGCCAGATTGGAATGATTAAACATGGCCGTGCCGTTGAGGATGATTTCAAACAAAATGATCGCCACTGCGGCGGGCCCCAAGAGATAGACCAATCCGATTTTGAGACACATCGAGAGCGCAATTTCTACGGGGTGAAAGCGAATGGCAGTCGTTACATCAATCTCGGTATCTGCGTGATGCACGCGGTGCAGCCGCCAGAGCAGGGGGACTTTATGGGTGATGAGATGTTGAAGCCAGATTGCAAAATCAAAAAAGAGCACAGCCAAAACAATCTCAAGCCAGCTCGGCCAGTCGAGCACGTTGAAAAGTCCCCAGCCATTTTGCGCCGCGTCCATGGCCGCGCCCACAGCAAGCAAGGGAAGGCCAAAAGCCATCAGCCGCAAAGCGCCTGTGTTGAGCAGGGAAAAGCCCCAGTTTGTCAGCCACCGTGAGCTGCGTGCCACCTGACGTGCGCGGCGGGGGCGATAGGCTTCTGCGGCGGCAAGCAGCGCAAACAAGCCAACGAATATAATAAGCCGAAGGGTCGCTTCATGTTCCATAGTTAGAATATGATCCTGATCAGGTCGTTAAACAAGCCAGAGTTTGCTCACCCACGAATAAGTGTGCCAGCGCCATGCTCTGTGTAGAGTTCCAGCAAGCAGGCATTGGGCGCGCGCCCATCCAGAATAACCACGCCACGCACGCCGCCTTTTATGGCTAGAAGCGCGGTTTCGGTCTTGGGGATCATCCCGCCCGCGATCGTCCCGTCAGAGATCATGTCGCGGATAGACTGAGACGTGAGTTCGGTCAGAATATCGCCGGCTTTGTTTTTGACGCCTTCAACATCGGTCAAAAGCAAGAGTCTGTCGGCCTTAAGCGCCGCAGCAATCGCGCCAGCTGCTGTGTCGCCATTCACATTGAATGTCTCGCCATTCTGGCCCGCCCCGATAGGGGCAATCACCGGTATTGTGCCTTTTTCAAACAAATCGCGCAGAAGCTGAGGATTCATCTCATCAGGCGTGCCAACAAATCCAAGTGCAGGGTCGGTTTGCTTGCAGATCATTAGATTGGCGTCTTTGCCTGACAGGCCCACAGCCTTACCGCCCTGACGATTGATCGCTTGGACAATGCGCTTCCCAACAAGACCGGAAAGCACCATCTCAACCACTTCAACAGTCGCCGCATCTGTCACGCGCTTGCCGTTTACAAACTCGCTTTTGATACCAAGGGCATCGAGCTTTTCGTTGATCATAGGGCCGCCGCCATGCACGATCACGGGGTTCACACCGACCATTTGCATCAAGACAATATCGCGCGCGAATTCATCCATCGCCGCATCATCCCCCATGGCATGACCGCCGAATTTGACCACAACAATCGCGCCCGTATAGCGCTGCAAGTTGGGCAGCGCTTGGTTGAGTGTGCGCGCCGTGGCGATCCAGTCTCGGTTCATATCTTGGGTTCTCATGTGTCTGCCTTAAGTTCGTTCCACAATTTGACCTCATCGCAGCCAGAGGCGCAAGCCAATGCTTATGCTCTGCCTGATATGAGCGGCGCGGCCGTTTTAAACCAGAGACGCAATCACTGCGCGCAATGTCTCAATCCCGTCGCCCTTTTCACTTGAGGTCATAATAATCTCGGGAAAAGCGGCAGGATGCCGTGCCAAAGCCTTGCGCGTGGCTTCAATCGAGCGCTCGCGGTCGGCGTCTTTGACTTTGTCAGCTTTGGTCATCACACATTGAAATGTCACTGCCGAGCTGTCGAGCAGGCTCATGATCTCTTCGTCCACAGCCTTGGCGCCGTGGCGCGCATCAATCAATACAAAAGCACGGCGCAGGTTTTGCCGTCCTGAAAGGTATTGCTTGAGCAGGCGTTGCCACCGCTCGACAATTGGCAGAGGCGCATTTGCATAGCCATATCCAGGAAGATCGACCAGATAATGGGTGTCCTCAAGCGTGAAGAAGTTGATTTCTTGGGTGCGCCCTGGTGTGTTTGAGGCCCGTGCCAGCCCTTTGCGGTTGGTCAGCGCATTGATCAGCGAAGATTTGCCCACATTGGAGCGCCCCGCAAAACACACTTCGAGCCGGTCGCCATCAGGCAACCCCGACATGGCCACAACGCCTTTGACAAATTCGGCACCGCCGCCTGCAAAAAGTTTACGCCCTTTTTCGCGGGCAAAGTCATCAGGCAGCTCTGCCAGTGGAAAGGGAAGTTGCATCAAAGCACCTCTGCTGTATCGCCTAGGCGTATGTCGCCTGTTTCTATCACTTCGCCGTATACGCCAAAGTCTTGATGGCCCCAGTTTTTTCGCAAGAGGCCAAGCGTGTCTATATCGCGCTCGCCCGTTTTTGGCGAGGCCATGGTATGTTTGCAGCGGACAACCCGCTCTTTGATCAGGATACGCGCCGCACCAAGGCGCAGGGTTTTGCCCATCCAGTCGAATTCGGCCCAGGGGGCAAACCCGTCAAGCCAGATATTGCCGCGCCAGCGCTCTGGCTCAAGCGTGTGCTCAAGTTTGGTTTCGACGGCGCGATGTGAGGCCATGTTCATCAGCGAAACCGAAGGGAAATCGGTATCGGTAAAGCCCCGAGACTGGCTGCGAATGATCCGTGCAGATTGTGCACGGTCTTTCGGAACAAGCCCACCCGCCCAAGAGATCAGCCTCTCGCTGTCTTGGTCGGGGTTGAACTCAAGCGTCCCAAGCTCGGGGTGCGTTAGCTTCACACATCCCGTCGCCTCATTGACGGCTGCATTTATGGCAGCGAGCTTTGGCGCTTTGGTCCCGATCGAGAAGTTCTGACAGGGCACCCATTCCGCGCCATCTGCCGTCGAGCTGTCATGTGCGACCGCCCAAAGCCGATCCCAAGGCAGGGTTTGCCCTGCTGTGAGCGTCACCCGCTCAAGCGCTTCTCGTCCGTGGCTCTTCACGGGATAGCGCCAGAGCTGGGTGATATGTGGCGTCATTCTGCGTCTTTCGGCTTTCGCTTGAACCCTGACAGAATATTGCCAAACACATCGGGCTTGTAACCGTGGCTGCGCATGATCAGATATTGTTGGGTGAAGGTGATGGTGTTGTTCGCAATCCAGTAAATCACAAGACCTGAAGCAAAACTTCCCAGCATGAACATGAAGACCCAAGGCATCCAGGCGAAGATCTGTTGCTGGATCGGATCAGTGGGCGCTGGGTTCAGTTTCTGCTGCAGCCACATTGTGATCCCCAGAAGCAGTGGCAGCACACCAATGAAGATCAGTGCCAAGATCGAGCCTTGCTCTGGTGCGTCCCATGGCAACAGGCCATAGAGGTTAAAGATCGTTGAAGGATCGGGCGCGGAGAGGTCTGTCAGCCAGCCGATCCATGGCGCATGGCGCAATTCCAGCGTCACAAAAATCACTTTGTAGAGCGAGAAGAAAATAGGGATCTGCATCAGGATCGGCAAACAGCCCGCGGCCGGATTGACCTTTTCCTTCTTGTAGAGTGCCATCATCTCCTGTTGGACTTTTTGACGGTCGTCGCCCGCCTGCTCCTTGATTTTTTCCATCTGCGGCTGAAGCTCTTTCATCTTCGCCATGGAGGCGTAAGATTTGTAAGCCAAGGGGAAAAGAACGAGCTTGATAATAAAGGTCAGCGCGATAATGGCCCAGCCCATGTTGCCGATCATGACGTGAAGATAATGGAGCAGCCAGAACATCGGCTTGGTGATAAAGAAGAACCAGCCCCAATCGATGCTATCCAGAAACTTGGGGACGCCGCTCTCGTTTTGGTAATTGCGGATGGTTTCCCACTCCTTCGCGCCCGCAAAAAGCCGTGAGGAGACCACGGCGGTTTGGCCTGGTTCAAGCGTCTCGGTCTTATGCTTTGCGGTCGTTTGGAAAATGTTGCGGGTGGTGTCTTTGAAAGTGCTGATTTTCGCGCCCGCCTGATCCACAATCAAGGTGGTCATCCAGTAGTGGTCGGTAAACCCAGTCCAGCCTTTGTCGCCGACTTCGAGTTCTTCATGGCTGCGTGCGGCCTCAAAGTCATCATAATCTGTTTCTGTCAGCTCGCCTGCAACATGGCGGATCGCGCCTTCATGCAGGATAAAGAAGTTTTTGAGATCAGCAGGCTCGCCGTGACGCGCGATCGTCCCGTAAGGGGCGAGGCTCACAGATGCGGTGCCGGTGTTTGCAACCGATTGCGTGATGGTAAACATATAGTTTTCATCAAGGCTGATCTCGCGTGTGAAAGTCAGCCCCTGACCATTGCTCCATGTCAGAACAACAGGGCTTGTCGGGGTGAGGCTGCTACCGGACTGAACCGACCAGACGGTATTCGGCCCGGGCACGAGCTCGGCTGACAGCCCCGCGCCGGGCGCCCAGCCGTAAAGGGCGTAATAAGCGCTTTCGGCACCCGTTGGCTTCAAGAGCGAAACGATATCACTGCCTGTTTCAAGCGTTTGGCGGTATTGTTTCAGCTTCAGCTCGTCAAAACGCCCGCCCAAGAGCGAAATCGTGCCCTCGACATGGCTGTTCTCAATCTTGATACGGGGCACATCAACGGCAGGTTTTGCTTCTGCAGTCACGACAGGTTCGGTGCCCGTGGCGGCCAAGGGGACGCTGGCTGTATCGCCTGTTGCCTGGCTTGCAGACGGCGTGGCTCCCGCAAGGTCTTGCGGGCTTGGCGCGGGTGGTGGAAAGAAAAAGCTCCATCCCAGAATGACAAGCATACTGAGCGCTACAGCGAGAATGAGATTCTTGTTCTGATCGTCCATGAAGACCTGAGCCCCTTGCCTTTACGAGTGAGGCAGGTTCAACAGAGTGAAGGCCCGAAGGTCAAGCGGTTATTGGGGATTTAGGGCAAAAGGCAGCAGGAAATTCGTTTAAGATGTCTCTGGACCAGCATTCTAAATCGCGGTTCCGCCCCGAATCTGCGGCAGAGCGCCCAGTTTTGTGTTGTGCTGTGTGAGCCAGCCCAATGTTTCATCAAACGGCATAGGGCGCGCGACGGCAAAGCCTTGCACGTGCGCACAGCCAAGCTGGCCAAGCATGGCGTGTTCCCCCGCAGTTTCCACGCCTTCTGCCAGCGTTTCAAGGCCGAGCCGTTCCGCCATTGTCTGGATTGCGGAGACCATACGTTGTTGCTCCTGATCTTTGTCAACGCGGCTGATAAAGGAACGATCGATCTTAATGCGCTCGATGGTAAAGCGTCTGATGGCCGTGATAGACGCGTGACCTGTGCCAAAATCATCAAGATCAATACGGCAACCCAGCTTTGCCAAGGCTGCAAGATTTCGCGCTGCGGCATCTTCGGGAGATCCCGCGACAATGGTTTCGAGAACTTCAATCGTCAGCCTGTTGGGCGCCAGGTCAAACCTGTCTAGATCCCAACGGATTTTTTCGGCGAGTTTTGGGTTGCGCAGCTCTTCGGCTGTGAAATTGACTGCCACGCAAGGCACATAAAACCCTGCACGATCCCATGCTTTGAGCGCGGTGAGAGCACCATAGAGAACAACCTCTCCCAAGCGCTCCATTTGTCCTGAATCTTGTAGTGCAGGAAGAAAATCTGAGGGTGCGACTGTCCCTCGTTTGGGATGATGCCACCGCGCAAGTGCTTCAAATCCGGTGACGCGCCCCGTATCTGTGGAGAGTTGAGGTTGAAACCAAGGCGCAATCTCACCGTTGTCCAGAGCAAAAAACGCCTCTCGCATCAGGGCCTCTCTTTTAACACTGGTTTCGCCCATTTCCGCACTATAGGCGCGAATGGAGGATGGTGCGTTACGAGCGGCTTCATTTAGAGCTGTGTCGGCGGCCTTCATCCAAGACTGTGTTGTGTTCTCAGGGCTGCGAGTGCTCAAGCAAAATCCGATTGCACTGCTCAGGAAGAGCGCCTGCATATTCACAGAGACAGGCTCCTCCGCCGCTGATTGCAAGCGTGACGCAAGCTGGATTGCAGCTTCAAGTTCAAAGTGAGGCACAGGAGCGATCAGAACAGCAAACCGCGCTCCGCCAAGCCAGTAAATGGCGTCATCTTCACGCACCAACGCGCGAAATCGTTCCCCGAGCCGCTCGAGCAAAGTCGCCGCAGCCTCTTGACCATATCGTTGGGAAAGGGCTTCAAACTCTTCCAACTGGATCAGGAATAACGCAGATTTGCGGCCGGTCTCGCGGCACACTGCGTTTAGCTCTTCGATGTCGGTTTCAAGCTGGTTTTGGAGTGGCAAACCTGTTGTCGCGTCAATGTCGCGTTTCTGCACTGCGCGCGCCTCTTTGAGTGTGCCTGCTAGAAGATAGAGGATTGGCAGTCCAAGCGCGACGCTGACAAGGGCCAGTTCTCCAGCAATCCAGAAGGCGCTCAGGGCAATGGCCGGGACAAAAGCCAACATATGAGCCCCCAAGAGCCACTCGGCCAGCCGCTTTGATCGTGATATAAATGCAGCCCTACCATGCAACGCCATCTTTACTTCCTTCAAACCTGTTTGGAGGAGGCTAGCGCGATAATATCAACAGGGCCTTAACGGAAGAGAGGTGGCAGCTCATTTTCTGGAGGTTCTTCGGCTTGCGTTCTGGCAAGTGCCTTAAAATCGAACAAACCCGGATCAAGCAAATGGCTTGGGCGCGTGTTCATCAATGCACGAAACATGACCTGCCTACGCCCCGGGCTGTTCTTTTCCCAGCCATCCAGAATCTGCTTGACCTGTTGGCGTTGCAGCCCGTCCTGACTTCCGCATAAATCACAGGGAATGATAGGGTAATCCAGATCGCGCGCAAACTTTTCGCAATCAACTTCAGCGACGTGGGCGAGCGGACGATAGACAAACAAATCGCCTTCTTCATTCACGAGCTTGGGCGGCATTGTGGCCAGCCGCCCGCCGTGAAACAGGTTCATAAAGAACGTTTCAAGAATGTCGTCGCGATGGTGCCCCAGAACAACAGCCGTGCAGCCCTCTTCGCGTGCGATGCGGTAAAGATTGCCGCGCCGCAAACGCGAACACAGCGCACAGAAGGTCCGCCCTTCGGGCACCTTGTCCATGACAATTGAATAAGTGTCCTGATATTCGATACGATGCGCAACGCCGCGTTCTTCCAGAAACTTTGGCAAAACAGTCGCAGGAAAGCCCGGCTGGCCCTGATCAAGATTGCAGGCCAGAAGCTCGACGGGCAAAAGCCCGCGCCATTTCAGTTCATGAAGCACCGCCAAAAGCGTATAGCTGTCTTTGCCGCCCGACAGACAGACAAGCCACTTACCGCCAGGCTCGATCATGCCATATTGTTCTATCGCCTCGCGCGTTTGGCTCACGATTCGTTTGCGCAGCTTCTTAAACTCGGTGCTTTTAGGCGCGCCGTGAAAGAGCGGGTGAATATCTTCAGCTTTGTCTAACATGGCGTTGCCATTAGCGGCTCAGGCGGGGCAGGGCAACTAAATCCGCCCCATCTCTCGCAAACGCTCACGCAAAAGAGGCGCGCGTAGGTCGCCCGCCTCCAGCGCAAAAACAAATGCGTGTGTGAGAAAGAACGACCGCTCGATAAGATCATTGGCCCGATCTGCCGCCTCGGTATACAGCCCAATCAGTCCCGCGCGGTCGTCTTTCTCATGCGCCACCAGAAGTCGCGATTGCAGCTCGCTCATTCTGCCGCCATTTGCTGACGATGTGATGTGATCTGATTGGCCACCCAATCGTGGAAGCAATGCGTTGGCCCGTCCATCGCGGGCGAGAAGCGGCCGCCGTCAAAGCCACGGCCATAGCGGCCCTTCTGCATCCCTTCGACAACAAAAATATCCTCGATAAAGACAGTTTTCCACTGGGTCGCATTCTTGGCGCGCAGGGCCTCATCGACCTTCGGCTCGGCATAAAACAAATGCACGTGCTCTAAAGTCTTATCAACCGCCTTCGGCTCCAGAATAATCGCAAAAGCATGGTCGCGCTGCACCCCCAACAGAACATTCGGGTAAACGGTGATATATTCGCCGCCAGTGTCCCATTTGTCCGAAAGGTTCGCAAAATCGGGAAATGTTTCGCCGTCTTGCCCTGTCAACTGACGGTAAACCAGCGTGCCCTGCCCAGAATAGCGCCCGTATTCTTCAATGTTGTAATGATCCTCAAGGCGCGAATAGCTGTTCAAGCCGGGATGAACCCATGGCAGGTGATAGCTCTCGCAGTAGTTTTCGACAGCCAGCTTCCAGTTGGTATTGACCTCAAGCTCAAATTTGCTGTCTTCGCCGCCGTGATACAGTGGCAAGTCAAACTCTTTCCAGCGCTCGAGAAGCTCGGCATGAACCTCTTCAAATGGGGCCGCGGTTCCGGAGGCGTTGATATAGACAACACCGAGCCAGATATAACTTGGAACTTCATAGAGGCCCAGCTCGCTGCGTGGCATATCTTTATGTGTGTTCATGCCCGGGCCGCCGACGTGAGGCGTCGCTACAAGCTCGCCTTTGGTGGAGTAACACCACGAATGATAGGGGCAGCGGATCGCCCCTTCGATTTTTTTGGGTTCCGAAACAAGGATCATACCACGGTGACGACAGGTGTTCTGAAAGACCCGCACATCGCCGTCTTTGTCGCGGATCAGCAGCAGCGGCATCCCAAGGAATTCGATCGGCTTCGCATCCCCGTTTTCTGGCACATCGGCTGTGACAGCAATACCCGACCAGTTCTTATAAAGAACAGCGTCGCGCTCCTCCAGAAAGACCCGCTCGTCTACATAATGATCATTGGGCAAGCCATTGGCCGTAGCCACGGGGCGCATTACGCCAGAAACGTCGGTTGTCATTGCGAATCCTCCTTCATGTTAAGTCTCTCTTAGGGCCGTGGCCGTGCCAAAACTTTTCTCACCGCGACACAGCTTTTCTCACCGCGACCGATTCCAAGTATTTTCCATCGGTCTGCGGGGCGGCGACGTAATAATGATATGAAACACATAACAATTGCCCTCGCCTTGCTTTTCCTCGTGTCGTGCACAGGCAAGCCTTCGTTTGATCACCCGCCCTTGTCTGAGCGAAAGCTCGATCTGGAGCAGTTCTTTCAAGGCGAATTCAAAGCCTATGGGCAGTTTCAGGACCGCTTTGGCAAGGTGCGGCAGCGCTTCACCGTCGCCATGACGGGGGAATGGGACGGCGGGACCCTCACCCTGACAGAAGATTTCAGCTACGAAAGCGGCGCAACAGAACAACGCATTTGGGAGCTGACCAAGACAGAGGCTGACGCATGGCGCGGAACGGCGGCGGGCGTGATAGGCGAGGCCACGGGTCGCGAAGCGGGCGACAGGTTTAACTGGCAATACACGATTGATTTGCCGCAGCCCGACAAAGGCGGCACATTGCGCGTCGAGTTTGATGACTGGATGTGGCTTCTCAGCGATGACCGCTTGCTCAACATTGCTTATGTGGAACGCTTTGGCATCAGGCTCGGAACAGTGACGATTACTTTCGAAAAGCAATAATCGCCACTTCAGGCAAACTTAAAACAAAGCGTCGCCCCCGAAACCCCTCTTGAGCAAAATGTGCATCAGCCCAATACTGTGGCCAAAAGCTTCGGGAGGGCTTCTATGAATATTGACAAGAAGATCACGGATGATCTTGTGGCGAATGATATTTCCTTTGTCACGACAGTGCCCTGCAAACAACTTGCAGGTGTGATTGACGAAATTGATAACCGCGACGAGATTTTTCACATTCCGTCCAACAAGGAAGACGAGGGCATGGGCCTCTGCGCTGGGGCGTGGATGGGGGGCAAGCGGCCTGCGATCATTATGCAGAACACCGCAATTGGCGTAACCATCAACACTTTGGCGACGCTCATTCAATATTATAGAATGCCGCTTCCGATGCTGATCAGCTATCGTGGAGAGCTGCGCGAGCCTGTCGCCTGCCAAGTTGAAATGGCAGTTCATACCAAAGCGCTTCTCGCCCAGATGAATATCCCGACCTACCACTTTCACAAACAGTCTGATGTCGAAGAGCTCGACATGATCCTGAAATATACCTTCATGTGCAACAAACCTGTGGCAATCCTGACGGATGCCAACTTCTGGGGAGGCTATGGCGACCAATGATCCGTTCTGAAATTCTGAAAGAAATCGCCCCGATCCTGCGTGACCAGCTTGTCGTCTGTAACATAGGCATTCCAAGTCAAGAGCTTCATGCGATTGATGACCAGCCGAGCAATTTTTATATGCTCGGAACCATGGGTCTTGCCTCAAGCATTGGCCTTGGGCTTGCACTCGCGCAGCCCAAGCCCGTAATCGTGATTGACGGTGACGGCTCGATCCTCACCAACATGGGCACATTGCCGACCATCGCCAATAATGTCGCCAACAACTACATTTTGATGATCATCGACAACGGCTCTTACGGCTCAACAGGAGATCAGCCGACATACACTGGTAAGAAAACATCGCTTGCCAAGGTCGCTGAGGCCTGTGGGTGCGAACGCGTGGTCGAATGCCGCGACGTTGACACAGGCCGCGTGCTTCAAGAGGCGCTCGACAGCGGCGAGATGACGGTCATGGTTGTCAAATGCGATAGCGGCAACGCCAAGATGCCGGTGATCACAATGGATCCGGTGATCATTCGAGACCGTTTCATGAAAGCGGTGGCCAGCTAAAAACGCTCAGGAGTGGGGGGCAGGGGGCCAGAACAGGGACTGAACAGTGTATATACAGACTGCCATACCCACGGCCCCACTGCCTGCCACACCCAGCAAAACGACCAAATCAATCGGCCCGCCGATGTCTGAAAAGCCCGATCGCGTCATGGTTTGGACGAAGACAACAGCCGCGATTGCGCCAAACGGCATGGAGAATTGCGCCCAAAGAAACTTTTTCCAACTGACAGTTCGGTCGCGGATCAAAACGTAAATATAGAGCGCCGTGACGGCCAAAGCCGCCACCACCATAGCCCAGAACAGCCCCCGCCCGAAGATTTCTTCAAAGACGGCGAGAAGTGTTGTAAGTGTAAGTTCTTGCATGATTTTCTTCCTTAAGCTTTGCCGCGGAGCATGGCGTTATAGGTCGCTTTTAGAGCCACTTCTTTCATCAACCAGCTGATCCAAAGCTCCTCCAGCGGAGCGATGATACCGGGGAAACTTGGAGTGAGATTGTTGTTGTAATCAAACTCAATCAACATCGCGCGCCCCACTTGGGTGATCAATGGGCAGGACGTATAACCGTTAAAGGCGGCATCGGTGGTGTCTCCCGAGATTTGCGCCACAAGATGTTCCTCAACCACAGGAACCTGCCACTTCACACTGGCCGCCGTCTTCCCCTTCGGCACACCTGCCACATCACCAAGAGCAAAGACTTCCGGATAGCGCAAGTGGCGAAGACTGGCCTTGTCGACCTCGACCCAGCCTTGATCAACCCATTTGTCGGCCCAGCTTAACCCTGACTGGCGCACGACATCTGGTGCGCGTTGGGGGGGAATCACATGAATGTAGTCATAATCGCGCTCCACTACGCCTTCGGGCGTGTCAAACCTTGCGCGCTTTGAACCGGCGTCAATGCTCGTCAACACGTGAGAGTAATCTGACGCGATCTCTCGATCCTCAAACAGCATCCGCACCTTTTCGGACACAATAGGCACACCAAACAGGCTTTTATTGTTGGACATATACCGCACATCCATCTTGCTGCGGGTTCCCGCTTTGCGGGCCAAATCATCAATCAGGAACGTATGTTTCAGGGGCGCTCCTGCACATTTCATCTCGGTCGCTGGGCGTGTGAAAAGCCCTATACCGCCATCTTCTGTGAATTTGGAGGCTGCTTTCCATGTCTTTGCCGCATAATCAGGCCCCGCATAAAGCGCGCCGATCCCATTTTCTCCAACCATATCAAGGGTAAAGCCTTCGATTGCATCATGGTCAAGCGTCAGCCCTGTTGCGATGATAAGATAATCATAGCTTAGTGTTTCGCCTCCAGCGAGCGCAACTTTACGCGCCTCAGGGTCAATGTTTGCGGCCCAATCCTGCTTTAGTGTCACTCCAGAAGGGAGCCAATCGACCGTTTGGCTAATTGAATAGCTCGCTGGTTTGAGGCCTGCTGCAATCAGGGAAAAGCCAGGTTGATACCAATGCGCTTGACGGCCATCTACAAGGGTGATCGAGGCGCCTTCCAAACGTTCAGTTAATCGGTTGGCTAAGGCCGTTCCCGCTGCACCAGCGCCTAGAATAAGGATTTTAGCATTGGTAGGAATTGGGGCTTGTGCCTCGCTAAACGTTCCCGAAAGCCCAAGCGCACCGGCCCCGGCAGCCAAGCCCAAGAACGCCCGACGCGATGGCGCCTTTGATTTATCAACCATGAATATTTCTCCACTTTACATAGGTGTTGTGGAATATGTATTTTCTCTCTGCGTTGATATAGGTCAATATAGTTGCGGGTTTAATGGGGGCATCGATATGCCCCCATTATTTCAGATACAGAGGTGCGTGCATCCTGAGTATCCAGCGCAGTTTAGCGGCTTACTGCTGCTGCACGAGTGCTCTTTCTGCCAAGTGAGAAGAACCAGCTTTGAGGGCAGCACAGGCCACACCCTGTGTGGGTGTCGCTTGAAGAGCTTGCACAGATTTTCGGCTGAGCGTTTCCAAACATCTTTGTCCATAGGCTGCTGCCAAACCCTCTGTCGCCTTAGGTGAAATGGCTGTTACCAAGGAGGACATCGCCTTCAAAGACAACATCTTGAGACTTTGCGGGCCAGGGTAGAAGCTTTCAGAGGCGGCCCCGTTGGCATAGATCACAGCGTGTTCTGGCAATAGGATATGATGGTAGGTCACATCAGATTTCGGCTTTGCAATATGCGCCATATCCGTGAACTCGGCGAGATGCTTTGCGCGGATAAACTGATCCTTGCCCTCGATTTGAACAACCATGCAATGCTGTTGCGAGACAAAGAGCGCGGAGTCATTGCCTAGCGCCTGCGGTTTGATCCGCACAGGGCGCAGGTTTTCTGCGGCTTTCTGCTGGGCGAGCGTCACGCGTGTATGATCACGCCAGAGGATTGGCTCATAGCCGCCTTGCGCGGTCAGCACCTTATCGTAGTCTGTGAGGTGTTCTACCGCGACTTCGCCTCTTTCTGTGCGGATCATCGTGCCACTCACGTAACAGACAATACCCATCGAGCCGAGTTCCGCCCCTGTATCGACTTGGTCTGGTGTGACGCCTTGAAGCGTGAGGCTTTCGCCATTGGGGAAGGTCAGGATCGCATCCCCTGTGCCGTCACCGTTGGTGTCGGTGATAACGACATCCCAAACATTTACAGGGTCGCCATTTGCATCGGTTAGGCCGCTAATGTCCAACTGATCGTTGGTGAAGCCGTCCGTGTCGTCGTCACCCATGTCGAAATCGGTGATGACGTCCGCGCCAGACCCGTCGGCGAACACATAGGTGTCGTCTCCTGTGCCGCCGATCAGCGTGTCATCGCCTACACCGCCTTTCAGGATGTCGTCGCCGCCTTCGCCGCGCAACTCGTTGGCTGCGGTGTCGCCGGTCAGCGTATCCGCCGCTGAGCCGCCGCGCAGGTGCTCGATGTTGGTCAGAACGTCTCCCTCGGCTTCGCCGCCGCTGGCTGTTCCTGCGCTGAGGTCGATGTTTATACCTGTGTTGTCAAGAACATAGCTAGCCTGGTCAATGCCCGCGCCGCCGTCCAGCGTATCCGCGCCCAATTGACCATAGAGCAGATCGTTGCCATCGCCACCGATGATGGAATCATTCCCACCGCCGCCGATCATGTTGTCGTCGCCCGCGCCGCCATCAATCGTGTCGTCGCCGCTTGCGCCGCGCAGGAAGTTGTCGCTGGCGTTGCCGGTGATGTTGTCGTCACCGCTGCCGCCGCGGATATCCTCGACATTGGTCAGGATGTCGCCTTCGGCGTCGCCGCCGCTTTCGGCCAGCGCATCGGAGAGGTCGATGGTCAGGTCAGCGGTTTCGCCGTTGTAGTCGACAAAATCCTCGCCCGCGCCGCCATCAATGATATCCGCGCCCGCGCTGCTGATGATCGTGTCATCGCCGTCGCCTGCGTCGATCACATCGTCGTTGGTGCCTGCGAGGTTGTCGTTACCATCAACCCCGTCGCCATTGGCGTCGGTGTAGCTGCCGTCGATCAGGTCATCACCCGCCGTGCCGTCGACCACATGATCCTTGGTGCCGAGCGGGACACCCATTGAGTTGAGCGTCGCCGCATCGGGGATCTGGGCAGGGGTCACGCCTTCCAGCGTGAGGCTCTCGCCGCCGGGGAAGGTCAGGATCGCGTCGCCTGTGCCGTCGCCGTTGGTGTCGGTGATCACCACGTCATCCGTCGTTACCGGCGTGGTGCCGCCGTCCGAGGTCAGGCCGGAGACATCGAAGGCGCTGTTGGACGTATAGGTTCCGTCACCGTTATCGGTCGGCGCCGCAAAACCTTTGACGACATCATTCCCGTCGCCATCGCTGAAAATGATGGTGTTCGAGCCCTGCGCGACGCCAATCGTATCGTTTCCCGCACCGCCCGAGAGGGTGTCGTTGCCTGCGTTTCCATATAACTCATCATCGCCGGCGCCACCGCGCAGGATATCGGCCCCTTCGCCGCCGTCGAGCGCGTCGTCGCCCGTGCCGCCATCAAGCGTATCATCTGCAAGGCCGCCCACCAATTGGTCCTGCCCCGCGCCACCGTCCAGGCTATCCCCGAAGGCCTGATGGGACGCGTCAGGGGCAGTGGTCTGCCCCGAAGTCAGCACGTCGTCGCCGTCGCCGCCAATCAATGTATCAGAGTCTGCCGTTGCCCCGTCGTCACCGCCAGATATGGTGTCGTTGCCCGCCCCGCCGTCCAGCAATTGGGCGGCGTTGCTTCCGGTGATGCTGTCGTTGCCGTCGCCGCCATAGGCCTGACCGATGTTGAAGCCTTCAAATGTGATTGTATCGTTGCCGTCGCCACCGAACACGGTGTCGCGGCTGGTTCCACCCGCGTTGGCGCCGGTTCGGATGATGTCATCGCCCGCGCCGCCATCGATGGTGTCCTGGCCCGCGCCGCCGGTAATGCTGTCGTTGCCCGCGCCGGTTGCGACGTCGATACCCGCGCCGGGGGTGGTCTGGGCGGTGGCGTCGATGGTGTCGTCGCCCGCGCCGGTCTCGATCGCCTCGATCTCGGAGAATTGCGCCGTGCTGACGCCATCGGTCAGCGTGCCCGCCTCATTGCCAGTGAAAGTGACGGTGATATCGTCGGTGATCGGCGTGCCGGCTTGGGTCGTGGTGAGCAGGTCTTGATCCACACCCCCCTCGCCGCCGATGATCGTGTCGGCTCCGAACACGCCTGCCAGCAAGAAGGTATCGGCATCGTCGCCCCCCTCGACCAGATCGTCGCCCGCGTTGCCGTGGAGTGTGTCGTTGCCGGCGCCGCCTTGCAGCGTGTCATGGCCGAAAAATTCGCTGTCGCCATTGATGACGTCGTCGCCCGCGCCACCGACAAGTGTGTCGTCACCAGACTGACCAAAAACGGTGTCGTCGCCCGCGCCACCACTGACACTGTCATCGCCCGCACCCGCCACGACCAGATCCGCGCCGTCGCCCGCGTCGATCACGTCGTCGTTGGTGCCTGCGAGGTTGTCGTTGCCATCGACCCCGTCGCCATCGGCGTCGGTGTAACTGCCGTTGATCACGTCATCGCCCGCGGTGCCGTCGACCACGTAATCCTTGGTGCCTGCCGGGATTCCCATCGACACCAGTGTCGCCGCATCGGGGATCTGGGCAGGGGTCACGCCTTGCAGCGTGATGCTCTCGCCGCCGGGGAAGGTCAGGATCGCGTCGCCGGTGCCGTCGCCATTGGTGTCGGTGATGACCACATCGTCGGTGGTCACAGGCGTCGTGCCGCCGTCTGAGGTCAGGCCTGTGACATCCAACTGATCGTTGGTGAAGCCGTCCGTGTCGTCGTCGCCCATATCGAAATCGGTGATAACATCGGCATTGCCGCCATCGGCCATGACGAAGGTGTCGTTATCCGCGCCGCCGTAAAGCGTGTCGTCGCCCGCCCCGCCGTCGATCAGGTCATCGCCATCGCCGCCGTACAGCGTATCGTTGCCAACAGCTCCCGGGGCGCTGACGCCTGCGTAGCCTTGCAGGCTGGTGCTTTCTCCGCCAGTGTCCGGCCCGCTCATCCGCAAATCGAGCGCCTGATCGGTGCCACCCTGAAGGTAGATCACCTCGATGGTGTAGGTGCCGGGCGTCAGGGTTTGAGCGGCGCTGTCAAAGAAGGTGGCACTTTGCTGGCTGTCGCCATTGATGATCTCGACCCCGTCGATGAAGACGCGCACATTGTCGTCGGCCACGGCCGAGAAGTCATAGTTGCCGCCTTGGGTGATTGTCAGCTCGGTCTCGAACTTGAACGCCTGGTGTTCGCCGGGGTTGAGCGCGTCGGGGTGGATCGCGCTGGAAAACCCGGTGGCGTCGGGGGTGTTGGTGTTGTCGGTGCCGCCGTTCAGGGTAAAGCCCACATCGGCCAGAGTGCTGTCGAGGTCCATGGTCAGCGGGTCGATATCGAACCGCTCCCACGCCCAGGAGCCGCCATCGCCGCTCAGCACATCGTTGCCGGAGCCGCCCGTCAGGCTGTCATCGCCCGCACCGCCAAGGCCGGTCATGCCTGCGGTGTCGAGGCTGGCTTCAAGCGTGTCGTCGCCCGCGCCAAGCGCGATCGTTTCCACATTGCTGAAATCGGTGCTGTCCGCGCCCAGATCGGCCGTGCCCGAGCCTGCGCCATCATAGGTCACATCCGCTCCGGTCGCGCCGCCCTCGATCACCAGCGCATCGTCGTCCGCGCCGCCGTCAAAGGTGTCGGTGCCGCTGCCGGTCGTCATGATCGAGATGTCGCTGCCCGCGCCGCCGTCCAGCGTATCGTTGCCCGCATCGCCCATCAGGACGTCGCCGCCATCGCCGCCGGTCAGGCTATCGCCGCCGTCACCACCTCGCAGGATGTCGTCGCCCGTGCCGCCATCGGCCACGTCCGCACCATCGCCGCCATAGATCGCATCGCGGCCCTCGCCGCCGTCGATCGTGTCACTGCCCTCATCACCGTAGAGCACATCCTCGCCCGCGCCACCGTCGATCAGGTCGTCGTCTTCCTGTCCACGGATCAGGTCATCCCCGGCCCCTGCGGACAGCGTGTCATTGCCCGTGCCGCCTGCAAGAACCTGCTCGCCTGCATCGGTGGTGATGTCATCAGCGCCATCGCGGCCCGAGACGCGGGTGGTGTTCGCATCGCCGACAAAGGTGTCATCGCCCTCCGAAAGGACGAATTCCTCAATATTGGTGATGGTGTCGCCTTCGGCCTCGCCGCCGGTTTCGGCCAAGCCGTCAGTCAGGTCGATGTCGGTGCCGGTCGTGCCGTTGAAGACAGCAGTGTCAACGCCATCGCCACCGTCGATAACATCGGCTCCGTCCTGGCCCAGAAGCCTGTCGTCACCGTCCCCACCTGTGAGGGAGTCGTCACCATCCCCACCGAAGAGGGAATCGTCACCCTCGCCGCCGTCGACACTGTCGCTCCCGTCATCGCCGCGGAGTGTGTCGTTGCCTGTGCCGCCATCAATCGTGTCGTCGCCGTCGCCGCCGCGAACATTGTCATTGCCCGCACCGGAAGAAAGCGTGAGGCCGGTGTTGTCCTGCGCGCCAAGGATCGTGTCGTCGCCATCGCCGGTTGTCACGGCCTCGATATCGGTAAATGTCGCGGTGTTGGTGCCGTCGGTCAGCGTGCCGGCCTCGTCTCCCGAGAAGGTCACGGTGACACCGGTGGTCATTGCGCCCGCATCCAGCGTGTCTTCGTCCACGCCTGTGCTGCCGCCGTCGATGCTGTCGGTGCCAAAGCCGTCTTCCAGCCGGATCTCGTCCTGCCCGCCGCCGCCTGCGATGGTGTCGTCGCCCGCGCCGCCGGTCAGCGTGTCGTCGGCGTCGCCGCCGGTGACGGTGTCGTTTCCCTCACCGCCGTCGATGAAATCGCCTTGATGCAGGTTGACCGTGCCGACAAAGCCGGAGCTGAGGTCATCATCGCCCGCGCCGCCATAGATCGTGTCGCTCTCGGCAGTTCCGGCCTCGGCGTCGCCGACCACGGTGTCGTTGCCCTCATTGGCATAAACCACCTGGCTGACATTGCCGGTGTAAATCAGGTCGTCACCGTCGCCGCCATGCATCGTCTCGTGGCTGTTGCCGGACACCAGCGTGTCATTGCCCGCACCGCCGTAGAACACGTTGGTTCCCACGGTGCCGCCCGCGAACGTCCCCGCGAACTGCCCGATGATCAGGTCGTCGCCATCGCCGCCATAGAAGGTGTCGTCGCCGTTGGACAGGGTGGAATTGCCGCCGGTGTCGATGATGATGTCATCGCCATCGCCGCCCTGGACCAGATCGTCGCCCGCACCGGCATGGATGATATCGTCGTCCGAGCCGTCGAGCGCATCGCCGCCATCGACGACATTGCCGTCCGGGTCGCCCGCATAGGCGGCGTCGATGGTGTCATCGCCCGCGCCGCCCATGACGATGCCATCGTCCGTGCCCGCCGGAATGCCCATCGCGGTCAGGATCGCGACCTGGTTGACCTCGCTCGGGGTGATGCCCTGCAAGGTAAAGCTTTCGCCCATGGGGAAGCTGATGATCACATCGCCGGTGCCGTCGCCGTTGGTGTCGCTGAGGGTGACGTCATCGGTCGTCACCTGATTGCCCGACGCGTTCAGCACGCCACCGATGCTCAGGGTGTCGCCGCTGGTGCTGCTCCACGTGCCGGTGGTGATGTTCAAGTCCGGCAGTTCGAAATCGGTGATCGTGTCCTGACCTTCACCCGCAACCATGCGGAAGGTATCGCGCCCCGCACCACCGGTCAGCAGGTCGTCGCCCGCCTGACCGTTGATCCAGTCATCGCCGCCGCCGCCGTCGATCGTGTCGTCGCCCGCGCCCGCCGAGAACGTGTTGTTGTTCGCATCACCGGTGAGGTTGTCAGCGGCGCTGCCGCCGCGGATATGCTCGAAATTCGAGATCACATCGCCCTGCGCCTCGCCGCCCGAGGCGGAGTTGGTCGACAGATCGACCGTGACGCCCTCGGTGTCCCAAATGTAATCCAGCCAGTCAGCGCCATCGCCGCCATCCAGCGTATCGGCCCCGTCCTGGCCCATGATCCAGTCGTCGCCATCGCCGCCCGCGATGCTGTCATCGCCATCGCCGCCGCGCAGGAGGTTGTTGCCCGCGTCGCCGGTGAGCGTGTCGTCGTGGGACGTGCCCCAGACATTCTCGAAGCCCGAGATCGTGTCGCCCTGCGCCGCCCCGCCAGAAGCGCTGTTGGTCAAAAGATCAATATTAACGCCGCTGCCCACCGCCTCGCTGGAGCCGTCGTCATAGCGCAGCCAGTCGATGCCATCGCCGCCCGACAGGCTGTCGGCCCCCGCGCCGCCATAAAGCTGATCGTGGCCCGCGCCGCCCGTGAGGGTGTCGTCGCCGTCCTGTCCTACCAGATTGTTATTGCCTGCAGCGCCGGTGAGGTTGTCATCGCCGGTGCCGCTGCGGATATTCTCGAAATTCGAGATCACATCGCCCTGCGCCTCGCCGCCCGAGGCGGTGTTGGTGGACAGATCGACCGTGACGCCCTCGGTATCGAAATGATAGTCCAGCCAGTCGTTTCCATCGCCGCCATCCAGCGTATCGGCCCCGTCCTGGCCATAGATCCGGTCAGTGCCCGCGCCGCCCGCGATGCTGTCATCGCCCGCGCCGCCGCGCAGAACGTTGTTGCCCGCATCGCCCGTCAGCGTGTCGTCATGGATGCCGCCCTGCACATTCTCGAAGCCCGAGATCGTGTCGCCCTGCGCCGCGCCGCCCGAGGCGGAGTTGGTCGACAGATCAATATTGACGCCGCTGCCCACCGCATCGCTGGAGGCATCATTATAGCGCAGCCAGTCCGTGCCCGCGCCGCCCGACAGGCTGTCCGCCCCCGCGCCGCCAAAAAGCTCATCGTTGCCATCGCCACCGATGATCGTGTCGTCGCCGTCTTCGCCATACAGGCTGTCCGCCCCCGCGCCGCCGTCGATGCTGTCGTCGCCATCGCCCCCGCTCGCAACGTCGTCTCCAGCGCCCGTATCGAGCGTGTCAGCACCTGCAGCGCCTGTGATTGTCTGGTCGTCTCCATCAAGGCTTACATTGCCTCCGCCAGCGGGCATCAGGATGGTGTCAAAAAAGTCCAACGCGCCGCTGGCCAAGTTGACATCGGTGCCTGTCGCACCTGCGCTGCCGATTGTGTAGGTGGTTGTGCCATCTGAAATTTGGAGATTGCTGTTGGTTGTGTAGTCATATGTGACCGTAAAGTTTGCTGGCAGTGCCGCCATATCGAGTGTGTCGCCGTTGACAGCGTTGATCGCAGACCAGAAGGCCACATCGTTCCAGTTTAGGGCGGTAAGGGTAAATACGGCCATGATCAGACCTCCTGTATGTGTGTTGCGGCCTGCGCGACGTGCAGCGACTTGGACGTTGTTTTGAGGGTGATGAGAGCAGCTGCATGGGATTTTACCGCCGTATTATGGGCGGTGGCACTGTCAACAACAGGCGCGGGATCGCTCTGATCCCAGAGGGCAATATAGGCCATACTCGTGTCTCACTATACGTTTCTTATTTTTGCTTATCGCCGTGAAATGTGGCGAAAAAGTTTCTTAAGTAGGGAAGTATCATGAAACTCTGTATAAATTTGGTATGAGATTTTTTATCCCAAATGCGGCGTTGCATTTGAGTCACGGCCTGTGAGTGCCGTATTTTTTATTGAGGGTTATGTGCTTTGGCCGCCGTTTTATCGCGCACCCGAGATCAACTGCGCGCGTAAATATCTTCGTAGCGAATGATATCATCTTCGCCCAGATAGCCCCCAGTCTGGACCTCGATCAGGACCATGGGCATTTTGCCAGGATTTTCCATACGGTGCTTTGCCCCAAGAGGAATATAGACAGATTCATTTTCTGTAATGAGCTTGATCTCGTCATCTACAGTGACTTTTGCGGTGCCTGTGACAACGATCCAATGTTCGGAGCGGTGATGGTGACTTTGAAGGCTTAGGGATGCGCCCGGGTGAACATGGATACGTTTGACCTGAAAGCGATCGGACAGAATGAGTGTTTCAAACCACCCCCAAGGCCGGTGATCGACAGGAAATTGGACCGCTTGCTTTGCAGCACGATTTTTGAGCGTAGCAACGGCGTGTTTTACATTTTGACTATCGGATATGTCGGCGACCATGACAGCGTCGCGCATGGCGACGGCCACCACATTTTTGAGACCGATCCCCACCAGCTCGATTTCATCACTCTCCGAGCGCAAGAGGGTGTTTTCACAGTTTAAGGCTGTGGTGTGTTCGGTCATTGCATTACCATCAGCATCACGGGGAGACACTTGCCACACGGCCTCCCAGCTGCCTAAATCGGACCACTTCCCATCAAATCGCACAACACTCACGTTGTTTGCCTTTTCCATGACGGCATAGTCTATCGAAATATCTGGAACCTCCGCCCAAGCGTCTGGGTCAAGGCGGGTGAAGCCGAGATCGAGCGTTGCCTTTTTCACCGCGTCTTCGACGGCTGTGAGCACATTTGGTGCATGGATCTGGAAGGCTTTGATCAGGACATCGACACGTGCAAGAAACACACCCGCATTCCAGAGGTAGCGGGTGTCGTTGAGTAGGGCTTCGGCTTTTTCGCGGTCGGGCTTCTCAATAAATTGTTTCAGTTCCATTACGGAAGGGTGGGTTTCATCGCCGCTTTCGAGCCAGCCATAGCCCGTTTCGGCGCGGTCAGGAGCGATCCCGAAGGTTACAATTTGGCCGTCGCGAGCAGCCACAGCGCCTGCGCAGACCGCATCACGAAAGGCCTGTGGATCGGTTATGGCGTGATCGGAGGGAACCAGAAGCATCAGTGCTTGAGGGTCTGTCTGCGCTAAAGCCAAGGCCGCTCCAATGGCTGCTGGTGCTGTGTTGCGGCCGTCAGGTTCAATTAAGATGCCACCTGCCTTGATCTCACAGGCATCAAGCTGTTCCTCGACAATGAAGCGAAAGCTATCCCCAGTGACGAGCAGAGGGTTGGAGAAACTCTTACCTGAGAAACGCTTGGCAGAGGCTTGAAACAAGCTTTCCTCGCCCAGAATGGACGCGAATTGTTTTGGAAAGCTTTTGCGAGACAATGGCCAAAGGCGTGTGCCTGAGCCACCACAGAGAAGAACAGGGGTAATCATTAAAAGATCCTTGGGTAGGAGGCTGGAATACTAACTAAAGGGTAGACCTGTCACTGGGTCTTGGTAGGGGGTGGGTCTTGCGCAAAATAGAGTTGTTCCGCGACATTATAGAATACTTCGTCCCATGCTGTGAACGCATTATACAGCAAAGTCTGATCTGGAGTGAGCGCACTGAGCGCATTTTCTAGATTACTTGGAGAGGGTGCCATATTTTCCCACACGTCTGGTGTCCCTACAATCAAGCCTCTTACCGATAGGCGATGAACAAAGTGGTTGAAATGTTCTGTAAGGCCAAAAACCATATCGGGTGAGGCAATGTTTCGGACCGCCGTCAGCAGAAGTTGAGGGTCGCTGGCTCCGTCACGTTGCATTTTGAGGCCAGCCAACCGGCGGATCTGGCCATTGTTGACCTCGTTGATATGCCCGTTCGCTGGATCTGCTGTCCACTCTAAAAATGTGCCAAACGACATATCTTGGCCGCCGACAAATTTTTGACTGTGATGATCCGTCGTGCGATACAAATACTTGTAATAGCTTAATAGCCGTGCCGCTGGCTTGCGCAGAACGCAAATATAATTATGCCCTTGAGGCAAAAGATGCGCAATTCCATGTGAAAGATGCCCATAAATAAAACTTGCTTTGCGGCGCTTTGTTTCTGAGAGTGCGGCGAAGGTCGCTAAGTCGCCGTCGCTGACAGGCAATTGGGTGCCTGAAGCAACATGAGGCGCAAGAATCCGTGTGAGACTTGAGCCCGCAGTTTTGGGGATATGCAAATGGACCAGCGCGCGCGCCGGACGCATTGAATGATTGGTCTTCAAATTGCGGGCCGAATTTTTGTTATTAAACTCTCGAGAGTTGAGGAATGCATTGCGCAGCTGCTCGAATGATATTTCGCTTGAAGCCATAACGTTGACTTCGGTCTCAGAAGCCTCTCGGTCAAGAAAAAGGCGGTAGGCGACCTTAATAGTTTCTTTTGTCACGTCCAAGGGAAGTCTCTTTGCAGTTTTTGTGAAGATAAGGCAGGCATCTATTTTGATTTAATGACAGTTTTCATGTGTGTTTCTATCTGCGGGTCAAAGCCCGCCAAGATGTTGGGGAAGCGGAATTTCGTGACATGAAGGTTCATCACTCTATAGCGTTGATCAGGGTTGTGCAGGTTTGCCATTGCACTGTTGTCGCGCTCCAAAGCAAGCAGGACAGGAAAAGTGGCTGCTAGCTGATCAAGGAAGTCAGGGACGCTCACACGATGCATAATGTTAAGGCAAAAATGGTTGAGTTCGAGTATTATAATAGGCTTTTGTGCTGTTAATACCGACCGAGCCCCACGCAGAACACGCGGCTCAAAACCTTCAACATCTAGTTTGATAAAATCAGGTTGATCTGCATGATTGTAGAAAAACCTGTCCATAGTCTCGATCTCGATTGTCTCGGTGATGTGCCCTGCAGTGAGCTTCAGGGTGTCGCTCACAAAACCACCTGAGCGGTTGGAAGGGGCGAATGTGATTGTCTGCTGCTCGTGTTGGTCGCCCATGCCAAGGTTGTGAGCGTCGACATTCACAGCCTTATTGCTGTCCAGATTACTGCGTAAAAAAGCAAATGTGCTGGGTGATGGCTCGAAAGCGAAGGTTTTGCGCGCAAGCTGGGAAAACAAGAGAGCGGTCATGCCAATGTTGGCTCCGACATCGGCAACCACCATATCGGGGTGTATCAGGGCCTTAAAGACAGCGGCCATTTCTGGTTCAAAGACCTCAGGCATCTGGGAGAGATATTGGTCATCGGATGAAACGGTGTGGCGAATGCCACCGATAGAAATGTTACGCTGCACTGCTGTGACGCCCCTTTTTGAGGATGTCTTGTAAGCGTGCGCCATATCTTTTTGCGATCGCCTCTAGAGAGAAATTTTCATGAATGAGGGCTCTTGCCGCGGTGGCTTTTGCCGCGCGTGCCACTGGATCATCAAAAGCTGCACGTAATTGCGCTGCAGCGTGGTTAATATCAGGCTCAGCCCAGACAGAGCCGTTCCTTACGAAGATATAATCGTCTTTCTGTAGCGGTGTTTCGATAAAATCGACAAGCCATGCCGTATCTTGGTTGCAAAAGTCCAAATTGCCCGAATACCCTGTGCAGACGACTGGCACCCCAAGGTTCATCGCTTCTATCATGCCAAAGCCCCAGCCTTCAGATTTATGCAGGCTAATGTAGCAATCGGACCCCGCCTTAAGTTGAAGCAAGTTTTGATAGGAGAGTGTTTCATTCATCACAATGATACGAGGGTCGGACTGTACGATCGTATCGACTTGATCCCATAAATGCATTTGGACGGGATCAAACACGCTGTCTCGGTTTTGAGTTTTTACAATCAGTCGCGCTTCTCGAATGCCGACAAAGGCTTGCTGGAAAGCCCGTAATACGGCCACTGGGTTTTTGCGTTGAACAAAGGAAAAACTATCAAATGCGACTAAGCAAATGTAGTTTTTTGCCGAAAACTTGAAGCGACGCTCTATAAAGTCGCGACTACGGTCTCGACATATTTCTGCTGTGTCTTCAAAGCACATGCCGACATTCACGACCGGTTTTCCGTTTGAATCCTTTTGATAGATTTGCATGCCATAGTCTGTCGAAACCCAGATTTCGTCCAGCATTTCCATGCCTAGATAGTGGCAATAAGCGGGTTTATCGAGTTCCCAAAAGAAGTAGCCGATGTTGTAGCTGTTTGAAAAAACATCGGGCTGATAGGCGAAGGCGAGCGGAATGGATTCCGCATTCAGGTGAATGAGGTTGATCCTTGCCGG
>NZ_CBFHPP010000018.1:0-14881 GCF_965657785.1 Lentibacter sp.
CCCTAACACGGGCATCCCTGACGGACTTAGTCCTTAGCGAGTAAGCAATCCTACCCGTCCGATAATGCCTGCGTAAATCAGCGGGCACTCTACGGGAGAAATACCAGATTCCATCCTTTTGGAACGTATAGCTATTAGATTTGGTTGCCAGCATGGTCTACGGCTCACTCGATCAGTCGAATTAGTGAGGTATTACAATGCTTTGGGTGATTTGATGGTGCCCCCACACGGACTCGAACCGCGGACCTATTGATTACAAATCAATTGCTCTACCAGCTGAGCTATAGGGGCACTGCGGGGGGATTTAAGGCAGGATTCTCGCCTGTGCAAGCTAAAAATTCGTCCTATTTGCACGGGCAAGCAAGATCACTGCAAAAAGGCTGACAACAATGATAAAAATAGCCGCTGGGGCGGCGTCAGAAAGGTTCTCCAAGCTGGCCTGATCATGCACACGCGTGGCAAGTGTGTCATAATTAAAAGGTCGCAACAGCAAAGTGGCAGGCAGCTCTTTCACGCAATCCACAAACACCAGGAGCAAAGCAGAGCCGACAGAGCCTTTGATCAGCGGCATATAAATTTCTGTCAGAACTTGCCCCTGACGCCGCCCTAAAGAGCGTGCTGCCATAGAAAGCGAGGGCGCGACACGCTCAAGCGCCGCATCAGCGGCCCCCTGCCCGATCGCAAAGAATCTTACAAAATAAGCCAGCACGAGCGCAAAAGAGGACCCCGTCAGAATCAATCCAGGATCAAAGCCTGTGACCCCGAGCACAAAATCGGCCATGGCATTGTCGAGTGTTGCCAGAGGCAGCAGGATACCGACCGCCAGAACCGCACCAGGAGCGGCATAGCCAATGGTGGTGATCGGCTGCAAAAGCCTTGGCAGAGTGCGCCCAGACAGCCGCACGCCATACACCAACAAAAGCCCGCCTGTCACGGTGAGAAAGGCAGCCAGAGAGCCGACGACAACCGTATTCCAAGCGGCTTTATAGAGCGCAGGCTCGGCCCAAAGCTCAGCGCGTTCCAGCGCATGGCTCAGAATCGTGCCTGCAGGGATCAGAAACCCAACCGCAAATGGAAAAGCGCAGCCCAATGAGGCCAAAACGGCCCAACCGCCGCGCAAACGCTTGCGCGAGATCGGCCTATGGCGCCCCCCTTGGTTAAAAAAGCGCGCCTTGCGCCGCGAGATTTTCTCCAGCGTCACCAGAAATATAACCAAGATCAGAACAACACACGCAATCTGTGCCGCGCCGCCTGCATTATTGCCCTCAAGCCAGGTGCTAAAAATACCAGTCGTCAGGGTCTGCACCGCGAAATAGTCGACCGTTCCGAAGTCGTTGACCGCCTCCATCATAACAATGGCCGTGCCCGCCGCCACAGCAGGCCGCGCCAGAGGCAGGCCAATGCGTCTCAGCCGCTGCAAAGCGCTCTGCCCCAGTGACATAGCCACCTCCTCGCTTGCACCTGACTGTTCATGAAAGGCCGCACGGGCAAGCAAATAAACATAAGGATAGAGCGCAGCCGCAAGCACAATAATCGCTGATCCAAGCGAACGTATTTCAGGAAACCAATAGTCTTGTGCAGATTGCCAGCCAAACGCCGCGCGCAAAGCCGTCTGCACAGGCCCCGCATATTCCAAAAGGTCGACAAGCGCATAGGCCCCCACATAGGCTGGCACAGCCAAAGGCAGGAGCAACAGCCACTCAAACCAACGCGCCAAAGGAAACTCATACCGCGCAATCAGCCATGCTGCCCCCGTGCCAACCAGCGCTGCCAAAAGCCCAACACCCGCCATCAGAACGAGCGTCGTGCCCAGATAGCGCGGCAATGTTGTGGCAAGAAGATGTGGCCAGATGTTCTCGCTCGGGAAAAGCGCCAGCGTGCCCACAGCGACAATCGGCGCGAGCACAATCAAAGAGATCAGCAGAGCAACAAGAGACCAGGGATCAGGCCAAAGGCGTGACCTCGATTTTGAAGGAGAAAGCGCTTTTTTCATATCCCTGCTCATGCCCGATTGATGTTTAACTGTCCAGAAAAGACCGTATATTCGCCATAAACCTGCGCTAAAACCACAGGCAATAGGCAAGTCAAAAGACCAAATAAAAAGACAAGAGGCAGATATGCAAATCGTGTTTCACGCTGGTGCGCACAACACCGATGAAGATCGCATTCTCAAATGCCTGCTCAAAAACCGTGCCGACTTCTCAAATCTCGGCGTCAATGTTCCCCCGCCGGGGCGCTATCGAAAGCTCTTGCACCAAACGCTTCTGGCGATGTCAGACACCGCGCCAAGCCCCGAGGCGCGCGATATTCTCCTCGAAACAATCGTCGAAGACGAGCCTTGCGAGCGTCTTTTATTGTCCAACGAGAGCTTTTTCTGCGTGCCCAATATGGCGCTGCGCGGCGGACAGTTTTATGACAAAGGCCACGAGCGCGTCCAGCTCCTGTCACAGCTCTTCAAAGGCGATGAAATCGAGATATTTCTCAGCATTTGCAACCCAGCAACCTACCTGCCCGCGCAATTTCGTCGCACAAAATATGACAATTTCAATGATATGACCTTCGGAGCAGACCCATATGATCTGCGCTGGTCCGACCTGATCTACCGGATCCGGGAAAACAACCCGAATGTCTCGCTCACGGTCTGGTGCAATGAAGACACGCCCCTCATCTGGGCACAAGTCATCCGCGAACTTGCAGGCATCAATCCCAACGAAAAAATCAAAGGCGGTTTTGATCTCATATCCGAAATCATGACCGCTGAGGGCATGAAGCGTTTTCGTGCCTACCTTGCCGACCATGTCGACCTGTCAGAAATACAAAAACGCCGCGTGATATCGGCGTTTCTGGATAAGTTTGGCCGCGACGACATGATCGAGGAAGAGCTCGACTTGCTGGGCTGGACCGACACGCTGGTGCAAGACTTAAGTGAACTCTATGACGAAGATGTTTTTGAAATCAGCCGCATTCCGGGCGTGAACTTCATTACGCCCTGAAATCCAGCCAAAGCCCTTACATCCCAAGGGCTTCTTTATACATTTCAAGCATTGCCTCTTCTTCGGCAATGTCATCTGCGTCGCGTTTGCGCAGTGCAACAACTTTGCGCAGAACTTTGGTGTCATAGCCGCGTGCCTTGGCCTCGGCCATCACTTCCTTTTGTTGCTCCGCGATGTCTTTTTTCTCTGCCTCAAGCCGCTCAAAGCGCTCGATAAACTGTCGCAGCTCGTCTGCGGTCACACGGTAAGTCGATGGGGTTGAAGTGTCGTCCATAGCGCGCTCTCCAGTCTGGCTTTGCTCTCTTTAAGCCGCCTTGCTAGCGCCCTGCCGCCCGCCCTGCAAGGTCTTTCCCTTGCCGTGCGCGCATTCATGCGCTAGGCGCTCTTCCAAGAAAAGGAGTGCTCCATGGAATACCTCGTTTACACAGGCGCAGCCCTGACCCTCTTAGGCCTCGTGGGCCTCATCTGGTCGATTGTCAAAGTGAATGCCGCCCGCCGCGAGGCCCTCTCTGACGAGGCCCTGCGCGCCCGTGTTCAGGCGGTCTTGCCATGGAACTTGGGCGCATTGGGCGTGTCGGCTTTGGGTCTTGGTTGCGTGATCGCGGGCGTGCTTCTGGCCTGATTTTTGCCCTATCCCAGCATCGGGCGCAGCTGACTGAGATCATACCCCGCTTGTGCCGCCGCATCGATAATCTCGCTGGCCGGCATTTTGCCCGCTTGGCCAAGCGCCCAAACCACAGAGCTGCGATTGCCCGAGGCGCAATAGGCCAGAACCTTGCCCTCGGCCGCCTCAAGGATCGCGCTTTGACGTTCTGAATTCGCGGTTTCCAACAGGCTCTGATGCACCAGCGGAAGAAAATGAAACGCCAGCCCCGCTGCCTCCGCAGCCGTCTTCATCACATCGTGATGAAGCTCAGGCCCGATCTCGCTGTCTGGCCGGTTGCAGATCACATCCGTGAAACCATGCTCCGCCAGTTGCACCATCGCGTCCGGCAAAATTTGCGGCGAAACAAAGTAATTTTCGGTCAAGGGACGAACCATGTCAGGCTCCTTTAGTTAACAATCGGGCGCTGAAAGGCGCGTAATAGATAAGGCGTAAGCCACATCCCCAAAAGCATGGCAACAAAAAACACCCAGTGAAAAACGCCGCCATAGCCAAGAGAGGCAATCGCAGGCCCGGGACACAGACCCGCAAGGCCCCACCCCGCGCCAAACAAGACCGAGCCAATCGCCAAACGGCGATCAATCTCAACAGGCGGTTGCGGAGGGAACTGCCCCGCCGTCACAGGACGCCGCCCCTTGGTCAACCGCCAGGCAAAAAACATCGGCACAATCGCGCCGCCCAATACAAAGGCCAAAGTCGGGTTCCAATCGCCAAAGATATCAAGCCAGCCTTGCACCTTACTGGTATCGGTCATGCCGGAGATAAACAGACCTGCCCCAAACAGCGCGCCAGACAAAAGAGAAAAAACAGACCGCATCAAATCACCTCCCAAATATGGCGAAAGACCAGAACAGTCAGCCCGCCTGCCAGAAGATAAAACACCGTTGCCATGATCCCGCGCATCGAAAGCCGCGAAATCCCGCAAACGCCATGCCCCGAGGTGCAGCCATTGGCAACACGCGTGCCAACCCCGACAAGAAGCCCCGCCACGACGAGCACAACAGCACTCTGGCTGATATGTGTGTCGACTTCTGCAAACAGCGGATAGAGCACCAAAGGCATCAGAAATGTGCCCGCCAAAAAGGCGAGCCGCTCGCGCCACTCGCTGCGCCCTGTGCCGTCGATCAAGCCGCCAAGAATGCCACTGGCGCCCATAATGCGCCCGTTGCCCCAAAGCAGCACAGCGCCACCCATCCCGATAAGAAGCCCGCCAGCGAGCCCCCAGAGCCAATCCGGTTCCATTCGCGTTTCCTTTTGTCCTATATAAGTCAGTTGTTCGTTAAGCCCGTTCGCATAGGCTGTCGGTTGTTTTGGTGTCGCCCGCTTATAGCTTGTTGACGGGGACTTTCAAAAACACATCCCCTGTCTCGTCCGCGGGCGGCATCTGCCCCGCCCGCATATTGACCTGCAAAGACGGGATAATCAGCTTTGGCATCGCCAACGTCGCGTCCCGCGCATCGCGCATCTTCACAAACTCGCTTTTTGAGCGCCCTTCACCCACGTGAATATTGGCCGCCTTTTGCGCGCCCACAGTTGTCTCCCAAGCAAAATCGTCCCGCCCGGGTGCTTTATAATCGTGGCCAACAAAAATACGTGTCTCCTCTGGCAGGCTCAAAATTTTCTGCACAGACTCAAACAATATATCCGAAGACCCGCCCGGAAAGTCGCAACGCGCCGTGCCAAAGTCGGGCATAAACAGCGTATCGCCCACAAAGGCCGCATCCCCGACCACATAGGTCAAGCACGCAGGCGTATGGCCGGGTGTGTGCAAGACATCGCCGCGCATCTGCCCGATCTGGAAGCTGTCCCCCTCCTGAAACAGCTTGTCAAACTGGCTGCCATCCCGCTGAAACTCGGTGCCCTCGTTGAAAACTTTGCCAAAAGTATCCTGCACAGTCACGATCTGGGCGCCAATCCCGATCTTGCCGCCGACCCGCTCCTGCAAATAGGGCGCTGCCGAAAGGTGGTCCGCGTGCACATGGCTCTCCAGCAGCCACTCAACCTTGAGGCCTTCTTTCTCGACATGGGCAATCACAGCATCCGCAGAGCGCGTATCTGTGCGGCCCGACGCATAGTCAAAATCCAAAACAGAATCGATGATCGCACAGGCGCTCCCGCTGGGGTCTTTCACCACATAAGAAATTGTGTTGGTCGCATCATCAAAAAAACCTGTTACATCGGCTATCATCTGGCTCTCCTTGGCAGTATCTGACCTTTGAAGCACTATATATTCTAATTTCGATATATGTCAAACCCTCCGCGCGCAACCTCGGCCTTTTCTGTCCCCAAAGGTTGCAAAGGCGCGGTGCGAACGGCAAACTCCCCTCAGCCAAGGAACGGATTTTTGTTGTGACACGCCCCCCAAGCGCCTTTTTATCATCCAATACAGGCAATCGCATCGCCGTTATTACGCTGTCGCGCCCTCCTTTGGGTAAACTGCCCCAAGAGTTACGCGCCGAGCTTTACAACACACTCTCTGACAGCTTCGACACCCCGGAAATTGACGCAATTGTGATCGCAGGCAATGATGACGGGTTCAATCTCGACCTGCCCTTGGCCGAAAGACAGCTCGGCGAAAGCGCCCCCACCCTTGAGGCGATCACAGACCTCATCAGCACGGCCCCAAAGCCCGTTGTTGCCGCCTTGCGCGGCCGTATCTCTGATGCCGGCGCAGAACTTGCGCTCGCCGCACAGGGCCGTATCGGTCACCGCGCCAGCCATATCAGTCTTCCAAGCCTGCGCGCAGGCCAGCTCCCCTGCGCCGCCGCCTGCTATACCCTTGCCGCAACGCTTGGCCCCCAGAGCACCATAAGACTTCTGGAAACTCTGGCGGATATTTCCGTCACCCTACCACAGCTTGCGCCCCTATTTGATAAAGTGGTCGGGCAGAACGTGGTCGGCGAAGCTGCAGGCTTGGCCCAGAGCCTTTTCAAATCTGGACCAAACTCGGCATCAAACGCGCCCGCATTCGCTCCGTCCACGCGCTATCAATCCGAGTTGGAAGCCCTGCGCAGCAAAAACCATTTGGCTCTGCAACCCGAAAAAGCAGCGGCAATCGCCGTGCTAGAAGCCGCGCGCCTGTTGCCCAAAGAGGCCGCTCTTTTGTTTGCCCGCGCCCAGAGCGCAGATCTCGCCGAGAGCCCCAAAGCCAAAAGCAAAACCTATAAACGCGCCGCGCGGCTTGCCAGCCTGCACCACCTCCCCGAAAGCAGCCCCCCCGCGAGCCTCTCACTTGTCGGCACAGGTAAACAGGCCTTAACCCTGACGCTCATGGCCCTTCAGGCCAACCTGCCCGTCAAGGTTCTCGCCTTGAGCGAAGGTGCCTTTGAGGCTTTTCAAAAAACGGTCAGACGCGAACTCGACAGCCGCGTCACGCGGCGCATTCTTCCAATCTCTCAAGCAAACAAAACGCTTTCCCTTCTGAGCGAGCTTCCCGATTTCGCCAGCTTGAACACCGCCGAGTGCATCATGGAGTGCGCCCCCCAACCCGCCACTCGGAGCCTAGCAAGCCTTCATGACTTGCTCGCTCAAGTCAAAACGCATTCCTCTGCAAACAGCCTTCTTTTCCTGACATCTGCGGTGCGCAGCGGTGCAGCAGAGTTTCTCGGTCAGATGACCGCGAAAACAGCCGCGTTGCAAATTCATCCCGATATCGGCGGCGGCAACTTGGCCGAAATTGCACTCGCACCAGACTATGCAGCCTCACAAGCGCATCAAGCCCCCATGCACGCCGCCCTCAAGCGCCTTGGCGTCCCTGCCCTGTTTCAAACAGCCCAAAACGGCCTTGCCTCCTCGCGCCTGTTTACAGCCTTCTGTCTTGCGGCCGAGGAAGCCGTCGCCCAAGGCGCGAGCCCGGAGACGGTTGATCAGGCCCAACTGAGCCGCGTCAAGCCATTCGCGGCCCAAGACGCCGAGGGCCACAGGGCGCAGCCCTTCAGGCTTCACGCGTTTTTTGAAGACAGCCTGAAAAGCCGCGCTCCAGGCCTCAACGCGGCGTTTCTCCAAACAGGTCTTGACGGCGGCAAAGGCACCTCTGCCTTTGAAGCCGATAAAATTTCTCTAAAAAACGAAGCAAAAATAGCCGTTGAACAATGGCGCAGGCACATCAACCAGACAGGATATGATCCAACCGCAGCCGCGCCTTCCACAGACGATATCCGCTTTCTTACCACAGCCGCGCTCTATGTTGAGGGAGAAAGATTGCTCAAAGCCGGTATCGTTGCGACGCCTTGGGAGATCGACCAGCTCACGAGTGCAACACTCGGGCTTGCTCCGCAAGCTGCAGGCCCTTTCTTCGATGTGGCGTCTATGGGGCTTGCAAGCTTTTTGGCCCGCCTAAAACGCATAAAACCCCTGCGACCAGAATTTTTCACTGCAGCCCCCCGTTTGAGCGATATGATCAAACACGGCGAGACATTTGCCAAACCGGGCCAAGGCGCATCACCCCACTTGTGACAGATCTTCCGGCAGCTCGGTGAATGGCGCGGGGCTGTCGGGCGCCTCAAATCCCGTTTCAAAACCCGCCAAATCGCTCAAATCGGGCAAATCATCCACAGTGATCGGCTGCATCGTCGCACCCGCCTCTGCACTGGCATAGGGCTGCTCCAGCTCGTCTTCTTTGAGCCAAACATCCTCTTGCCCCATAGGTTCAAAAGGGCCTTTGACGACAGTGCGCGCACCAAATTGCAACTTAAGCGCGCGCATTCCATCTTGTTTTCCAAGTTTGCATGGCCCCAAACTGGCCCCTCCGCCCCCAACGTCAAGCTCAACACGCGCCAAAGCGCCAGCTCCAAAATGCAAATGATCTCCTACACTTAAAGCCGAAAGCTCGCCTAAAGTCATGCGCCGACGATGAATAACAGCCCGCACCACCGCGCGCGCCTCCATCAAAGCGCCGTCCCGAAGCCTGCGCCCCTCGGCTTCGTCATAGGCCTCCGAACTGCCCGTGCGCGCCGCAGCCGACACGAGAGGCTCGGGTCGCAGAACAGGCAAACACAACACAATGCCGCCGCGCTTGACCCCGCTTTCAAGCTCAAGATCGGCCCGCAAAACCCGATAATCCGCAGCTTCCAGCATCAGACCCAAATGCCGTTTGCTCTCGATTCGCGCACCAAAGCCAAAGCCCTCGGTCAGCGCAGCCGAAGTCCCCTTCAGATCCTCGCTCATCGCGCTCAGAACCTGCGTGATATAGGGCGCAATCAAGGCCGCATCCGTCGCAGTGGCAGCACGGTTAGAGCTGGCGCGCTCGCTCACACGCCCAATCGTTTGCTTTTCCACGAATCCGTTCACCAAGGGCAAGTCGATCCCAACAACTCCCAAAGCACCCTTCGGACCATCCAGCAAAATATAGAGCATATCCGCATCCATATTGCGCAACAGAGCCTCTTGCCCAAGCTGCTCGTCCTGAACATCAGACACACTCAAAGCCAGCTCAAACAAGGTTTCCGCAGATCGTAACAAAGCAATGCGCATCGCCCGCGCAGGCGTCATCACGCGTGCGCGCTGCTCTTCGCGCCCTGCCTGCGCTTTTCGGCGCAATACGTCATGTTCACTGGTTTCGCCCATAGCCTCCGCCGCCATTCTTTGCGGTGTATAAGCTCTTGGTTTAGCTGCAATCCGTTACCATCTTCTTAGCAAAGCCGTTTATTCGCTCAAGCTCCCGCAGCCGCGACCAAGGGCAAAGAGACCCGAAACGCCGTGCCGCCTTGTCCGGGCAAATAGCTGATCGTGCCGCCCAGACGCTCCATAACCTCACGACAAATCGCCAGCCCAAGCCCCGCTCCGCTCTCGCGATCATCCCCAAGGCGCGAGAATTTCTCAAAAATAACCCGCTGGTCGTCACGCGAAATACCGCGTCCGTTGTCCACAAAGTCGATATTCAGGCGCCCGTCCTTGGCCCGCACAATTATTTTAAGGGTCGGGGCAGGAGCGGCACAGTATTTTTGTGCATTCGCAATCAGATTGATAAAGACTTGGCTGAGACGGTCCGTATCCGTTGTCAGAAGGATATGTTCGCGTTCGCGCCGCCGCACAATCAGCAGCTTGCCTGCAAGCCCCACAGCCGAAATCGCACGGTCCAGCACACCCTCAAGCGGTGCTTCCTCTATATTCATCGAAACCTGCCCGTTTTCCAAAACGCTAAGGTCCAAGAGGTCGTCCAAAAGGCGCGTCAGCCGGACCGACTCACTGTTGATGATCGAACTATATTTGCCCTGCTCCTCACGGCTCAGCCCCTCCCCATCCCTTAGAATTTCCGAAAACGCTCTGATGGATGTCATCGGCGTGCGCAGCTCATGGCTGATCTGGCTGAGAAAGGCGTCCTTTTGATGCGACAACTCGGTCAGCTTTTCATTGGCCTCTCGAAGCTGGCGCGCGGTGCGTGTCAGCTCCTCTGATTGGGCTTCAAGCTGGCTTGAATATTCCATGATCTGTGCCGCCTCATCGGCCACAGCAATCAGATCGTCCACAGACACAGCCGCGCCGCCCACAATCTGCCCGACCATCGCATGAGCCGTTGCCGCGCCCACAGAGCCTGACAGCTCGCGCTCAAGCTGGTTGAGAAACTCGGGCGTCGGCTCTGGCAAATAGCCCTCAAGCCCTTGTGCGCGGGCCACGCTTCGAAACAGGCCCTGTGCTTGCGTCGCGCCAATGATCCGCTGCGCCATAAGCAAAAGGTCTTCGCTTTGCGCCATACCACCCCGCCAGCGCTGGCCGCGGGTCGAGTGGCGAAATACATCCACAATCTGCGCGCCCTGCAAGCGCTCCAGCGGCGCAGGAAAGCTGACCAGAGACGCCACAATAAAGGCAAGCGTATTGAGACTGAGACTCCAGAACACAGCATGAACCAACGGGTCCAGCCCCTCAAAGCCAAACAAAGCCTCAGGCCTGAGCGCCCCGATTCCCCAAGGCCCGTCTGACAAGACAGAGGCCGAAAGCGCCGCATCAGGGCCAAAGCTTGGCAAAAACATGGTCCAAAGCCATATCGTAAAGCCGACCAACAAGCCTGAGACAGCACCACTGCGGGTGGCACCGCGCCAAAACAACCCGCCCAAAAGGGCTGGCAAAAACTGCGCAACCCCCGCAAATGAGATCAGCCCAATCGCCGCCAGCGCTGCCCCTCCGCCAGAAATGCGGTAATAGACATATCCCAAAAACACGACCCCAATGATCGAAAAGCGCCGCGACAGAAGCACCACATGGCGCAAATCCCCCGACATCAAGGCCCCGCCCCCCATGAGCCTAAGCCAGATCGGCACCACAATATGGTTGGAGACCATGGTCGAAAGCGCAATCGCCGCCACAATCACCATAGATGTTGCCGACGAAAACCCGCCCAAAAAGGACAGAACCGCAAGCCCCGTTTCCCCCGAGGTCAGCGGAATGGACAGAACATAAAGGTCAGGGTTTGTGCTTTCGGGCAGAATACTGCGGCCAACAACGGCAATCGGAACGATGAAAAGGCTGATGAGCAAAAGATAGCTCGGAAAGGCCCAGGCCGCAAACCGCAGGTGTCGCTCGTCATCGTTCTCCACCACCAGAACCTGAAACATCCGTGGCAGCGTCAAAAACGCCGCCGCCGAAAGCGCCGTCAGCGCGACCCAGCGAGACGGTTCGATCTCCCATGTGGCGATCTCGCTGGCCTCGATCTGGGCAATCACAGCGCTCACCCCTCCTCCAAGGCCCCAAACCACAAACACACCGACAGCCAAAAGCGCCAGAAGCTTGACCACCGCCTCCAAAGCGATCGCCATCACAACCCCGTGGTGGCGTTCGTTGACGTCCAGATTGCGGGTGCCGAATAGCACAGTGAACAGCGCCAGCCCCGTGGCGACCCAAAAGGCCGTGGCCTCAGAGTTTTCAAGCTTGCCCGCCGCCTCCGCTGGCCCTGCCGCCGCAAAGGCTGAAAAAGACAGCGTCACAGATTGCAACTGAAGCGCAATATAAGGCGTCGTCCCCGCGACAGCCATGAGTGTGATCATCACAGCAAGCGTGTTTGATTTGCCAAACCGGTTGGAAATAAGATCCGCAATAGAGGTGATCCGCTGTGCGCGACCCACCCGCACAAGCTTGCGCAAGACCCACCACCACCCCACCATAACAAGCGTCGGTCCGATATAGATCGTCAGATATTCAAGCCCCGAGCGCGCAGCAAAGCCAACCGCGCCATAAAACGTCCAAGCGGTGCAATAAATCGAAAGCGACAGCGTGTAGACAATCGGCGATTGAAGCCAGCGCCCCTGCCCGCGCTTGGCCGCCCGTTCGGCCATAAAGGCCACCAAAAACAACAGGGCCGCATAGCCCGCACAGACCAGTGCGAGAATATTGACCGAAGGGCTCAAAGCCGACGGCCCGTGTCGCTGCTCTCGGCGGGCGGCACAGATGTCTCTTGCGGGGTGTCCGCCTCATGCCGCAAACGGCGGCTCAACAGCGCCCCCCCAAAAATCATCACCACCCAAACCGAAAAAAGATATCCCATCGCGCCAACATTGCTTTTGCCCGTCCCCGTCCAGATAATGGGCAAAACAAAACAGATGACGCCCAAAATCGGCCAAAGCCTGATGGCATCAACGGTGCGCCGCTGGCGATAGGTGTCTTTGGGCAGAAAAAGCTGCCCCTCGCTCGGCTCTCTCACAGCCCTGCCAGCTCTCGCACCGCCGCAAGCACATCTGCGTTTGAAAACGGCTTGGTCATAAACCGGCTCGCGCCCAGCTCCATCGCAAGGTCACGATCTTTCGTTTGCCCCCGCGCAGTCAGCATCATGACAGGCGTCGCCCCAAGCGTCTTGTGGCTGCGAATATCGCGCAAAATATCAAAGCCGCTGCGCCCCGGCAGCATGACATCAAGCAAAATCAAGTCAGGCGCTTTGCTCTCCAGAGCGGCCAGCGCCGTATCGCCGTTAGAATGCGTATGCACCCCCCATCCATCCCGAGACAGAATAAAACTGATCGCCTCAATGATGTTCGGTTCATCTTCTACCAGAACCACGGTTTTCCCCATATGTTCGTCCCTCCCCTGACGCCCCCCACGCGGGTTATCGCAGGGGTAACGCCTTTATCACCACAAAACGCGCACCTGTCAAAAGCAGAACGCAAAACCTCGCGCTAAAAACGCTATAACGCGACCGAAACAATCGAGGGCTCGCGCCGCGCTGCACAGCTCTCACGCGGACAAATACGACAGCTCGCTCCGATCCGACGCCCCGCAGCCATGCCACCAGCCACAGCCTGCCCCTCGGGCATAGCGGGCGCAATCAGCATCGTTGCCTCCAAAAGAGGGTCCGCTCCGTAATCTGTGCTCAACACAGCCTGCGCCACCGCATAGGTTTCAAAAAGCGTTTCGCTCATACCGCCGCGCCCGGGCATCAAGACGCGCTGCGCCAAAGGCATCATCGGGCGGCTTAAAGCCTGAAACAGAGGCCAAAGCGGGCACAGCGCCCCGAACCGCGGGATCGAGAAGCCATCCGTTGGCTTGCGATAAAGCATGGTGCCCGACGCATCGCAGACGACAAGCCCGAAGCCATGCTCAGGCAGGGTCGCAAGACGGCGCATGACGCTGGCCAGATCTTGCCCAAGCAAGGTCGAGAGTCGCAAAGGGTCTGGTCCCTGCTGATCAATCGCCGCACGGATTGTCTCAAGCGGCATTTGCGCCGCATCTTCGCGGTAGCACTCAAGATATTTGCCCGCAATCGCCTGCGCACTGGACGACTTTATCTGCGCCGACCCGCTCAAATAGCTGGCCGCTGCGCCCGCACGGCCCTCTTCAAGCGCTGGAAAATGCCACCCATAAGCGCTCAAGAACCCCGCCACTTCCTCTTGCGGCGAGCCCACCTCGCTCTGCGTGTCGCTGGCTCCGTCCAGAAACCCGACCAAAGCCTGCGCACGGTCGGCAAGCCGCGCCGCGTCCTCGTTGATGTTGCGGTGAAAGCGGTCGCGCCACTCAGGTTCGATTTCGCGCGTGTCTGACAAAATAGACGCCGTGGAGCGGATCGCTGTCACCGTCGAGAGCACCTCATGCAGCGTTGCGGCCAGATGCGGATCATGGGTCAAGCGGTCGGTCAATGTCTCGACATTGCGCTCCAGCTCGTCAATCCGCCGCCCCGCACGGATCACCAAATTGGCCCAGCCGGGAAAGCGGTTGGCAAAATCGGCGCTCGACGTCACGCCGATCTCTTCCCCAAGCCGCGCCGCCACGTTCCCGAGCCGCGCAATCACTTCCTGCTCGGCCCCCTCGGCCAGCAGCGATGTGTCCACTTCAAGCCGAAGCGCGAGCGCTTGCAGGAGTTTCCCCCCGATTCTACGGCGGTTGTGCTCGATCAGATTAAGATAGGAGGGCGAAATTCCGACTTCGGCGGCCAAATCGGCCTGCCTCAAGCCCTGTGCAATCCGCCGCTCCCTGATCCGGCTGCCTGCAAGCGTGCGCGTCGCCATGACAATTCTCTCATAGTTTCAATGCGTTTCTGCACTGCAATATAAATAAATTTACAAAAACAGCAAATACTCTGTTCATTAATTTACAAAACTTTTGTTATGCTCAAATGCTTTGTTGCGTAATTTTCGGTCGCACAGGCATATTGTATTTGCACAAACGTGCCTGTGGGGAGGTGCAAGAGGAGGCTCTCCCCCAATTATCGTAACGGGAGGAATCTATGTCCACATCGAACTTTACACGTCGTGGCGTGCTTAAGACGAGTGCCTATCTGGGTGCTGGTGTTGCTATGCCAACGATCTTTACAGCGTCATCGGCCGCTGCTTACATGAACGAGCCAAAAGGCGGCACAGTCACACTTGGCTTTAACGTGCCCCAGTCTGGCCCCTACGCTGACGAAGGTGCCGACGAACTGCGCGCCTATGAGCTTGCGGTCGAGCACCTCAACGGTGGCGGCGACGGCGGCCTGCTGAACACATTCAGCTCCAAAGCCCTCAAAGGCAACGGCATCCTCGGCAAGAAAGTCGAATATGTCACAGGCGACACGCAGACAAAGTCTGACGCGGCCCGCGCCTCTGCCAAATCCATGATCGAAAAAGACGGCGCCGTGATGATCACGGGCGGCTCGTCTTCAGGTGTTGCTGTGGCTGTTCAAGCGCTCTGCCAGGAAGCAGGCGTTATCTTTATGGCCGGCCTGACGCACTCAAACGACACGACAGGTAAAGACCGCAAAGCCAACGGCTTCCGCCACTTCTTTAACTCCTATATGTCAGGCGCGGCTCTCGCGCCCGTGCTTCAA
>NZ_CBFHPP010000018.1:14980-21775 GCF_965657785.1 Lentibacter sp.
AAGATGTATGGCTCCGATCGTAAAGCCTATCACCTGACAGCCGACTACAACTGGGGTTACACCACAGAAGAAGCGGTTAAGTCGTCAACAGAAGCCATGGGCTGGGAAACAGTGAACGCGGTCAAGACACCGCTGACACAAACAGACTTCTCAAGCTACATCGCGCCTGTTCTTCAGTCGGGTGCAGACGTTCTCGTTCTGAACCACTACGGCGGGAACATGGTCAACTCGCTGACCAACGCGGTTCAGTTCGGCCTGCGTGACAAACAAGTCAACGGCAAGAACTTCGAAATCGTCGTTCCACTCTACTCACGCCTGATGGCGAAGGGTGCTGGCGCCAACGTTAAGGGCATCTTCGGCTCGACAAACTGGCACTGGTCACTGACAGACGAAGGCTCAAAAGCATTCGTTAAGTCCTTCGGCGAAAAGTATGGCTTCCCACCCTCACAGGCGGCACACACTTGCTACGTTCAAGCCCTGCTTTACGCAGATGCTTGCGAGCGTGCCGGAACGTTCAACCCTTGTGGCGTTGTCGAAGCGCTTGAAGGCTTTGAATTTGACGGTATGGGCAACGGTAAGACACTTTACCGTGCCGAAGATCACCAGTGCTTCAAAGACGTTCTCGTCGTGAAGGGTAAAGAGAACCCGACATCAGAGTTTGACCTTCTCGAAATCGTGGAAGTCACACCTGTTGAGCAGGTGACATATGCACACGACCACCCCCAGTTCGCTGGCGGGTCGCTCGGCACGTGTAACCCAGGCGCGTAAACGCTCCTATCATTTTAGGGCGAGCTTCGGCTCGCCCTAATCCTTCCGCCTCTCATCAAGGGGCTCTCCAAACACATCCGGGGTGGGACAATGGACGCAATCGTTCTGCAGATTCTGAACGGGCTCGACAAGGGCTCCGCCTACGCGCTAATCGCGTTAGGCCTGACACTAATTTTTGGCACGCTCGGCGTTGTCAACTTTGCGCATGGCGCATTGTTCATGATCGGCGCGTTCTGCGCTGTTACGTTTTCACGTATCCTGACATGGTCCCACACCGTCATCGACGAGACCAGAACAGACTTTCTAGGCAACCCGCTCAAAGTCGAGGTGCCCCATATTTATGACTTGTTCGGACAGGCCACAGGCGATGCCATCATCGACTGGGCCGTGCCGCTGTCGCTCCTGTTCACGATCCCTGTCATGCTCTTTGTGGGCTACGCCATGGAGCGCGGCTTGATCAAACACTTCTACAAGCGCCCTCACGCCGACCAGATCCTTGTGACCTTCGGCCTCGCGATTGTTTTGCAGGAAGTGATCAAATACTACTACGGCGCAAACCCGATCCCGACACCCGCGCCAGCCGTCTTCGCTGGCAGCTTCGATTTCGGCGCGCTTCTGGGCTTTGATGCCAACACGATCATCTACCCCTACTGGCGCCTTGTCTATTTCGCCTTCGCCGCCGTCATCATCGGCGCGGTGTTTGCCTTCCTCCAGTTCACCACCTTCGGGATGGTTGTGCGCGCGGGTATGGCTGATCGCGAAACAGTGGGCCTGCTGGGCATCAACATCGACAAACGTTTCACCATCATGTTCGGCATCGCGGCCGCCGTGGCGGGGCTTGCAGGTGTCATGTATGCGCCCATCAACTCCCCGAACTATCACATGGGCATGGACTTCCTTGTGCTCAGCTTCGTTGTGGTTGTTGTCGGCGGGATGGGCTCCCTCCCCGGCGCTGTGCTCGCAGGTTTCCTTCTCGGTATCCTTGAAAGCTTCGCTTCTATGGCGATCGTTCTCGAATACCTCCCAGGTCTCAACCAGATCATCATCTATCTGGTCGCAATCATCATTCTACTCACGCGTCCACGTGGCCTTATGGGTCGCAAAGGCGTGATGGAGGACTAAGCCATGCTCGGACTAGACAAAAAAGACTTTAATCTCCTCATGATCGTGGTGTGCCTTACGATGCTCGCACCGTTCATTCTCAACCCCTTCCCAGAAGGCTCGGGCCTTGCCCAGTTCAATGCGGGCTATCCCGACTTGATGCAGCGCTTCGTGATCTTCGGGATCTTCGCAATCGGGTTCAACATCCTCTTTGGTCTCACAGGCTACCTCAGCTTCGGACACGCCGCCTTCCTCGGTGTCGGCTCCTACGCTGCGATCTGGATGATGAAACTGCTCACAACAAACGTGATCCCAGCTATGGTCATGGCGGTTGTGATCGCTGGCCTCTTTGCCCTCATCGTCGGCTACGTCAGCTTGCGTCGCTCGGGCATCTACTTCTCGATCCTGACATTGGCCTTTGCACAAATGTCCTTCGCCATGGCCTATTCGGTTCTCACACCGATCACAGGTGGTGAAACCGGCCTCCAGCTCAAGCTCGCGGATGCCCGCATCCTCGATGGCGCTCTGGAAGCTGGCGAACAGGCCCGCGCCAATATCTTTGGCCTGAACATGAGCTCAAGTGCCGAACTCTCGCTTGGCAACTGGCTCTTTACCTTCAATGCGGGCTACTACCTCGCCGCCATTGTCATGATATGTGCCTTCTACCTCGCCATTCGTATCTTCCGCTCGCCGTTCGGCCTCATGCTGCGCGCCGTTAAGTCAAACCAACAGCGCATGAACTACACAGGCCTCAATGCTCGCCCCTACACGCTCGCAGCCTTTGTGATCTCGGGTATGTATGCGGGTCTTGCAGGCGGTCTCATGGTCGCAATGGACACCCAAGTTGGCCCTGAGCGTATGTTCTGGACCGCCTCAGGCGAAGTTGTTTTGATGACGATCCTCGGCGGCGCAGGCACGCTGATCGGCCCTGTGCTCGGCGCTGGCTTGATCAAATACATGGAGAACATCCTCTCAAAGATCAACTCGGACATCCTGCACACATGGTTTGCCTTCCTGCCAGACGGGCTTGAAGACTTTATCATCACGCTGATCTACCCCTTCATCGGCAAAGGCTGGCACCTGACCCTCGGCATTATCTTCATGCTCGTGGTTATCTTCCTGCCCGGCGGACTTGTCGAAGGCGGCCAGCGCATCGCGAAGCTCTTCAAGCGTAAAGACACGCCCGAAGACACCGCTCAATCAACACCTGCAGAATAAGGAAAGCTCCAATGGGAATTCTTGAAGTCAAGAACGTCGGCAAGCGCTTCGGTGGTCTGCAAGCGTTGAACGAAGTCAACCTCAGCGTGGCAGAGAACACCTGCCACGCCATTATCGGCCCCAACGGTGCAGGCAAGTCCACCCTGCTCAACGTCTTTGTCGGAAAACTTATCCCCGACACAGGCTCCGTGATGTTCGACGGTCAGTCGGTCCTCGGTCGCAAGCCTTTTGAGATCAATCAGATGGGCATCTCACGTGTGTTCCAGACACCAGAAATCTTTTCCGATCTCTCGGTGATGGAAAACATGATGATCCCAGTGTTTGCAAAGCGTGATGGTGCTTTCCGTATGCACGCCATTGAAGGCATGATGAGCGAAAAAGACATCGTCGAAAAAGCAGAAGCAATGCTTGAGGACATGGGCCTCGCCGACAAGCGCAGTATGCAAGCCTCCTCGATGTCACGGGGCGACAAACGCCGCCTCGAAATCGCGATGTGTCTCAGCCAAGAGCCACGCTTGCTGCTGCTGGATGAACCAACAGCTGGCATGGCCCGCGCCGACACCAACAACACCATCGACCTTCTGAAGCAGATCAAGGAAGAGCGCGACATCACCATCGCGATCATCGAACATGATATGCACGTGGTGTTCTCGCTGGCAGATCGGATCACCGTTCTGGCACAGGGCACACCGCTGGTCGAAGACCACCCAGAAAACATCAAAGGCCACCCGAAAGTGCGCGAAGCGTATCTCGGCGAAGCGGCATAAGGGAGACCTCAGATGAACGTCAAACCAGACTTCTCCAAAGGCAAAAACTTTGCTGAAACCGCCCCCGCCTATCTCTCGATCTGGGGCATGGAAAGCTACTATGGCGAAAGCTATATTGTGCAAAACATCAGCTTCAACGTCCATGAAGGCGAAATTCTCGCCCTCCTTGGCCGTAACGGCGCTGGCAAAACCTCGACCCTGCGCTCGATTGCGCGCATGGACGCACCGCAAGTGACCCATGGTGAAATCTGGCTGGACCATCAGCCGCTTCACACCATGTCAAGCTACCAAGCGGCCCAAGCGGGCATTGGCCTTGTGCCAGAAGACCGTTGCATCATTCCTGGCCTGACAGTTGAGGAAAACTTGCAGCTGGCCCAGATTGCGCCCCCTATCGGCTGGTCACTTGACCGTCTTTACGAGCTTTTCCCGCGCCTCAAAGAGCGCCGCAAGCAAGAGGGCGTCACGCTCTCTGGTGGTGAACAACAGATGCTTGCCGTCGCCCGCGCCCTTGCGCGCGACATCAAGGTGCTTTTGCTTGATGAGCCATATGAAGGCCTCGCGCCGGTGATCGTGGACGAAATCGAAAAGACCCTGCGCATCATCAAAGAGCAAGGCATCACAACCATTCTGGTGGAGCAAAACGCCGTGCGCGCGCTTGAGCTCGCAGATCGCGCCGTGATCCTTGACACAGGCGGGATCGTCTTTGACGGCTCCGCCGCCGAAGTGCTCGAAAACGCCGAGCTGCGCGCCGAGTATCTCGCCATCTAAGGCCTCTCCCTGCCCCGCCCGTCTCTGCAATCGCAGCGGGCGGGGCATCAAACGCCGTCACACCACAAAGACAAATGGGAAACCGCTATGTCCAAAACTTACGCCCCCTCCGCTTCCATGACCGCCAGCGCCCATGTTGACGCGGCAAAATACGACGAAATGTATGCCGCCTCCGTGAGCAACCCCGAGGCCTTCTGGGCCGAGCACGGCAAGCGTTTGGACTGGATCAAACCCTTCACCAAAGTGAAAAATACCTCCTTTGAGCCGGGCAATATCGACATCAAATGGTTTGAGGACGGAACCCTCAATATCGCCGCAAACTGCGTCGACCGTCACCTCGCCACCCGCGCCGATCAAACCGCCATCATCTTCGAACCCGATGATCCCAGCGAACCCGCCCAGCACATCACCTATAGCGAGCTGCACGGCCACGTCGGCAAAATGGCCAATGTTCTCAAAAACATGGGTGTGGTCAAAGGCGATCGCGTCATCATCTATATGCCAATGATCCCCGAGGCGGCCTATGCGATGCTCGCCTGCGCACGGATCGGGGCGATCCACTCAATCGTCTTTGCGGGCTTCTCCCCTGACGCCCTCGGCGCGCGCGTCAATGGCTGCCAAGCCAAAGTCGTGATCACAGCCGACCACGCCCCCCGCGGCGGGCGTAAAACCAAGCTCAAAGACAACGTCAACCAAGCGCTCCTGCATGACACAGATGAGGTAAAATGCCTCGTCGTCAAGCGCACAGGCGATCAGGTCGCTTGGCGCGACGGGCTCGATTTCTGGTATCACGACGAAATCGCCAAAGTCTCCGCCGACTGCCCGCCTGAGGAGATGAACGCCGAAGACCCGCTCTTCATCCTCTATACCTCAGGCTCCACAGGCCAGCCCAAAGGCGTGGTGCACTGCTCGGGCGGCTATCTGGTCTGGGCCTCGATGACACAGGAAATCACCTTTGATTACCACGATGGCGACATCTACTGGTGCACCGCCGATGTCGGCTGGGTCACAGGCCACAGCTATATCGTCTACGGCCCCCTCGCCAATGGCGCAACAACGCTGATGTTTGAAGGCACACCGACCTACCCTGACGCCTCCCGCTTCTGGCAGGTCTGCGAAAAGCACAAGGTCAACCAGTTTTACACAGCCCCCACGGCCCTGCGCGCCCTCATGGGCCAAGGCAATGAATTCGTTGAAAAATGCGACCTCTCCTCACTCAAAGTTCTGGGCACAGTCGGCGAGCCGATCAATCCCGAAGCTTGGAACTGGTATAACGATGTCGTCGGCGGCGGACGCTGCCCGATCGTGGACACATGGTGGCAGACCGAAACAGGCGGCCACATGATGACGCCTCTGCCCGGCGCCCACGCAACAAAGCCAGGCGCGGCGATGAAGCCCTTCTTCGGCGTGCAGCCCGTGGTGCTTGAGCCAACATCAGGCGACGAAATCCACACCTACCCCGTCGAGGGCGTGCTCTGCATGAAAGACAGCTGGCCCGGCCAGATGCGCACTGTCTGGGGCGATCACGAGCGCTTTGAAAAGACCTATTTCTCCGACTACAAAGGCTATTACTTCGCCGGCGACGGCTGCAAACGCGACGAAGACGGCGATTACTGGATCACAGGCCGCGTCGATGACGTGATCAACGTCTCAGGCCACCGCATGGGCACAGCCGAAGTCGAAAGCGCCCTCGTCGCCCACGCCGCCGTGGCCGAGGCCGCCGTGGTCGGCTATCCCCACGAGATCAAGGGCCAAGGCATCTATTGCTATGTCACTCTGATGAATGATGCCGAGCCAACGGAGGAGCTGCGCAAAGAGCTGCGCAACTGGGTGCGACAAGAAATCGGTCCCATCGCCTCCCCTGACCTGATCCAATGGGCCCCCGGCCTGCCCAAAACCCGCTCGGGCAAAATCATGCGCCGCATCCTGCGCAAGATCGCCGAGAATGATTATGGCGCCTTGGGCGACATCTCCACACTCGCCGATCCTTCGGTGGTCGAAGAGCTGATCGAAAACCGCATGAACCGCGCCTGACGCACAGCGCACTCAGGACCAAAAGCAAACACAACAGAACCGCGCCAACCTTCTCTGGCGCGGTTCTTTTTTCCTCCCCCCCTCCGATTTGCCCCTCCCCCAAAAAATCCATCCCCCCCTTCCTCTTTCTAAAAATATC
>NZ_CBFHPP010000018.1:21785-42530 GCF_965657785.1 Lentibacter sp.
CCCCCCCCTTTCTCCTGCGTCTGGGAGCGTCCCCCCAAATAGACCCACACAGCGTCCCCCAAACGGGTCCGATGGCGCGCAGCGCCATTGGACACCAACCTATTGGACACCAACTTGAAGTGCATTTTACTCAAACCCCGTTCCTTAACGCTCTGTTAGTGTTTCCCGCAGACACTCGTCTCTGGTGGGGGCTCCATGTTCGGAGCCATAAAATGTCCTTTGTAGAAAGTCTCGGCGCCGCGCCTCAAGCGCGTAGCGCCACAGCAACAGCCCTGAGCGAGCGCCTTGCCCAGCCGCAGGCGCAAGCCGTCGCGCCCGTTGCAAAGAACGAGCTGCAAACCGCCGTTCGCCAGGCCACAGCCGCCACATCCACACGCGTGATGCTGGAAAACCCTCCCAAAGAGGCTGCACCCCCGCGCAAGACCATTCCGACAGGCACATCCACAGCCGCCTATCTGATCGAGATGCATCTTGCCCAAGAACTGGCCGACCTTCAGGAAGAACTCAAAGAATAAGCCTATTGCGTTGTCCAGCCACCATCCACAGGAATGGTTGTGCCTGTAATGTTGTGGGCCACAGCCGCGCAAAGCCAGAGCGCCAAGGCCCCGATTTCGCTGGGGTCCGAGGTGCGCTGACTGGGTTGTTTCTCGCGCAAAAGCGCCGCAATCCCTGCCGCACGGTCGCCGCCATGCGCCGCTGCGCGCGCCGCGATCTGAGGTTCGATAATTGCGGTCTCCGTCCAGCCGGGCGCGATGCAATTCACTGTCACACCCCCGCTGTCACGGCTTCCCACGCTCGCATATTCCAGCGCCGCCACACGGCTCAGACCCACCAAGCCAAATTTCGCCGCCACATAAGGCGCCTTATCCTTGCTGGCGACAAGCCCATGCACAGAGGCAATATTGATCACCCGCCCAAAGCCGCGCGCCGCCATAACGGGCATGAGCGCCTGCATGGTGTGAAACGCCGCCGAGAGGTTGATCGCCAAAATCGCCTCCCATGTGTCGCGCGGCATATCGGCCAGCGGCGCAGTGTGCTGGATGCCAGCATTGTTGACCAGAATATCAACCTCTCCCCAAGCCCGCACATCGCGCATCAAACCCTCAATCGCGCTCACATCGCACATATCCCCTGCGAAAAACCGCACATCACACGCCCCTGCCGCCGTCACTTCGGCGCAAGCCGCTGCGGCCTCCTCGCGCGTGGCCAAACCATGCAAGGCAACCCGCGCGCCCGCCCCGCCAAGCGCCTTGGCAATCGCAAGGCCGATCCCCTGCACAGACCCAGTTACAAAGGCCGTCTTCCCGCTCAAATCGCTCATGACATCTCCTCCAGACGCTTGCGCAGCTCGGTCTTAAGCACTTTGCCGTAGTTGTTCTTGGGCAGCTCATCGAGCGCAAAATACGCCTTGGGGCGCTTAAACCGTGCAATATTTTCAAGGCATTGCGCATCCAAAGCCACGTGATCAAGCACCGCCCCTTTCGCCATCACAACAAAAGCCACCACATCTTCGCCCCACTCGGGATGCGGCCGCCCCACAACGCTGACCTCCTCCACATCCGGCAGCTCCAAAAGCACCTCTTCCACCTCACGAGGGTAAACATTGCTCCCCCCTGTGATGATCATGTCTTTGGAGCGGTCATGCATCGTGACATATCCCTCAGCATCCATACTGCCCATGTCGCCTGTCATCAACCAGCCGTTCACAAGCGTCTTGGCGCTGGCCTCGGGGTTTTTCCAATAGCCGGGCATCACCGTGTCCCCGCGCACCATGATCTCGCCGACCGCGCCGCGCTCAAGCTCTGCGCCATCCGCGCCCCCGATCCTGACCTCGACAGCCGATTGCGCGCGCCCCACAGAGCCAAGCCGCGCGCGCCAGTTCGGGTGGCTACGGTCCGTCACATCGTGGCGGGACAGCGCCGTAATCCCCATCGGGCACTCGCCCTGCCCGTAAATCTGTAAAAACACAGGCCCGAAATGCGCCACCGCCTCAATAATATCCGCCGTATACATCGGCCCACCCGCATAAACGACACTGCGTAAGCCCTCGCCTGTTACGCCCGCAGCCTTCGCCGCCAGCGTCATCCGTTTGACCATGGTCGGCGCCGCAAACATATGCACGCGGCCAAAATGCGCCGCCAAGGCGAAGATTTCAGCCTCCTCAAACCCGCCCGAGCGCGGGCAGACATGGCGCGCACCAACCATCACGTGCATAATGTTGTAAATGCCTGCCCCGTGACTGAGCGGCGCGGCATAAAGCGCCGCATCCTCAGGCGTGACCTGATCCGCATCGACAAAATAACACAGCGCCATAGAGCGCAGCATCGCATGGGTGATCATCACCCCCTTGGGCCGCCCCGTTGTGCCCGAGGTGTAAAACAACCACGCCAGATCCTGCGCCGCGCAAGCCACAGGCCGCGCCAACGGCTCAGTCCTGCGCACCGCGTCATAGCCTGCGCTCTGCACATCCATAAGCTGCGCCGTCGTGCCCGCCTCCTGCAACGCGCTGGCGAGACTCGTGTCACAAAACACAAGCCCAGCCTCTGCATTCTCGATAATCCACGCCGCCTCACGCCCGTGCAACTTCGCATTGATCGGCACAGCAATCGCTCCCGCCATCCAGATACCGTATTGCACGATCAGATAGTCAGGCAGGTTCTTCATAAAAATTGCGACAGGCGCGCCCTTGCCTGCGCCCTGCGCCGTCAGCCAGGCCGCCACCTGCCCCGCGCGCTGAAGAAATCCGCCATAATCAGCGAAGCAATCTTCGCCCCAAAACAGCGCCTCCCGCTCTGGCGTCAAAACAGCCGTGCGGTAAAGATACTCAGCAATATTCATATCGTCCTCCCAAACTTGATCACATTCAGCACCAAGCCACGCGCCCCCGCAATGCTGTAGTTCTACGTCCTCTTGCTGTGCGCCTAAAAAGCAGGCACTCTCTCCACATGACGCAGCAGACCCCCTCAGATCTGGCCTTTACCCACGCCCCCATCGGGCTGGTGATCTTGGAAAACCGCATCATAAAATCCGCCAATGCGCTCTTTGCCGAAGTCTTCGGCGGCACGCCCGACAGCTATGTCGATTCTCCCCTTGAGGCGCTCTATCCCAGCCGCGAAGACTACGAGCGTATTGGCGCACGCGGGCTTGAGGCCATGCGCAGCACAGGCCGCTACGCCGACGAGCGCGTGATGCGTCGCCGCGATGGCACGCTGTTCTGGTGCCGCGTGCGCGGCCAGAGCCTGACGCCTGATGCCCCGTTCAAGCGCGGCGTCTGGAGCTTTGCCGACCTCTCCCAAGAGCGCCCGCTCGTCGCCCTCACAACGCGCGAACGCGAAGTCGCCATTCTGACGTGCCGTGGCCTCACCTCCAAAGAAATAGGCCGCGAGCTGGGCCTCAGCTATCGCACAATCGAGGTCTACCGCGCCCGCCTGCAAGAAAAGTTTCGCGCTCGCAAACTGGCCGAACTGGTCGCCAAACTCTCGGGAATGCCCCTGTGAGCCATAATTTCCCCTCGCAATCGCGCGAAAAACCTTCAAACATAGCCCCTGATATGCGGCTTTTCACGCCCGCCCACTTCGCCTATAAGGCCCCAAATCCTGACGCTTCGTAAACTGCGGAGCCAATACCTGAGGACATGATGACAAAAAAAGACGGAACTCATGACACCGATGTGGCCTTTATCGAGGCACTGGCGAAAATTCTGGGTGAAAACGACCTCACCGAGCTGAACGTAAAGCGTGAATATGGCGACAACGACAGCCTCAATGTCCGCGTCAGTCGCAAAACCGAAGTGGTGCAACAGATTGCAGCGCCAGTTGCTGCGGCCGCGCCTGTTGCGGCTGCCGCCTCTGCCCCTGCAGCGGCAGCTGCCCCCGCCGAAGATCCGTCAAGCCATCCCGGCGCGGTCAACTCGCCGATGGTCGGCACGATCTATCTTCAACCAGAGCCAAGCGCCCCGTCGTTTGTCTCTGTCGGCCAGCAAGTCAGCGAAGGCGACACGCTCCTGATTGTGGAAGCCATGAAAACCATGAACCACATCCCCGCCCCCAAGTCGGGCACAGTGAAGCGGATTCTGGTCTCTGATGGCGACGCTGTCGAGTTCGGCGCTCCCCTGATGATTATCGAATAAGGCCCTGACATGATTGAAAAAGTCCTTATCGCCAACCGTGGTGAGATCGCCCTGAGGGTCATTCGCGCCTGCCGCGAAATGGGCATTCAGTCGGTCGCAGTCCACTCGACCGCCGACGCCGACGCCATGCACGTGCGCATGGCCGACGAAAGCGTCTGCATTGGCCCGCCTGCGGGCACAGAGAGCTACCTCTCGATCCCCGCGATCATTGCCGCCTGCGAAATCACAGGCGCGCAAGCGATTCACCCGGGCTATGGCTTCCTGTCGGAAAACGCCAATTTTGTGCAGATCGTCCAAGACCACGACCTGATCTTCATCGGCCCGACAGCCGAGCACATCCGCGTCATGGGCGACAAAATCACCGCCAAAGAAACCATGATCAAACTGGGTGTGCCCGTTGTGCCCGGCTCTGACGGCGGCGTTGCCACTCTGGAAGACGCGCAGCGCATCGGCGCCGAGATCGGCTATCCAGTCATTATCAAAGCCACAGCAGGCGGCGGCGGCAAAGGCATGAAAGTGGCGCAAACCGCCGCCGATATGCCCTCTGCTTTCCAAACCGCGCGCGCCGAGGGCAAGTCGAACTTCGGCAATGACGAAGTCTATATCGAGAAATACCTCACCACGCCCCGCCACATCGAAATTCAGGTGTTTGGCGACGGCAAAGGCCGCGCCGTTCACTTGGGCGAGCGCGACTGTTCGCTCCAACGCCGTCACCAGAAAGTCTTTGAAGAGGCCCCCGGCCCCTCAATTTCCCCTGAAGAGCGCGCGGCAATCGGCAAAGTCTGCGCCGACGCCATGGCCGATATCAACTATATCGGCGCGGGCACGATCGAATTCCTGTATGAAAACGGCGAGTTCTATTTCATCGAGATGAACACCCGTCTGCAAGTCGAGCACCCCGTCACCGAGGCCATCTTCGGCGTCGATCTGGTGCGCGAGCAAATCCGCGTTGCCGAAGGCAAGCCGATGTCCTTCACGCAAGAGGATCTCAAGATCAACGGCCACGCCATCGAAGTGCGCATTAATGCCGAAAAACTGCCCAATTTCTCGCCCTGCCCGGGCAAGATCACGCAGTTTCACGCCCCGGGCGGCCTCGGCGTGCGCATGGACAGCGCGCTTTACGACGGCTATTCCATCCCGCCCTATTACGACAGCCTCATCGGCAAGCTCATCGTTCATGGCCGCGACCGCCCCGAAGCGCTCGCCCGTCTGAACCGCGCGCTTGGCGAGCTGATCGTTGATGGCGTTGACACGACAGTGCCGCTCTTCCACGCGCTCTTGCAGGAAGAAGATGTCCTCTCAGGCGGATACAACATCCACTGGCTGGAACACTGGCTCGAAACAAACCTCTCCGAGGCATGAGCCTCACGCCCGAAGTTGTGCTTCATGCCTATGCTTCGGGCGTATTTCCTATGTCCGAAGGGCGCAACGATCCAGAGATCTTCTGGGTCGATCCGCGCGAGCGCGGCGTCCTCCCTCTCGACGGCTTTCACATCTCCCGCAGCCTTGCGCGGCAGATGAAGAAAGGCGGCTATACACCCGCAATTAATCAGGACTTTCACGCCGTCCTACTGGCCTGTGCCGACCGCGAAGACACATGGATCAATGCCGAGATAGAGGCGGTGTTTCTCGCCCTGCACGCGCTTGGCTTCGCCCATTCTTTTGAAATATGGCAAGATGGCGCGCTCATCGGCGGAACCTATGGCATCGCCCTCGGGCGCGCCTTCTTTGGCGAAAGTATGTTCAGCCGCGCCACAGGCGGTAGCAAACTCGCCCTCGCCCATCTGGTTGATCACCTATCGCGCACGGGCTTCACACTCTTTGACACCCAGTTTCTCACGCCCCATCTCGCCAGCCTCGGCGGTGTTGAAATCAGCCGCGCAAGCTATCGCGCCCAGCTCGCCGAAGCGCTGCACCATCAAGCCGATCTCTTTTGCATAGACCTCGCGCAAGACCCTCACTGCGTCTTGCAGCGCGTCACCCAAACGTCATAGCGCGGATGGTCGAGCGCACTCAGCGCAGGCGAAGAGCCGATCATCCAGCCTGAAAAAACCATCTCGGATTTTCCCGTCTCGCGGATCGTGACAAAGGCATAAGCGTCCCCCGAAGGGTTGCCCTCAGGATAGCGACATTCGCCAAGCGAAACGACCAGACGGCCAAACGCAAGCGAGGTTCCATTGCCCATATCAAGGTCGGTGGTCTTGCCGTTGACTTTATCAAGGCCGCGCAAAATCGCCCCTGTTCCAAGGCTGGCTTGCTCGCCCAGAGCCGCCGTGCCCGCAATCATAAGCGCAAAGCCGGCAAGGGCGCGCTTCATTGCGAGCCCCCCGCGCCGCCCGAAACGAACTTGAGCAACAGGGAAATCAAGGAAACCGAGCCTTGCGTATCCAGAATTTCATCGCCCGTTTCATAGAAAAACGGCGAGCCACCGGGCATAATCTCAACAAAGTTGCCGCCCAACAGCCCCTCTTGGCTCACCACAACAGCGCTGTCATCAGGGATCGCAACGCCTGCAGCCACGCTCAATGTCGTGTCCGCACGGTAAGTCTCCGGGTTGAGCGCAACGCCCGTCACCGTGCCGACTTTGACCCCCGCAAGGCGCACATCGGTGCCCACAGTCACGCCCTCAAGCGAGCGAAACGACGCTGTCAAAGGATAGCCCGCGCCTTGGCCCGTAAATCCTGTGGCTTGGCCCGTATAGATCACAAACGCCACCGCAGCCGCCAAAACCGCGCCGCCCACCAATACTTCTGTTGTGTTTTCAGACATTTACAATCCGCCCCTATTCAGGAGCCCAAGCCTCATAATCACGGCGCTCTTTGGGTGCGGCGCGGCGCAAAGACCCTTCAGGCACATAGGCCAGCGGCGTGCCGGTGTGGTTTGGCTCATGCGGCTTTTCCCACGCCTTATGAGGCAGTGGCGCATCGGTTGGCGTCTCTTTAAACGTGTGGTGCAGCCAGCCGTGCCAGTTCGCATCAATGCGGCTGGCCTCAACCGTGCCATTGAACATAACCCAACGGCGCTTGCCGTCGCGGCTGGTGTAATAGACATTGCCCTGGCTGTCTTCGCCAACGCGCGTGCCCTTACGCCAGGTGTAAAGCTGGGTGTTGAGCGTCGAGCCGTTCCACCATGTGGCCACTCGCAGGATAGATTTCAAAATGCCCATAAGAGCCTCCGCAAAACTTGCATGAGATATGGCCCAATTTCAGGCCAAGGTCCAGCCTCGCTTGCGCCATTTGCGCCCTGCTGTGTAAAACTTCGCCTAAATTTTCCAAAAGCCGTCCCGTTTGACAGGGGCAGAGACGCGCGCGCCCCAAAAGAAAAACCCCGCTGGCGTCACACCAACGGGGCTGTCTTCTCTCACTCAAGCGCAGGCGATCAGCTCGCCGCGCCCTCTTTTTTCTTCTGGTCCGCATAGATGATCAGCGGCTGCGCCTCAGAGGTCACCGCCTCTTCATTCACAACAACTTCCTGCACATTCTCAAGCGCTGGCAAATCAAACATCGTGTTGAGCAAAATATCCTCAAGGATCGAGCGCAAGCCGCGTGCACCTGTCTTGCGTTCAATCGCGCGCCGCGCAATCGCGCTCAGCGCATCGTCAGTAAAAGTTAGCTGCGCATCTTCCAGCTCAAAGAGGCGCTGGTATTGCTTCACAAGCGCGTTCTTCGGCTCGGTCAGGATCGTGACAAGCGCGTCTTCGTCCAGGTCTTCCAGCGTCGCCAAAACAGGCAAACGGCCAACAAACTCGGGGATCAGACCAAACTTGAGCAGATCTTCCGGCTCAAGCGATTTGAACGTTTCGCCAATGCCCACCATGCTCTCGTCGCGCACATCCGCGCCAAAGCCCATAGCAGAGCCCTTGCCGCGCTGCTTGATGATCCGGTCAAGGCCCGCAAAGGCCCCGCCGCAGATAAACAGGATGTTGGTGGTGTCCACTTGCAGGAATTCTTGCTGCGGATGCTTGCGCCCGCCCTGTGGCGGAACAGAGGCAACGGTGCCTTCCATCAGCTTGAGAAGCGCCTGCTGCACCCCCTCGCCGCTCACATCGCGGGTGATCGAGGGGTTTTCAGACTTGCGGGTGATCTTGTCGACCTCGTCAATATAGACAATCCCGCGCTGCGCCTTCTCGACGTTATATTCCGAGCTTTGCAACAGCTTGAGAATGATATTTTCAACATCCTCGCCCACATAGCCCGCTTCGGTCAGCGTGGTCGCATCCGCCATGGTAAACGGCACATCCAAAATCCGCGCCAGCGTCTGCGCCAGCAAGGTCTTGCCGCAGCCCGTCGGGCCAATCAGCAGGATGTTGGATTTGCTCAGCTCGATGTCCCCGCCCTTCTGGGCGTGATTGAGGCGCTTGTAGTGGTTGTGCACCGCCACAGAGAGCACGCGCTTGGCCATCGCCTGACCAATCACATAGTCATCCAGCACACCACAAATCTCTTGTGGCGTCGGAACCCCTTCGCTCGACTTCAGGCTGCTGCCCTTGGTCTCTTCGCGAATAATATCCATACAAAGCTCAACGCATTCATCACAGATAAACACAGTCGGCCCCGCAATCAGCTTGCGCACCTCATGCTGGCTCTTGCCGCAAAAGCTGCAATAAAGCGTGTTCTTGCTGTCGCCGCCGCTATTCGTCGCCATCCGTTTGCCCTTTCTGGCCGTCGTCTTTCAGGCAAAGGCTCAAAGGCCCCACCATTTCGTCTGCTGTGGTTCAGCTTAGGTCAGCCCGCGCCGCGCCACAATCGCAAATTCGCCCCAAGGCAGCCCGCTGCCTAGGCGTCAGCCTCGCCCGCTTTGTCGCGGTTGGTGACGATCTCGTCGATCAATCCCCAGTCCTTGGCCTCTTCGGGGCTCATAAACTTGTCGCGCTCCAGCGCCGCTTCCACATCGGTCAATGTCTGCCCCGTGTGGTGCACATAAATTTCGTTCAAGCGGCGCTTGAGCTTGAGCGTCTCTTCCGCGTGGATCATAATATCAGAGGCCTGCCCCTGATAGCCACCAGAAGGCTGGTGCACCATCACGCGAGAGTTCGGCAAGCTAAAGCGCATCCCCTTCTCGCCCGCAGTGAGCAAAAGCGAGCCCATGCTCGCCGCCTGCCCGATCACAAGCGTGCTGACCTTGGGCTTGATGTATTGCATCGTGTCATAAATCGACAGCCCGCTCGTCACCACGCCCCCGGGCGAGTTGATATACATACTGATTTCTTTTGAGGGGTTTTCCGCCTCAAGATGCAAGAGCTGCGCCACAATCAGGCTGCTCATGCCGTCATGCACAGGCCCGTTCAAAAAGATGATCCGCTCCTTGAGAAGGCGCGAAAAGATGTCATAGGCGCGCTCGCCACGGCTCGTTTGCTCAACGACCATCGGTACGAGCGTGTTCATGTAAGTTTCATACGGGTCTGTCATCTTATCCTGCCTGCTTTTACATCTCACGGGATCCATATCGGATCATTGCTAACAGAGTCTTAGTGGCGCGTTCCAAGGGCTGCAAGGCCGTTCGGGACGAATTCCCATGATCAGCTTGCTTGAAACTGCCCCCGATTGGTATAAGGCGGCAGTTTAACGGCCCTCATTCCCCGCGAAAGGCACAAAAATGTCCGACACCCCGCGCTCTTTTGTGGAAAAAGGCTCCTCGGCGCATTTTGATGTCGAATTTGACGGGACAACCGATACGTTTCACTTCCTGCTGCTCCCCAAAACAACAATGCTCGCCGTCGCCGCCGCCATCGAGCCGCTTCGCATCGCCAACCAGATCACAGAAAAACCGCTTTACAACTGGTATACCCTGTCTGAAACAGGCGCCCCCGTCACCTGCTCCAACGGAATGCGCATCACCCCCGACAAACCGCTCGAACCCCTGCCCGCGGGGGCGCAATGCTTTGTCTGCGGCGGGGTCGAGCCCGAGCGCAATATCTCAAAACCCGTGCTGTCCTTTATCCGCCGCGAATCGCGCTTCGGGCGTAAATTCGGCGGCATCTGCACAGGCAGCTTCGCTCTCGCCGCCACAGGCCTGATCAAAGACCAGTATTTCACGCTCCACTGGGAAAACCAGCAGCGCTTTCGCGAAGATTACCCCGATTTTGAGCCCACAGACCGCCTTTATGAAATCGACAAAGGCCTGATCACCTGCGGCGGCGGCAACGCCAGCATTGATATGATGCTCGCCCTGATGGAGCGCCGCCACGGCCCCAAGCTCGCCGCCGTCGTGGCTGATATGTGCCTGCACGGGCGCGCCACCAGCTCCAAATCCTCGCAAACCACGGCCGCAAGCGCCGCCATCGGCTCGCGCAATCCCCATCTGCTCGCCGCGCTCGACCTGATGCGCGCCGAGGTCGAAGACCCGCTCTCCATGTCTGATATCTGCACAGAGCTCGGCGTTTCCCGCCGCCAGATCGAGCGGCTGTTTTTGCGCCACATCGGCCAGCCGCCAATGCATTGCTACCTCGAAATCCGCCTCGCCCGCGCCCTCGCCTACCTCAAAGAAACCAATATGACAGTCGCCGATGTCGCCGTGGCCACAGGGTTCTCCTCCTCAAACCACTTCACCAAACGCTTCAAAGAACGCTACAACCGCACCCCGCGCAGCTACCGCGTCAGCTGGAGCTAGCCACAGGCTTTGCAACTGGCTCTGCCGCGAAGTTTGCAACCGGCTTTACCCCAGATCGCGCCCAAAACAGCCCAGTCTTTTTCTTTCTAAAAATATCCCGGGGGAGTGTGAGGGGGCAGCGCCCCCTCACCCGGTCGGACTGTGCAAAGCACAGTCCGATACCCCTTAAGTCCAGAATTAAGCTCCGAACATATCCGCCGTGATCCCGGCATACCACCCAATGCTTTCCTCATAGGTGACCTTGCGCAAGGCGGCGTCTTCGCCGGTCTGGCTGATAAACCCGTCCACTTTGGCGATTTTTTCATCCGTCGCCTCATAGGTCGCGCCAACTTTGACGCCATCGTCGGTGTCGATCAGACTCCAGCAGGTGTTGGAGAACTTCGCAGGGAAGACCTTGCTGCCCGTCAAAGCCCCGCGCACAGCCATGGCGCAGACCTTGGCTTGCGAGTTCGCCGAGAAGCCCGACTTGGGCATATCGCCCTGGTTCGTCGCATCCCCCAGCACATAGACGTTTTCATCGACACGGCTCTGCATGGTATGGCCAATCACCGGCGCCCAATTGCCCTCGTTCACACCGGCAATCTCACAAATCCGTCCCGCTTTCATGGCAGGAATAACGTTGCAGGCGTCGACTTTGGTCACCTCGCCGTCAATGCTCACGGTCATCTCGTCAGCATTGACTTCTACGTTGCCGCCGCCAAAATCTGCGCCGATCCAATCCACCATGCCCGCATAATGCGTGCTCCAGCCTTCCTGAAACAGACCCATCTTTGAAAACTTCGGCTTGGGGTCCGCAACAATGATTTTCGCCGTCGGGTTTGTCTTTTTCAACACATGAGCCACCATGCTGACGCGCTCATACGGCCCGGGAGGGCAGCGGAACGGGTTGGGCGGCGCGACCATGGCAAAAACGCCGCCTTCCGGCATCGCCTCGACCTGCGCTTTCAAAAGCTCCGATTGTGACCCCGCCTTATACGCATGGGGCATCTTGTTTTGCTTGCTCACGTCCCAGCCGGGCACAGCGCCGTCGACAAAGTCGATCCCGGGGCTGAGAATGAGCTTGTCATACGGCAAGACAGCCCCGCCCGCGAGGGTGACAGTCTTGGCCGCGCGGTCCACATCAATCGCCCAGTCATGCACCACATTGACGCCCTCATTTGCCAATCCGCCATAAGAGTGGCCAATCGAGCTCAGCTCGCGAAACCCGCCGATGTAGAGGTTTGAGAAAAAGCAGGTGTAATAAGCGCGGCTCGGCTCGATCAGCGTGACGTCAATCTCGCCCTTGCCATCGCGGGCCAGATAGCGCGCCGCGGTCGCTCCGCCCGCGCCGCCGCCAATGACAATCACCTTGCCAGCGCCGCCGCCGGCTGCGCGCACGTGTGGCGCGCTCAAAAGCGTGGCCGCCGCTGCGCCGGTTCCGATAAAGGCTCTTCTGTTGAGTTTCATTTTTTCGTTCTCCCTGTTAAATCAGTATTTTACTCTAGGTTCTTAAAGTATGCCGCCAGCGCGGCAATCTCCTCGTCACTCAGCCGCCCCGCCATCATCTGCATCACAGGATGTGGCCTGATCTTACGCTTGTAAGCGTGCATCGCCACAACAAAGTCTTCCTCGGGCCACTGCGTGATCGCAGGGATGCCGTCGTCCCCGCCGCTGGCCTGATGGCAGCTTGAGCATTCACTGGCGAGATATTCGCCATATTCAGGATCACCCACAATCGCGAGGATTTCGGGCGCAAGCTCGACCTCGCGGGGCACCCCTGTCGGCTCGGCTTCGGGAATATTGGCAGGGCTTTCCGAAAAGCTGCGCATATAGGCCAAGAGATCGGCCCGCGCCTGCGCGTCTTTGATCCCGCGGATGTTCATCCGCGTGCCACTCACAAGCGCCTTGGGGTTCTCGATATAGGCGTCAAGCGTGCGCAAATCCCAAACAAGCCCGTTTTCGCCCTCGCGCCGCAAGCCTTTGGAATATTTATACTCTTCAGTAAAAGCCGCCGCCACACGGCCAAAAATCCCGTTGAGATGCGGCCCCACACGGTGCTCCGCCCCATAGCCGATCTGATGACAGGAGGTGCATTGGTGAAACACCTTCGCACCGCGCTCTGCATCCCCGATGTCCTCAGCCCCCGCAGCGCCCGCAAGCGCCACAAAAACCAAGGCCTTACCAAACGTCTGGATCAAGTCCCTCTGCCTCCAATGCTGCAAACTTGTCCTGCAAATAGCGCTGGAAGGTTTGCTCTTCAAATTTGCGCTCCGCCACAAACTCAAGCGACGCGAGGTAGTGAAACGGCTTCAAATAGCCGGGCATCCGAAAGCTCTGCGCCGCGCTAAGGCTCTCCGCGCCTGCGTTCGAATTGTGCATCAATATCGTTGTGGGGGTGAAATTCACGCCCCATTTCGCGGCCAGATTCCGCTCTTCATGCGCCTGCCAGTCAAAATCAAGGACCTCACGCGCGCCAAACATATCAAGCTGGATCACGTCATAATGCGCCTTGATATAGTCACTCAGCGCAGGGCGCGCGAAATTGACCTCATGCAACTCGCGGCAATAGGGGCAGCCGTTCTGCTCATACAAGATCATAAGATGACGGCCCTGATCAGCGGCCTGGGCCAGATCATCGCCGAGCTCGAGAAAGCTGTCTAGAAACCACGGTTGCTTGTGCAAGCCGTCCTCGCCCAGCTCGGCCGCAAAGCCCGCGCCCGCGGCTCCGAAGGCCGCCGCAGCTGTCAGTGTAAACTGTCGTCTGGTCAGCATTGCCCCTCCTCCCAAAGGTTCTTGCCACTCAGTATGCCACAAAATTATCCCGCGACAAAACGGGGGCGCAAGAAAATGCGCCCCCATTGGTAAATCTTACGGGAAAGATCTCAGATATTCGGTCACGGCGCGAATATCTTCTTCCTTCTTAAGACCTGCAAAAGACATTTTGGTCTTTTTGATAAAGTCTTTCGGCTTGGTCAGGAAAGCCGCCATATTGGCATCGTCCCAAACCATGCCGCTTTCGCCCATCTCAACCAGTGTCTTCGAGTATTTGAACCCTTCAATATGACCAAACTGCGCCCCGACAACACCGTTCAGGATCGGGCCGGTCTTGTTCTTGGCGCCCTCGCCCACTTGGTGACACGCCTTGCACTTTTTGAAGACTTTCTCGCCTTCGGCCACAAGCTCCATATCCAGCGCTGCCTCTTCAACCACAGCTTCGGCCGCAGCCTCTTCTGCTGCCGCTTCCTCCACAACAGCTTCCACTGCGGCTGGCTCTGCGTCAGGGTCGTCAGGTGAGTTGGGATCGCCCTTAAAGACAACATTCTTGGTGATCTCAACGCTGTCCTTACAGTCCGTCATGCAAGGCTCGCGCACAAAATGCGCCTCCGAGGTGCGCCGGTCATCAATGATAAACCCGTTCGCATTGGGCATTTCTACGTCCAGAAATGTCTCTTTGGACAAGACAAAATCATCATCCACCAAGTCATTGGAGAAGAGGATATAAGCCACAATCGCATAGACTTCGTCCGCCGTCAGCGTTTGCGCCGCACCAAAAGGCATAGAGCGGTTCACATAGTCCCAAGTTGTTGAAAGATATGGCCAATATGAGCCAACAGTTTTCAACGGGTCTTTGTGGTCTAGCGTGCCTTTGCCGCCGGCAAGTTTGGGCCAGTTGCCCACACCTTCGGCAAAATCGCCGTGACAAACGCCACATTGCTCTGCAAAGACTTCTTCTCCGGTCCAGACATCGCCCGACCCTTCGGGCAAGCCCGTTCCATCGGGGTGGATGTCAATGTCCCACGCCGCGACTTCGGCGTCTGTTGCCGCACGGCCAAGGCCGAATTTCTCCGCCGCCGCAGGGCTGGCCGCAGCCAGCGCAAGGGCCGCAACTGTCAGTTTAAGATACTTCGACATTGTCTGCCTCCCCGTTTGGCTGAACCCACCAAGTCTGGATTGAGTTGTTGTGATAGATCGAGTTTTCACCGCGCACCTCGCGCAGCTCGTCTTTTGTCGGCTGGACATAGCCTGTCTCATCCATCGCACGGGCCTGAAGGAACATTTCCTCCCCGTCCCATGTGGTATCAAGATAAAAGCGCGTCAGCGCCATTTTCTCGCCCGGCTTGGCCAAGCGCGCGGTTTCCCACGTCTTGCCGCCGTCCTTGGACACATCCACACGCGTAATCGCGCCACGGCCCGACCATGCCAGACCAGTGATCACCAAGGGGCCCTTGCCATGCTTGATCGGCATCTGCGGGCTGGGGCTTGTGATGATGGATTTCGCGTCCATCTCCCATGTCCACTTGCGGCTCGTGCCGTCGGCCAGCGTGTCGGTGTATTTTGAGGTCTCTTCGCGGCTTTCCACAGCGGCGTCCGTCACTTCGATGCGACGCAGCCATTTGACCCACATATTGCCTTCCCAGCCAGGCACACAAAGGCGCACAGGGTAGCCGTGCTCCATGCGCAGCGCCTCGCCATTGGCCTTAAAGGCCACAAGGCAGTCATCCAGAGCTTTTTCCATAGGAATAGAGCGGCCATTGGACGAGGCGTCCGCGCCCTCCACATAAACCCACTTGTCCTTCAGGTCACCCGCCGCACCAAGGCCCGCCTCGTTGAGAAGCGTGCGCAGAGTCACACCAGTATATTCCATATTATGGATCATACCGTGGGTATATTGCGCGCCATTAAGCTGCGCACCGGCCCATTCCATGCCCGTATTCGCCGCGCATTCGCAGAAATAGACATGGTTCTCGCGCGGAAAGCGCTCAAGGTCTTCGTATGTAAAGACCAAAGGCTGGTCGACCAACCCGTTGATCATCAAACGATAATCTTCTTTCTTCAGCTCGATCGCGCCAGAGTGATGGCGCTCAAAGGCGCAGCCCTGCGGCGTGATCGTGCCGTCAAGCGCGTGGATCGGCGTGAAGTTGATCGAGCTGATCTGATCCGCCGTGAGCCATTCAACAGTGCGGCGCACAACATCGCCTTCATACTGGATCGGCAGGCCATAGGGCGTCTCATCGACCCCCGCGCCAAGGCCTGAGGCCCACTCCTGCACTTCTGTAATGAGCGGATCATCCGCACGCGCTGCGCCGGCCACTGCCGCCGCAGGAACCGCCGCTGCCGCCGCTTTCAAAAAAGCGCGGCGCGATGGCGCCTTCATTCCCGAGCTTTCTGACATCGAATCTCGCCTCCCTGTTTTTAGTCTTATTCACAATATTGAATTTAATCGCGTTTGTATACCGTCATATTCTTTTCGATGAATAACTTCTTTACAGCCCATAAAAAGCTTACGCATTCAAGCGCTTGACCGCGCATGGCCGATGCCCGAAACTGTTGTAAAAGTTGAGGCCGTTTTATGAGTGACACCCCCTATTCCTCCCAGCCCCCCTCTGCCTTCTGGCGCACCGCCGTCGCCGAAACAGGCATCTGGGGCTATAACAGCCTCTTCCGCTCCAAGTGGAAACTCCCCGCCAATGCCGCCTTCGCCACCTATGGCAGCTGCTTTGCCCAGCACATCTCCCGCGCCGTGCAAGCCAACGGCAAACCATGGGTCAACGCCGAGCCCGCCCCCGCCTCTGCCTCGCCCGCGCTGGCGGCGCGGTTTGGCTATGGCGTCTACTCCTCGCGCACCGCCAATATCTATACAGCGCGAATGCTCGAGCTCTGGGTCGCCCTCGCCCAAGACCCTGAGCGCTGCGCTGAAATCGAAATCTGGGAAAACGAAGGCCGCTTCCGCGACAGCCTGCGCCCGACAATCGAGCCAGACGGCTTTGACACCCGCGCCGACTGTCTTCAGATGCTCCAAGCCACAGCCCGCGCCTTTGGCCGCTCGGTGCGCGAGGCGCAGGTCTTTGTCTTCACCATGGGCCTCACCGAAGGCTTTGAGCACAGCGACACAGGCCAGCCCTATGCCCTCTGCCCCGGAACCCTTGCGGGCACCTATGACCCGTCCCAACACAACTTCGTCAATTACCGCTACCCCGCGATCCTGAAGTCGATGAAAACGGCGATTCGCGGGCTGCGCGCGCTCAATCCCAAAATCAAAATCCTGCTCACAGTCTCCCCCGTGCCCCTCACCGCAACCGCCACGGGGTCTCATGTCCTGCTCGCCACCCAATATTCCAAGTCCGTCCTGCGCGCCGTCGCGGGCGACCTCGCGGATATGGCCGCCGATGTCGACTACTTCCCAAGCTACGAGATCATCGCCGCGCCCCCGACCCGCGCCCAGTTCTTTGCGCCCAATATGCGCTCGGTCGCGCCCGAAGGCGTGGCCCTCGTGATGGAGCACTTCTTTCGCGGGATGCGGTTTTCCAAGAAAATCCTCCCCAAAGACGAGGCCGAGGCCCGTCACCGCGCCAGCGTCGCCGCAGAGGCCGCCGCCGAAGAGCTGGCCTGCGAAGAAATTCTGCTTGATCCGGGAGCCAAACCATGACCCGCGTGATTGTTGTCGGTGACAGCCACGCCCGCGCGCTTGCCCTTGGCGCGACAGCCCTTGGCTATGAGTGCCTCAGCTTCGCCACCTCCGCCGCCGCTTGGCGCGACGGCGTCATGCGCCTCGCCGCCGACGGAACCTTGACGAGCGAGCGCTTTCGCGCCCGCCAGAAGATCGAGAGCTTCCAGCAAGAGGCCGCGCATCCCAACCCGCTTCTCTCGGGCACGCCCGTGATTGCCAGTATCGGCTATCACAGCTCCCAGTTTTTGACCGAAATGCGCATGAAAAAGCTGGGGCTCAGCCACGTCCCCTCCAAATCTGCCGAAACACAGCTTTCGCCAGCCTTTCTCGCCGCTTGGCTCGCAGAGGCGCGCGCCGAGGCGCTGGACGGTCTCGCCACAATCGCCGCCCAAGCGCCGCTCGTGGTGGTCACACCGCCCCAGTTTGAAGCCAAACCGCTGCTCACAGCGCTCAATGACGCCCTGAGCCAGCTCATCCGCGCCCGTGGCCTGCCGCTCTATGATCCCAACAGCGATATGGCCGACAATACAGGCGCACTGCCCGCCACATTCGCCCATGAAGACGGCAAACACGGCAGCGAATCCTTCGGCGTCGAAGTGCTCAAAAACCTTGCGCGCCAGACGCTTATTCCAAAGCCTCCAGCGCGCAAAAATACTTGATTACAATGGCTTACATAGTGGAGTTAACAGCGCCACCATCCAGCAAAATATTCTGGCCCACAATAAAGCCCGCGTGCTGGGAGCACAGGAACGCGCAGGTTGCGCCAAATTCTTCCGCCGTGCCATAGCGCCGCGTCGGAATGGTCGCCTCACGCTGCTTTTGCGCCTCCTCAGAGCTGATCCCCTGCGCACTCGCCACGCCCGCATCCAAAGACACAGCCCGATCTGTCGCATGAATGCCAGGCTGCAAATTGTTGATCGTCACACCAGAGGCCGCAACCTGACGCGCCGTGCCCGCCACAAAGCCGGTCAGCCCCGCACGCGCCGAGTTTGACAGCCCCAGCACAGGAATCGGCGCTTTCACCGACTGGCTGGTGATGTTCACAACACGGCCCCAGCCCTGCGCCTGCATATGCGGCACAAGCGCCTGCATCAGAGCAATCGGCGTCAGCATATTGGCATCCAGCGCCGCCACAAAATCGTCACGGCCCCAGTCGGTCCACATCCCCGGAGGCGGCCCGCCCGCATTGGTCACAAGGATGTCCACATCCCCCGCCGCCGCCAGCACTTTTACGCGCCCCTCGTCTGTGGTCACATCCGCGGCCACAGTGATAACCTCGACGCCATATTTTCCAGCAATATCCGCCGCAACCGCCTCAAGCACCTCCGCGCCGCGCGCGTTCATGACAAGGTTTACCCCCGCTTCGGCCAGCGCCTCGGCACAACCGCGCCCCAAGCCCTTGGAGGATGCGCAAACAAGCGCCTTCTTACCTGCAATTCCCAAATCCATGTCGCGCTCTCCTAAATGTTTCGCACCACAAAACCCCAAATCGCCGCCAAAGGCCAGAGCAGAGCCGCAGACTTGCCGCGCTTTTGCCCAAATCCTATACTAGAGCTTGGGGACGTCCCCGATATAAAGAGTATCCTGAGTGATGAGTGAAACGGCCCAAGCCTTGCAAGTCTATCCCGCGCCGATGCTGCCGGTCTCAAGTGGCGCCAATTTTGGCGACAGCCTGAGCTTCGCGGCAGACCTCATGCTCGATGATTTCTACCAGCTCGCCCCAAAGGCCATGCCCCTGCGCCTAAGCCTTCACGCCCTTCAAAACGGCCAGTTTCGTATCGCCTCAAACACCCAAACAGGCCAGATCGGGGCCACTGTCGTGCTCGACAGCTGCCTCACCCTGATGGATAGCAAAAGCCACGCCATAGAAGTGCTCCTGCTTGTGGAAGTCACCGACTTGGGCCATGTCGCCGAGGTCTACGCCATGCCGCTGGCCCCGCTTCGGCCAAAAGAAGACTACCGCCTCGTGCGAATAGATACCGAATCTGCGCCCCTGCGCTTTTCGCAGCTCGCCTGCGCCTCTTTCACACGCGGCACCCGCCTCAGCCTCGCCACAGGCGAGCAGCGCGCTGTCGAAACGCTCAAAATAGGCGACACTCTGCTCACCCGTGACGACGGCCCGCAGACCCTACGCTGGATCGGGCATCACACCGTCCGCTCCATAGGCGATTTTGCCCCCGTTCTGATCCGCAAAGGCACCCTTCACAACGAAAACGACCTGCTCGTCTCCCCGGATCACCGCCTCTTTGTCTACCAGCGCGAAGACAGGCTCGGCGCAGGTCGGGCCGAAGTCCTCCTCAAGGCCCGCGATCTCGTCAATGGCGAGAGCGTCACGCGGCAGGAAGGCGGCTTTGTGGACTACTACCAGATCCTCTTTGATGCGCATCAAATCGTCTTTGCCGAAGGCATTGCCGCCGAAACCCTCCTGATGGAGCCGCGCACCCGCTCGGCCCTGCCGGCCCATATCGCCGAAGCGCTCTCTGGCGCACCCTCGGGCCACAAGAGCCGCGCGCAGGGCGAATTCGAGGTTGGCGCAAGCCTGCTGCGCCGCCCCGACGCGGCCGAACTCTTGCTGCGCGCCTCGCGCGGCAATTAAGTCTTCTCGGCCTCCGCCTCGGTCCCGCTCTCAGCCTGTGCCTCAGTGTCCCGTAGCCGCGCGGCCAGCGCAATCTGACTGGCGATCTTGGCCTCCATATAGCGCTCAAAGCGCGGCACATGGGTGTTGTCGTCCCAATGCGAGCGCAGTTTTCCCGAGGCGAGGCCTAGCCAGTAGAGCCGCAAAATCTGATTGATCCGCGCGCCATACCCCGGCCCCATCTTGCGAAACCAGCGCACCATATCCGCGTCCAGCCGCACCGTGACCCGCGTCTTAGCCCGCGCAATCGGCCTATCGTCCAGCCCATACCAGTCCTCTGGCAGCGCCGTGTCGATCCACTCTGCCTTCAGCCCCTCCTGAAGCGCGCGCAGCTCCATCATCATTTCGCGCTCGGCCTTGGCTTTCAAACTCTGTGTCATGTCTCACCTCACGTTATTTTGAGGCAGCCTGACATCAAGCTGTTAACCTTTTGCGAGACCTGCGAACGCCTGTTTGGGGGGTGCACGGGGGGTGCACGCCCTGTGCACGCTTTTCACCCCCCTAGAATCGCAAGCATTCTTGCCAAAGTCGCGTTCGTTACCTATACGCGCGCTCATGGCTACAGACCTTTCAAACCGCCCCAAGCTCCCGCCCGAAATTGCCCGCCGTCGGACCTTCGCGATCATCTCGCACCCCGACGCTGGCAAAACCACGCTGACGGAAAAATTCCTCCTCTATGGGGGCGCCATCCAGATGGCCGGACAAGTGCGCGCCAAGGGCGAAGCCCGCCGCACCCGCTCGGACTTTATGCAGATGGAAAAGGACCGTGGAATCTCTGTTTCGGCCTCTGCAATGTCGTTTGATTTCAGCGGCTTGCGCTTCAATCTTGTAGACACACCCGGCCACTCGGACTTCTCCGAAGACACCTATCGCACGCTCACAGCCGTCGACGCCGCGGTGATGGTGATTGACGGTGCGAAAGGCGTCGAAAGCCAGACCCAAAAG